>JACAUC010000200.1 GCA_013390945.1 Candidatus Chloroheliaceae bacterium
TACCATCAACTGACGGAGCAGCATCCTACCATCAACTGACGGAGCAGCATCCTACAACCGTGACCTGCGCTTAGGTATAGTGGTTTGGCAAGATCAAATTGAATTAACCATATTTTGGATAACGCACAGATTTGTGGGATGCTGCGCCAATTGGTTGCCGTCAGTTGATCTTGCCTTACCCGGATCTTGAGGAATGGCCCAGATTTGTGGGATGCTGCGCCAACTGGTTGCCGTCAGTTGATCTTACCTTACAATTCTTGAAGGATTTACAGGAGATAATAAAGCTTACCGATTTTGATATAATAGTCGCCACCCACTCCCCTGATATTATTGGCAATCGGTGGGATCTGACGGTCGCACTGAAAGGACCGGATGAGTGATAGAAGGGTTTCTGCTACACTTTTAGTGTTAGGTAAATAAAATTTATAAATATTTTCTAGGAGAGAAGGATGTCTGAGGAAGAGAAGAGCGGGGGGGGTGAACCCCGCACTATGTTTGAAAAAATTTGGGAGAGCCACATTGTGCGCGAAGTACCGGGCCAATGGACGATCCTCTACATTGACCGCCATCTGGTTCATGAAGTAACCTCGCCCCAAGCGTTCGAGGGGTTGCGCCTAACTGGACGTAAGGTGCGCCGTCCAGAAGCCACCTTTGCCGTAACCGATCATGCCATTCCTACCACCACTATCGGTAGCTATGGCAAACGGAGTGCCGTCCCGGTAATAGATCAGGAGTCGGCACTGGCGATTAGCACCTTAGCCCAAAACACCGCCGAATTTGGCGTTACCTACTTTAACTTAGATGATCCCCGTAACGGCATTGTTCACGTAATGGCCCCCGAAGAGGGAATCACCCTGCCGGGTACTACGGTGGTCTGTGGGGATAGCCACACCGCCACACACGGCGCATTTGGGGCATTGGCCTTTGGGATTGGCACAAGCGAAGTAGAACACGTCCTAGCCACCCAAACCCTACTCCAAACCCGCGCCAAGACGATGGAGGTACGGGTAGAAGGGCCGCTAGGCTTAGGCGTAACGGCTAAAGATGTTATTCTCTACATTATCGGTCAACTTGGAACGGGCGGTGGTAACGGCTATGTCATCGAATTTACAGGTGAGGCCATCACTTCGCTTTCGATGGAAGGCCGGATGACCCTCTGCAATATGGCGATTGAAGCCGGAGCCAGAGCCGGAATGGTGGCCCCCGACAAAACTACTTTCGCCTATCTAAAGGGACGACCCTACGCACCCAATGAGGCGGATTGGGAACGGGCCATCACCACTTGGCAGCAGTTACCCACTGACCCCGGAGCCACCTATGATAAAGTAATCGTACTACAAGCCGCCGACATTGAGCCGCAAGTGACGTGGGGTACTAACCCCGGCCAGACGGTAAGCGTTAAAGGGGTAGTACCCAACCCGGAAGAGATGAGCGATCCGGTCAGACGCTCCGCCGCTATCCGTTCGCTCTTTTATATGGGCCTGACCCCCGGCCAAAAAATCGAGGACTTAAAGCTGGATCGAGTCTTTATCGGTTCGTGTACCAATAGCCGAATTGAAGACTTGCGTGAAGCCGCTAGGGTTGCTCAGGGCAAGCAAGTTGCCTCCACCGTTCGGGCGATGGTAGTGGCCGGAAGCGGACTGGTAAAAGCTCAGGCCGAAGCAGAAGGGCTAGACCAAATTTTTAAAGAGGCCGGATTCGATTGGCGCGAGCCTGGATGCAGTATGTGTATCGCTATGAACGGGGATAATTTAGTCGAAGGCGAGCGGTGTGCTTCAACTTCCAACCGCAACTTTGAAGGGCGGCAAGGTAAAGGTGGGCGTAGCCATCTGGTTAGCCCCGCGATGGCTGCTGCTGCTGCCATCGCAGGCCATTTTGTAGATATTCGGGAGTGGAAATAATTAGATGAAACCATTCGAGACTTTTAACGGCATTGTAATGCCACTAGATCGGGCCAATGTAGATACAGACGCAATTATCCCGGCCCGTTACCTAAAATCAATTTACCGCACAGGCTTTGCGGATGCCCTCTTCTCCAACTGGCGCTATCAGGAAGATGGGGTAACACCCAACCCCGACTTTATCCTAAACGAGCCACGCTACAAAAATGCGTCGGTCTTGATCGCCCGTGAGAATTTTGGCTGTGGCTCGTCCCGTGAACACGCACCTTGGGCTTTGCAGGAGTATGGCTTCAAGGTCATCATTACGCCCGGCTTTGCTGACATTTTTTATAACAACTGCTTCAATAACGGCCTGTTGCCCCTCATTCTCACGCCAGAAGAGCTTGACGAACTCTTTGCCGAAGTGGAAGCCGAGCCATTGTTGCGCCTGCGGATTAACCTAGAAGACCAGACCGTCACCGCCCCAGGTGGTCGGGTTTACCATTTTGAGCTTGACTCGTTCAAGCAAGAGTGTCTATTGCAGGGCTTAGATAATATCGGCTGGACACTCCAACACGATGATCTGATTCGGGAATTTGAACAAAAGGAGGGCGCAGCCGCCCCTTGGCTCTACCGTCAGGTTTATTAATAATTTCCCTAGCGATAAACTAAGGGTCTTACGCGAATGTAAGGGCTGGCTCTTTAAAGACCAGCCCTTACAGCTATGGATAGGCTTTATTTACCTCCAACCTTCTTCGGTGATTTTACCATCCGTGAGCTTTGAAGCTAATTCCTCCTCGGTCAGGCTGATAACTTTTTTAACCGCGCGGTTCATTAGCTTAGGCAATTTCTTGAAGTCTGTGGTTTCAAAGCACTTGGTTTTCAGATAGTCGTAAGATGTTACTTTGTAGGAGAGAGTCTCATCTTGCTTTTTCCAAGGTAAATTTAGATAGAACTTGTAATAATAGACCCCAAACCAGCCATCCAAGCTCAAGCTAAATACTGTGCCAACCGGAATCAATTTATCACTTATAAGGCAGACCGTAGCGGTGTTCTTTTTAGAAAATTTTGCATCGGTATATGATTTTAAAAGCTTGTAAGTTCCATATTCGCCCCGATACTCTTTGCCATCGCTGGCAATTTTGGCGAAAGTTTCGGGTGTAAAATTAAAGGTAATTCCTACCCCTTCCCAAGGATCGTCCCCATCGTCTCCTATTGTTCCTATGTACATTTGGTGAACCTCCAAAAATTATTATAATGCAAAAAGCCCGACAGAATATAATATTCTGTCGGGGTGCATAATATTCGATACAACCTGCTAAATTCCAACTTGAGGTAAATTGGTTGAAATGTTCCATCCGGTTTGGGACTCCTACATTCAGGAATACCTGTACCATTTATATTAATTATATGAAGATGCCCAAGGAGGGATTTGAACCCTCACGGGAGTACTCCCACTACGCCCTGAACGTAGCGCGTCTGCCATTCCGCCACTTGGGCTATTTTTTTAGGTGGGATAGAATGCGGAAGGAGGGATTTGAACCCTCACGCCTTACGGCGCAGCCCCCTCAAGACTGTGTGTCTGCCAATTCCACCACTCCCGCTTGTTTAATTTAGTTCGAGTTATTGGCAGAAAAAGGATCTGCCTTTGGCAAAAGATGTTCTCAGAGAGAGTAAGGTGGGCGCAACTGGACTCGAACCAGTGGCCTCATTCTTATCAGGAATGTGCTCTAACCAGCTGAGCTATGCGCCCTTATTCCTGAGAACAAAACTATTTAATTGTGTTATTGGAGGCGACGGGCGGATTCGAACCGCCGCATAAAGGTTTTGCAGACCTCTGCCTTACCACTTGGCTACGTCGCCGCGCGTAAAGTGCGCTTGCGCTAATCCCAAATTGGAAAATGGCAGGGGCGAGAGGATTCGAACCCCCGACCGGCCGTTTTGGAGACGGCTGCTCTACCAACTGAGCTACACCCCTAGTTTAACAACCACCTCAGATAATGGGCGATACTGGGCTCGAACCAGTGACCTCAGCGATGTCAACGCTGCGCTCTAACCAGCTGAGCTAATCGCCCTTTATATCGTATTAATTTTTGGTTGCGGGGGCAGGATTCGAACCTACGACCTTTGGGTTATGAGCCCAACGAGCTGCCGCTGCTCCACCCCGCGTTGATATTTCTGGTCTAAATTTTTGTTATTATTAAATTGTTAATTTTTGTGCTATCTATTGGTGGCGAGGGAGAGATTTGAACTCTCGACCAAGGGCTTATGAGTCCCCTGCTCTACCACTGAGCTACCTCGCCGTTTTGTCAAGCCTTAATGGTGGCTCGGTCGCTCTTCATTTCTTCTGCGCCTGTGCCCTCCTCGATTGCAAGAGGCATTATAACAAACCATTTCGGCTTTGTCAAATCTAGGTCAACTGGGGGGAAAAAATCCGCTCTTGACTTTGAGGTTAAAGAGGCTATATAATAGGGCCATAGTAGGATTCACTAAATTTCTAACCTGCCCTAATTTTAAGGCTTGTTTCTATTACCTTAAAACAGCTTCACTAGAACCTGCTGTGCTTCAGGCGATGTTTCGGCCCGTCCGAAAACTAGTTAGAATGGAGAGTAATTTATTATGATTGACGAAAAAGAAGATCAGCGAAACCTACAACGCTATTTGTTGTTAGCCCTCTTCGCCGTAACTATATTGATTCTAAGTTTCTTGATCTTTGCAAACCTGTATCAAGATACTTTCTTTAATTTTACTTCACCCGGCCAACACCCACTTAACCAGTGGCCGCGTTATCGCTAAGCTTTTAGGCTAAAAATTGTCCGGTTAGGCCACAACGTAAGCGGTGGCCTAATTTATTCAAATTACAGCAAGAGGTCAGGTTTCAAAATCGTCGGCCCTCTTGGTAACGGCATTTCTAACCTTCATTTGATCTGGGTCTCTTTGTTTTATCCTCTTAATGCTTTACCACTAAAAAAAGAAGAGACCTGAAAAAGAGTTGGAGCTAAGTTTTTAACTAACTAATAAAATCTCCTAAATCAACTAAAATCAAACCACTTATCGGAGGAGCTTAATTTGTCAGGGTCTTGCGTCAGACGTATCTGGCAACGAAGAGTAGTGTTGTTCTGGATTGTGCTACTAGTTTGTAATCTGGTACTGGTTACAAACAAGGTGGAAGCGTCGGTAGACCCTGACCCGCCCCTTTATGATAGTCCACCCGGCCCGCCTTTCGTTCCTGTAGCGGTCAATCTGCCCACCGGCTCGATGCGGCAAAAGTTTGGAATTGCCGCCCACCCTTGGTGGCTCGATCTTTATTTGGATCGTTTTATTGCTTATTACAAAGACTTGGGTATTACCAGTGTCCGCTTGCCGGTAGAGTGGAAAACCTTAGAACCCGCCCCGGGCCAATATAACTGGAACCTCAACGACCGGATCTTAAATCGGCTGAGTAGTGAAGGTTTTGAAATTATTGCCAGCTTTGTGACCGTCCCGCCTTGGGCCAGCACCAATCCAGCAGAGTGTGCTAAAGCAGACATTACCTGTGGCCCTAAATCCGACATCTCGACGCAAGCGCGATTTAGTGCGTTGGCTGAAGCGGTGGTACGGCATTATCCAGCGGTGCGCTATTGGGAATTTTGGAATGAGCCGGAGGCTTGGCCGAAGATGGGACAGCGTGATATTAGCGACTACGCCAATTGGTTGCGCCTCTTCTACTTAGCAGCCAAACGTGCTGACCCAACCGTACTAGTAGCGGCCACTAGCCTAGTGGGGCCAGAGTTTTTCGATTGGCTCTACCAATATTCCGACGACAATTGGGGCGCGGCTAATCGTCCCTTTGATGCGCTGGCCTATCATCCCTATAACCATGACCGCCACAAAGATAAGAATGGACGCGAATTGAGCCTAAACAAAGCGAGGGTGGATCAATTGCGCTTAATGATGGTGGAGAAGGGTGATGGTGGAAAGCCGATTTGGTTAACCGAACTAGGCTGGGAGACCACCCAGGTCTCTCCCGGATTAGCGGCGGAACAATTGACGGATGCCTTTGCTTTTGTGGACTCCCGTCCTTACGTCACGATCCTCACGATTCATATGCTCCATGATTGGACGGAAGAGCGTTACGGTCTAATGCGAACCGTACCAGATGTCTTTTATAAGGGACCGCTTACACCCGATCTAAAATTTGAACCCAAACAACCTTACTATAATTCCTATAAATATTACAATAAGCGTCCCTTACCCTCGCTGACAACTGATGCACCCTTTGACCACACCACCGTGTTGGTCTTCCCTGATACCGGACATACGGTACAAGGTGTTTTTAAGACGGCTTGGCAACGTGGCTCCCTAACCCTTTTTGGCTATCCGCGCACCAGTCAATTTTATGAGAAAAATCCCTCCGATAATCGCTTTTATCTGGTGCAATATTTCGAGCGGGTGCGGATGGAGTATCACCCCGAATATGCGGGCACCTCCCACGAGGTACTTTTTGGCTTATTGGGCAACCAACTACTCTACGAACACGGTTGGCTCAACGAAAAGGGCGACCCTATTGCGGGGCAGGCTCTACCAGAAAAAGTACCCGCCACCCTTAACGCTGATACTCGTTGGTTTCCAGAAACCAGCCACGCCGTCACGGGCCTTTTCCTGACCGCTTGGCAGCAGCAGGGAGGGCTTGCTGTTGTGGGTCTGCCCAAGACCGACGTTTTTGAGGAATTGAACCCGGACGATGGGCAACGTTACCTAGTGCAATATTTTGAACGCACTCGTATGGAGTTGCATTTCCCTCCGGGAACTGCTGGTTACAACGATTCGCCTTATATCTCGTTTGGTTTGTTGGGCAACCAGCGCTTGCGCTTGCAAAACCGCCTTGACCAGTCTAACCAACCCGTCAACAGTAATTACTATAATCCGACTCTGGTGGAGTTCCGGGATTAAGATAAGAGAATCTGAAGTGAAACTTATTCAGCCGCTTGCTAAAATTCTGGTGTTAAATTTAATGGTTCGCTAAATAGGGATTTGAAAGTATGGGCAAACAGATTGAGGTTGGGGCAATCCTGCTGGGTAAGTATCGCATTGAAGCTACGCTAGGGCAAGGCGGATTTGGGCTGGTTTACAAGGCTACTGATATTTTGCTAAGCCGAACAGTAGCCATTAAAACTCTTTCCCAAAGTCAGACTACCCTAGAAGACCGACTAGGCGAAGGCACTTTCGATAGTTACTTGGCTCGCTTCCGGCGAGAGGCGACAGTTAGTGCTTTTTTCACCCAAAACCGGAATATTATCACGGTCTATGGGCTGGAACAAGATGACGAGAATTTTTATCTGGTATTGGAATATTTGGAAGGTGGTTCACTGGCCGACTTATTGAAGAATAGTCCCCTTTTGCCGATTAAACAAGCCTGCCAAATTGTCCTAGATATTTGCAATGCCCTTACCGAAATTCATCAGCACCCGATGGATATTGTGCATCGCGACCTCAAGCCGGGCAATATCCTGCTGCGAAAGAATGGGCAGGCGGTAGTAGCCGATTTTGGAATTGCCCAAGTGGGTCAAGAGAGTGAACGCACCACTTATGCCAACCAACGCCATCCCGGTTCACCCGCCTATAAATCGCCGGAGCAGGCTGGGGGCTATAACTATCTCACTCCCGCCTCCGATCTCTACTCTCTCGGTCTGATTCTCTATCAAATGGTAACCGGGCGGCTGTATGCTAAGGTCAGAAAATTTCCGACCAACCAGTTTAACGGACAAATCCCGAATTGGTTAGATGAAGTTCTCTTCAAGCTTTTACAGGAAAAACCAGAGGAACGCTACCAAGAAGCAGAAGAGATTGCCAAAATTATCCAAGCGGGTCTGAATGAGCCGGGTATGTATCTAGGTGCAGCCCCACCCTTGAATATGGAGCAACCTACTAGACCGAATCCGCCACGTGTAGCTACGCGACCCCATCTTGATGCCGCTCCGACGCTTGCTTTACCAACGCAGGTTGGTTCTGGTCTGATCGAAAGGGCTGGGGGTAAGCCTAAGATAATTCAAGCGAAACGCCAAAGACCACCTTTACTTGTCTTTGGCCTTATTGGATTGGTGGTGGTTCTGCTGGGTGGAGTTCTTTACCTATTGCTCTCCAGTAGCACTCCCACACCTGTCAACCCCACCACTTACACTGGAGTTTTTTTGGCTACTGCCACCGTTGTTACTACTGGAGTGGCTACAACTTATGGTATCACACCTTCACCCAACCTCAGAGGTACTCAAACCGCGCTGGCTTCCTCGGCCAATCTTTTAGCCGCCAATAGTGCTACGGCTACGGTCAATGCCGCCGAAATTATGGTAGTCAGGGCTACTCTGACTGCTCTTGTTACTAGGCCCACTCCTGCTCCGCTTGGGTCTGATAATGTAGCGCTTGAAACCATTTTAAAGAATCTGCCTGCTACAAATTCCAGTTTGGTCATTTTGCCGGATGGTACAAATATCGGCAATCAAGCCGAACTTCAGTTGCCCTCGGCCAGCGTTATCAAGCTTTGGATCGCGGCTACTGCCTACGAAGAAAGCAAGCCGGGTGGAAAACTTAACCTGAACGAAACTTATACCGTCAGTCAGGCCGATATAGCCTCTGGTACGGGGATTTTAAGTGGGAATGTCGGCAATACTTACACCTATGACCAACTTATCAGTACGATGCTAATCTATAGCGATAATAGTGCGGCCAATATTATAATCAAGAAGCTTGGCGGCTTTGACCGAATTAACCAATATATTCAGACTAATGGCTACAAACAGACTAAACTCCAACGCTTTTTGGGTGATGTAAGCAATCCTAATAACAACTTTACCTCTGCCCAAGATAGCGGTTTGTATATGCAGCGATTAATCAAGGGCCAAGTGGTAGATCAGGAGAGTTCCGCGCGGATTAGTGCTATATTACAAAGCCGTCGCTCCAATCCAAAGGATGCACCCTTGAACTTTTTTGGACGCAAATTACCTGCCGGAGTTAACTACTTGCATCTAAGCGGCACAGGTACTCGAGTACGTAATGAGGTAGGCTTTTTCGATCTCAAGAAGGATAGTTCGGTAATCGTCGCCATCTTTATTTCAGATGCAGGCGACGAGGCTGGAGCGGAAGAGGCTATTGCCAATGCTTTGTTGCAAATCAGCCAAGCAGTAAAGGGTTACTAAGAAGGAATAACTAAATTTTTATGTAACTACACCGCCCTTGAGAGATATGGTAAATTACTATCTTCTCAATAAGTAGGGGTTTATTGCATAAACCCGCCGCAGGTTGGGCGTATGCCATACGCCCCTACCACGATTTATTGCGATGATATTGAGAAGATAGGGTTTAATCATAGCCCGTTTCGCCAAAAACGAGGCGGGCATTTTCGACATCGTGGCCTAACTGTTCGCGAATTGCCTCAATGCCAGAAAATTTGCGTTCGTCGCGCAGCTTTTGGATAAATTCCACCCGCACGGTTTTTTCGTAGAGATCACCGGAGTAATCGAGGATAAAAGTTTCGATGTTGCGTTCACCGCTATCAAAGGTGGGGCGTACTCCTATATTAGTAACCGACAGGCGTGGTTTGCCCTCACCCTCCACCTCGTAGATGGTGGTAAGAGTGGCGTAAACCCCATTGCCGGGGATGGCAAAGCTACCCGGAATGGTCAAGTTGGCAGTAGGGAAGCCAATCAAATGTCCTCGGCGGTTGCCATGAACCACCTGCCCTTTTAGGCTATAGAGACGATTCAATAGCCGGGCGGCGGAATCTACCGCTCCAGTGGAGAGCATTTGCCTGATGCGGGTACTGCTTACCACCGCGTTATCCACTTCCAGCGGAGCCAAAGCTCTCACTTGGAAACCGTGTCTGTGGCCCGCCTGCCGAAGCCAAGCTACATTGCCTTGCGCTTTATAGCCAAAGACAAAATCTTCGCCCACATGAATTTCGATTACTTCTCCGGTCTGTAGCACCATCTCTAAAAAATCTTGGGCGGTAAAACGGGCAAATTCTGGTGTAAAGGAGTGGATAATCAGTTTATCTGCCCCAATCTCTGAAATTAAATGGGCCTTATCTTCCAAATCGGTCATATAAATCATAGGGGGATGGTCAAGCCGAACCACCGTATCGGGGTGTGGGTCAAAGCTCAGTACCACCGCCTGAGCATTTTGCTCTCTGGCACTCATCACGGCCCCGGAGATTAGGGCGCGGTGAGCGATATGCACTCCATCAAACGCGCCAATAGTTAGCACTAGTTTTGGCTTGGTGCTGTTCGGTAACACTAATTCCTTTAGATCGCGCAGTACGTCCACTCTAAGTTGATCCTTTTTCAATAAAAACTTTGGCTGGATGCCAGCCTTCGCCTACTCGCTCCATTAAAGCCAAGAGTTCACCGCCAGCGGTATAGACCCGCCGAACGGTTTTTTCATAGCCGCCTACTTGCTTATTCAACTGCCAACCGCCACTTATTCCCTCCTGCGCTGGTGAAATATCTCGGCCCTGCCGAATCCGCTCGGCGGTAGCATCGTTTACAATCCAAGCAGGCCACTCGGTTAGCACCGTATCTAACGGGTAGAGATATTCTTCCAAAGCCTCCGTACCCTCCTTGGCGGCTTGCTGTAACTCTTCTAGGGTGAGGGTATCTTTAATCTGGAAAGGGCCGCTTTGTAGGCGTACCAAATGCTGCATATAAGCCCCACATCCCAGCGTTGTCCCCAAGTCAAAAGCTAGAGAACGGATGTAAGTACCCTTGCTACATTCGACCCACAGTTTTAGAAAGGGCAACGCTAGAGCCGTAATTTCTAGGGTGAAAATTTCAACCGGGCGCGGCTTTAGTTCCACCTGATCGCCCTTACCCGCCCGTGCCATTTTGTAGAGCGGCTGACCACCCACCTTGATGGCCGAGTAAAGGGGCGGAACTTGTTCGATTGGCCCCCGAAAGCGAGCAACAGCCTGCTCCAACTCTTCGAGGCTAAAGTTTGGCACCTCGCTTACCCTGGTCACCATGCCCTCGCGGTCATAAGTATCGGTTGTAATACCTAGCCTTATTTCGGCGCAATAAATCTTACGCGCGTCGCTCAAATACTCTACAACGCGGGTGGCTTGCCCTACGCAGACCGGCAGCACTCCCTCTGCTGCCGGGTCAAGGGTTCCGGCATGGCCTACGCGCTTCTCCCGCAAGCTCCGGCGTACCTTGGCCACGACATCATGGCTGGTTAGTCCCACTGGTTTATACAGATTTAAAATACCGTTAATCACAAAATCCTCTATCCCCCTTAATTTGGGGTTAATTTTACCCCCAAGCCGGGCCTGTGCTATAATTCTATCACAGTTGACAGAAGCCTGTAATATCTTAGCTGGTTTGGCTGCAAATCAATAAGGCTTGGTAGTAGGGGCGTATTGCATACGCCCGCGCGTTTTGGGCGTATGCAATACGCCCCTACCAATTGATTT
>JACAUC010000201.1 GCA_013390945.1 Candidatus Chloroheliaceae bacterium
GGTTATGGAAAACTATTTGTAAACTGGTTTAGCCTACCTATTAGCTTTCTCTTAGTCCAAGATTGTAGGATGCTGCGCCAACTGGTTGCCGCCAGTTGATCTTGACCTACCACTACTCTTGCCAGATTGGATAGCTCTCCGACTTTGCAACAGCCCTAGTAGGGGTTTATTGCATAAACCCACCCTAAGCCCTAAGTAGGGGTTTATTGCATAAACCCGCCCTAAGCCCCTAAGTAGGGGTTTATTGCATAAACCCGCCCTAAGCCCTAAGTAGGGGTTTATTGCATAAACCCACCCTAAGCCCTAAGTGGGTCATAGGCTAGTTTCACGTTGGGCGTATGCAATACGCCCCTACCGCGATTTTTTGAGATCATATTCAATACAATTTTTAGGCACTTACGGTTCGATAGACTAAGTTAGTCTATCATGATTTCTAGGTCGTCACAAACCTAATAGAATTATGTAAAGTTGTAAGCCAGTTAGATAAAGAGCCGTCAAAAATAAAGGCGAACTACTCTTCCCAGCCTAGCCAACGAGTTCTGGCTTCAAAAGAACCCGGCTCGCGAGGAGAAACCGTTATAGCAGGATAGCCCAGATAAATGAAACCCACCAGATGTTCTTCTGGCTCCAAACCAAAGAAGGCTTTAACTTCAGGATCATAGCTAACTTCTCCGGTACGCCAGATAGAGGCAAGACCTTCTTCTTGGGCAGTCAGTAACATATTTTGAATGGCGGCAGCTACAGCCTCCACATTTTCAATATCAAGCACCTTTGGCAAAGCAGGCTTGACCGAAGCAACTACAATAACCACCGGAGCCTGTAAGAGCTTGCCTCGTTCTTTTGCCAAAAGTGTTTGGGCCTTTTCGCTGGCAATTTCGGGCAGGCGTTCGCTACAGCGTCGGGCAAATAATTCTCCCAACTCCTCACGAGCTTTGCCACTTATCACAAAGAAGCGCCAAGGTTCAACGGTGTGATGGTCGGGAGCATAAGTAGCCGCCTCTAAAATGTGTTCTATTTTTTCACGGGGTGGCCTATCGGGTTTCATTTTCCCTACACTACGTCGCGCCCTAATAGCTTCATAAACGGTCATTTATTTCCCTTTCCAATCTAAATATAAATTTCTGGTCTAATTAACAAAGTCTGAGAGAACTTCAAGATTGTACCACTATATCGTATATCTCGTAAAGTAAGAAGAAGTACAGACCAAGCGGTCTGACGACACCACAAAATATCTATTTGACTCCTAGCCCCTGACGTTTTATGATGTGCAGGAACTTTAAGTATAGGCGCAAACAAAACTTTCAATTATGGGGTTTTCTCATTTAGCAAAGCAGGGCAGCCGAGAAACTTCACATCAGTTTCCCCGTACCTATGCGGTCATTGCCAATGTGCTGATAAAGAAGCTTAAAACATATGAAATAACCGAAGTGCTTCCATTTATGGTTATGGGTCAGTTAGAGCGCCAAAGCTATTAGTAGAGGAATAGTTTGCCAATGGGAACGAAGTCTAGATCTAACAACGAAAGCCAAGCACCTTCAAAGGCCACGAGGGGAAGTACCCGACGAACCAACGGGGTTCAGGCACTACCAATCGCAGCCAGTGAGAGCCTAATCGAGGTAGGGATTAGCGAGGAAAACGAAGAGACCCAAAACTTCTTTGCAGCACCAGTTCCAACTGAACCGGAACCGTCCGAGCCACCCGAAAAATTAGGCCCAGATGCTCAGGATTTGAAGGAACTAGATCAAGAAGCCGCTAAGTTAATGACCGAAGATTTGCTTGACCTGCTTCCGCAAGCTATTGCAACCGTTGAAACTGTTCCAATAGTGGTGGAGAATTTGCCGAAAGTGCCTCTCGCTATTATTGGGCGACTTGACCTAACCGAAACGCCGTTTGAAGGTGAAGGCTATCACAGCGAGGATGCCCTCGCCGACTACTTACGAATGATTGGGCGCACCAAGCTCTTGACCGTAGACGAGGAACTAAAGTTAGCCCAAATGGCCGAGTCAGGCGATGACTATGCCCGTCAACGCTTGGTAGAGGCAAACCTGCGACTAGTCGTGAGTATTGCTAAAA
The DNA here is from genome assembly GCA_013390945.1 of Candidatus Chloroheliaceae bacterium. Lineage (GTDB taxonomy): Bacteria > Chloroflexota > Chloroflexia > Chloroheliales > Chloroheliaceae > L227-5C. The sequence goes on from JACAUC010000201.1 coordinate 2,074, forward strand.
AATATCAGGGGCGGGGTCTTTCGATGCTGGATCTAGTGCAGGAGGGCAATATTGGTCTAATGCGGGCAGCCGAGAAGTTTGATTATCGGCTAGGTTTTCGCTTTAGCACCTACGCCACATGGTGGATCCGCCAAGCCGTCAGCCGAGCCATCGCGGATCAGGCTCGCACCATCCGCATCCCCGTACATGTGGTAGAAGACTTGGGTCGCCTTTCAAGGGCGCAGCGAAAATTAAGCGATGAACTAGGCCGCGAACCAAACCCAGCGGAATTAGCCGGAGAAATGGGCGAAAAAGAGGAAAAGATTCTAGACCTCCTACGCTATAGCCAAGAAGCCGTTTCCCTAGAAAAACCAGTGGGCGAAGATAGTTCGCTGGGTGAATTAGTGGAAGACCCCAATAGCCTTGACCCGGAAGCCGATGCCTCACGCCAATTACTCAGCCAAGCAGTACGCGAATCGCTCAAAGCTTTAAGCGAACGAGAACAGAAGGTGCTGGCCCTACGAAGTGGGATGGAAGACGGCAGACCTTGGACGCTGGAAGAGGTCGGGAAGGTACTGGGCATCACCCGCGAACGGGTACGCCAAATCGAGGCCAAAGCCCTACGTAAGTTACGCCATCCCCGCCTCTCTCGTAGCTTGCGCGAATTTCTATAAGTCTATAAGAATGGTATAGGTAAATATGGTATAATATTCTGTAGCTCTTTTCTTAATGGAGAATAGATAAGTTCCAAACGGGATTTATAATTCTTGCGAGCCTAGAAGGTGGCAAATGGTGAAAGGGAGCGAGAAAAAAAGTAAGGCTGGGTCTGAGATGCGTCTTTCCCCTCTGGCCGCTGAAGTTATGGTCGAGGATCACGTGCGCTTACGCAAACCTCACCCCTGCGGCAGCTTGGATTGGCGAATTGTGCGGGTAGGCGCTGATATTGGAATGCGCTGCTTGGGCTGTGACCATAAAGTCTTGTTGCCACGTTCAATCTTTGAGCGACGCTTTAAAAGTTATCTTTCTCATGCAACCAACCAAATATAAGTATAGTTACTTCTCAGCCTAAGCCACTATAAAGGCTTGCTTCAAGAGGAGCTTATCGCCAATTAACCGAGTACCAGTTAGACGTTAACTGAGGGTGAATGTCATTTAGCTCACAACACTCAAAACCTAACCAAGATTCAAATGAGTCACAGGGTCCTCTGACTCAGACTAGCCAAGTGGGGAGGGGTAATACTAACCATCCAACAGAGGGTAGTAGTTTGAAGGTAGCCTCCGAGACCCTTACAATTGAAGCTGATTCAGGTCTTCCGCCTAAAAAAGAACTCTCTCTCTTTCGCAACCGCAACTTTATGTTGCTTTGGGTGGCCCAAGCATTAACCCAAACAGCCCAAAATACACTCAATCTCGCCTTAGTGGATTACGTTAGCCGTCTGACTAAAGGCTCACCTACGGCAGCTGCCATTGAGACGGTAGCTTTTGTCTTACCCGGCGTGTTTTTTAGTGCCTTAGCCGGGGTCTTTGTAGATCGTTTTAATAAACGCTATATTTTAATTTATACCAATTTACTTCGTGCTTTAATCGTACCATGGTTGGTTTTAATGAGTGGGCTACCAATAGGGGTGGCCGTACCCATTATTTTCCTCATTACCTGCGGTTTCTCTACGATTAGTCAGTTTTTTGGCCCGGCGGAGGGCGCGATGATTCCCTTGCTGGTCAGTCCAAACCAATTGACCAAAGCTAACTCCTTTTTTCAGGTCACCTTCTTTGCCTCCATGTTTGTGGGCTTTTCGATTCTGGCCCCGCTTTTGCCCCGTTTGATAGGGCCGGAAAACCTCTTTGCAGCCATTTCGGTGCTTTATTTCGCCTGTTTCCTGCTGGTTTGGTGGCTCCCCAATAACGTAGAGCGACCCATCGAGCGTAAGGACGATGCCCGACGAATGGTTACTACCATCTGGAAAGAACTCAAGGAGGGTTGGGCTTTTATCCGGGCAAGAGGACAAATCTGGCTGGCAATCATTTACCTCTCGACTGTCCAAAGCGCCCTCTTTATAATGACAGCTATTGGTATTCCATATATCGGAGAAAAAGGACTAGGTCAAGAGCCAGGCGATATTATCTATGTATTGGCCCCGATGAGTCTAGGGCTAGGTTTGAGCGTAGCGGTGGTGGGGCGACTAATTACCCCGCACAACCGTAGCCAGATGTTAGTCTGGTCAAGCGTGGCACTAGGGATCAATCTTTGTATTGTGGGTCTAGTCAAGCCCTTAGCCGAATTATGGGTTAATATTTTTGATAAAGGGGTGCATATTGGAGGGCCGGGTTTGTTTGCGGTGCTGATTATTTTTTCAATCCCCTTTGGCTTTGTGATCGGATTGTTAAATGTCTCCTCCCTCACCATCTTGCAACAGCAATCACCCAAAGAGCTTGTAGGGCGAGTCTTTGCCGCTTACTTCACCTTTGCCAATTTCGTCAGTATCTTCCCCATTCTCTTTGCTGGTACTTTGGGCGATTTGATAGGGCTAGTTCCCGTCTTCTTCTTAGTAGGCTTAGCCGTCTGTGGGGTGGGCTATTATGGCTGGAGCGAAGAAAAAAGAAGAGGGTGATAGGTATCTTCCCCATAAGTAGGGGTTGTAGGCTGGACTATTGGACAACTAGTTGACCCAGTTCACATAAACCCGCCGCAGGTTGGCCGTAAACTGGTTTCGCTTTGGGTGTATGCAATAGACCCCTACCACGAAATTTTGAGATGATACGTAAACCATAAACCCGCCGTAGAGTGGATTGTAAGGTCTCTTACTCTCCAAGGTCAATCCAATATCTTAATATTTTAGTAGCCTCATTCCCCAATTCGACAGTACTCTCGAAGATACCACCATTACACAGGATAATCCTCTTGGAGGGGATATTATTTATATCACAAGTTACAAGTATTTTGAGGAGGCCAAGCTCGCGAGCTTTTTCTAGCCCAAGTGTTAAAATTTGCCTACCGTAGCCTTGGTTTCTTTTTGAAGGTCTGATTTCATAACCGATATGACCACCATAGCGGGCCATATGTTCGTCTAATTCTTGCCTAAGAGAAATCCGCCCGATAAATTCAGCCCCATAAATCAACCAGAGAATCGTCTGGGTAATCTGAGGTGGGGTGGTTTGGAGAGGGTCGGAGAGAGCCAGCAACTTATAAACAAAGCTACCGAAATCTTGGGTTAATTGAGCTAAATCATACCGGAGGTTGCGGCCTTCTGCATGAAATTCTTGCAAAGCTTCGAGATAGCTCTCCCTATACATTTCATGAGGTGCGGTAAGAAATAGCATTTTTCCCCCTCATAAGACAAAGCCGAAAAGCCGCCTCCTAATAAGAGACGGCCTCTCGGCGGCAACCTGTGGCGCACATCGCCAGCAAGCAAGTTGGGTATCAGGGGTCGGGGATCAGGATAATGGGAAGAGAGATTTGACACCCTTGCCTGCTCCTTACCTCTATTCTATAGCCAGAACGAGATCAGACTTTTACACCTGACCCTCAACCCTCAATCCCCAATTAGGATTAGGGTTCCTGACCGTAGCGCCATTTATAATAGGCTCGTCCTACATTCGCCATTTCCACTTGGAAAGCTGAAGAATTAGAGGGCGTAAAGGTTAACACTCGACGCTCAAAGACCTGCACCAACACATCCTTTAACTGTCCACCAACAGTGGCTTGCACCCAATAAGGTTCGCTGAGTGGTAAACCCATCACGCTAAGCCAAGGGAAGACCTGATCGTTGTAATAATTATCGCCGAGTACCAAGCCACTCTGATTCATAAAATCCCAGAAGCGGTTGGCAACGTTATGTCCAAGTTCCTCGTCGTAGTAGGCATAAGTAACACCATAGGCGGCAATACCCGCATTAGTATTGGTGGAGCCATCACGGGTGATGGTTTCAATCGCCTGCTGTCCTGTGCGATCCGGGGAACGCTTATCATTATAAAGCGAGGACACCCTAGCAAACACGGCATAAGTCGGAGTGTTGGGGTTCAACTCGTAGGGATCACCCGCGATGGTTTGATAAGAGGGAGTGCGTGGCTCAAAGAGCGTATCCCCCAATTGGAGATTACCAGAAATCAGCTCTCTAACCAATAAGCCATTGGAGACATACTCCGAGTCGGCTAGGCTTATCTCCATACGGGCCTTGTCGTGGTAAGCCACAATGCGCCTACTGCCATCGTAATTCTCATAGAGAATAGAGAAACCATAGGGTAAGGAGCCATAGAGCCAAGAGCGACCAGCTAAACCGTTCTCCACCGGATCGTCCACCCTCCGCCAAATTCGGAAGAACTGGGCTGGATTGTCGCCATTGGCAGGAATCGGCTTATAGAAAGAGGATGGTCCACCCTGAGTCGGCAAGGAGGGCATTCCCGGTAAGCCTGGTGTAGGGGTTGGCGTAAGGGGAGTAATGGTAGGAACCGTAATGGGATCGTAACCAGGTTCGCTCCCATCACCGGGGGTGCGCGGCGGCAAAGGCGTGGCCGTAGGAAGCGGCGCAGCGGCCCCAGTAACAAAAGACCACGTAACTCCAGTTGGTGTAACTATCGAACTGGTGGTGAAGGTAAAGGTAGCTGAATAGAGCGTAGCCCCTAATAGTGGGTTCAACGGTATCATCACGGCAGCCAACATTGAAACGCTATTGGTGGGAACAGTACTATACAAGGAACTATAAACATTGGCTATATCAGTAGGTGATTTGAGAAAAACCAGTTCAGGAGTAGCCGCACCCGCTTTTTGTAGATTATACCCAATAATATTCAGACCTTTGTAATACGTTGGATCGAATTGAATACTGACCGGGTAACCTACCTTGGTAGAAGGGACATTAAGATTAGTAAGCGGGTCACCTTGGATACCAGCGATAGTGTTGGTTCCACTAATAATTCCACCGGCTGTCCTAGCTTTAGAAGCAGCAGTAGTATTGGTAATACCTTCGCCGGGAAGGAAACTAGTAGAAACCGGAATTAAAGTACCGGCACTAGGATAACCCACAATATAACCATTAAAATAAGCTGGTAGTGACGAGGTAAAGGTTAGATAGTTTGAAGGGCTGGTATCGTCAACTACAGAGTAGCGCGAATCATAGCCTAACCCAACCGATTGAAGCAAGGGGTCAAGCAGCGGTAGCCGCAAGTAAACTGAGTTTATCGCTTGGTCTATCGCATCAGTCGGGCTAGTAGTATTGGCAAACTTGGCGGCAATTTTAGCTGCCCAGTCTCCTTGAGTGGTGGTACAAGTATTGCCCGCTACTTCGTAAGCAGAGCCAAACTCAGCGGGAGTATTTGCCAGATAAGTCGCATGATTTTGGGCACCTATACTATTATTTACATTTTGTGAAACTGGCAGGTTGTTCAAACCACCTACCGAAAGGGGAATACCTAAAACAGGACTTATACCCACACTATAAATTACAGCACTCTGGCGATACTTGTTAATTTCAAGAAGGGCGGTCGTAGCCAAAGTGGGATCTACCACAGCAGTTGGGGGACAGACTTGGGCAGCCCTCGTCACTAGTGTATGCGGTGTAATATTCCCCGTTATCAAGCCAAAAATTAATAGGCAGACACCCAAGATGCCAAATTTACCGAGTTTCAGCATTACATTTCCCCTCTCAGACGACTGAACGTTTTTCAAAGCTTGAATGCGGAGCATCTAAACCGCCGAGCTAACGCCGCTCTCGATTACCTAATGCACTTAACATAATACCAAAAGCTTACCAACACAACAAGAGTACCTTATTGCGCCTGACTAGTACTTTTGGGGGATATTAGTCATAGTACTCGCCGACAAGCTCTGAATTGGTCCCGCTTGCGGAAGAAAGAGATGCGTTTGGCGTAGTCACTGCTCCCTACAAAGACTACGCGCTAACTCTTACTTATTCTATCATAACAAGCAACGGCTAATCCGGCAAGGTCTACAGATAGAGCCTAGATTCCATCTGGTGATCTTGTCGGCAAACTTTACAAATTTATTGAAATGAATTGACAATAGCGATTTATGTGGTATCATAAAGTGAATAAGGGTTTTATCTTCACTAGTCGGTTTGGCTTCTCCTTTATTTTCTCGCTCTAGCTTAGCTGCAATACATAACCGAAAGAACGTTAAAACTTACCATTTCAATATTTCAGAGTAGGGGCGTATTGCATACGCCCAAAATGAAACCAACTTGCGGCAGGTTTATGCTATTGAGAGGAGAATTGCATACGCCCAAAATGAAACCAACTTGCGGCAGGTTTATGCTATTGAGAGGAGATGGGTTTTTATTCAAGGTAAATCTATCCGGCCTATAATCTTCGGGTTATTTGAACATTTCTAATTTTATGGGAGTATTTAGTTAACTAACTTATAGGTTTAAGAAGTGGAGTAGAGTAATTATGTTGGTGAAAATAGATAATAATGTCAAAAGGATTTCACATAAAATAGCCTTACCCTATTTGAATACTCATCGGCAGGCTAAGGTAAGTGTGATAATCCCGGCCCTAAATGAGGCCGAGAACTTACCGTATGTCTTGCCCCGTATTCCAAGTTGGGTCTATGAAGTCATCTTAGTAGACGGACATTCCACCGATAGTACCATTAATGTGGCACAACAATTATGGCCGAATATCCGGGTTATAGTGCAAGAGGGGCGTGGCAAAGGAGCCGCGCTACGAACTGGCTGTACCGCCGCCACTGGAGATATAGTCGTGATGCTAGATGCAGATGGTTCGACCGACCCAGAGGAGATCCCGCTCTTTTGTGCTTTGTTAGCCCATGCCGATTTTGTTAAAGGCTCGCGCTTTTTACAAGGAGCGGAGACGGCGGATATGCCTCTTTACCGAAGATGGGGCAATCGGGGTTTTGTTCTTCTCACCAACCTCCTCTTTGGCACACGCTATACCGATATTACCTACGGCTATAATGCCACTTGGCGCTATAATCTAGCCTACCTTGCCCTCGATATTGATGGCTGGGCCAGCGAGATTATTAGCAATATACGGGCGGTGCGGCATGGATTACACGTAGTAGAAGTTCCTAGCTTTGAATATGAACGTATCGCGGGTAAGGCTAAGTTATCAACCCTTTCAGCAGGCTGGGCGATTTTGAAAGCAATTGTACGGGAATATTTTCGGGAATTACGAGAACCCAAGCCTGAGCTATTCTTGGAGAAAGTTAACTTTACCGAGGGCTGTACTACAGTGGAAGGGAACGAGGCATAACCACCTCCTAAATCAGGCCCATTAGACGCTTTTCCAGAGATGGGCCTGATTTAGGAGGTGGATTCTTCCAATCAAACCCCTCAAACCTCTTGAAAAACCCAAAATTCTTCTATTATTATCTTAGGATTAATTACACCGCACAAAGTCTGGCTGATTTTCATAGCCTTCTAATAAGCCCTATAATAAGCCCTATAACAAACTGAAATTGAAGAGGAAAGTGTTTGCCGCTCCTTCCACTCAACACGCTAACGGTCAGGGGCGGCTAATTACAGAGGAGAAATTAAATATGTCTACAAGTTCGACACCGTTGACTGAACGCACTACTTGGAAAGCACTGGAGGAACATTACCAAAAAACACACGAGCTTCATCTTAGGAGACTCTTTGCCGAGGATCCTCAACGAGGCGAACACTTTGCGCTGGAAGCGGTCGGCCTCTACCTAGACTACTCTAAGAATCGCCTGACCACCGAAACCCTTAAATTACTGCTGGAGCTGGCCGAAACTTCCGGGTTACGTGAGCGCATTGAGGCGATGTTTGGGGGCGAGAAGATTAATGTGACCGAAAAACGAGCCGTTTTACATGTGGCCTTACGTACACCAAAAGGCACTTCAATTGTGGTAGAGGGGGAAAATGTAGTACCTGAAGTTCATGCGGTACTGGACAAAATGGCCGATTTCGCCAACCGGGTACGGAGTGGCGAATGGAGAGGCTACACCGGCAAGCCTATTCGCAATGTCGTCAATATTGGAATCGGCGGTTCCGATCTTGGCCCGGTGATGGCCTATGAAGCCTTGAAATACTACAGTGACCGTAATCTTACCGTGCGATTCGTCTCCAATATTGATGGCACCGACTTTGTCGAAGCCACGCATGATCTGGATGCCGCCGAAACGCTCTTTATCATCTCTTCCAAAACCTTCACCACCCTTGAAACTATGACCAATGCTCGTTCGGCCCGACAATGGTGCTTACAAACACTAGGGGACGATCAGGCCGTCGCCAAACATTTTGTGGCAGTTTCTACTAACGCTCAGGAAGTGACCAAATTTGGCATTGATACCACCAATATGTTCGGGTTTTGGGATTGGGTGGGCGGACGTTATTCCTACGACTCGGCCATCGGCCTCTCGCTGATGCTTGCCATTGGCCCGGATCACTATCATGAGATGTTGGCCGGGTTTCACGCGATGGACGAACACTTCCGCACCGCCCCCTTTGAACGCAACCTTCCGGTCTTGCTGGCCCTCATCGGCCTCTGGTACAACAATTTCTACGGCGCGGAGACGGTAGCAATCCTACCCTACGACCATTATCTAGGAAAATTTAGTGCCTACTTGCAACAACTTGATATGGAAAGCAACGGGAAACACGTCAACCTAGAGGGCAATCCGGTCAATTATCAGACCGGGCCGATTATCTGGGGCCAACCAGGAACCAATGGTCAACACGCTTTCTATCAACTGATCCACCAAGGAACCAAACTGATCCCCTGTGATTTCATCGGCTTTTGCCAAAGCTTGAATCCGATTGGCGTACACCACGACCTGTTGATGGCAAACCTCTTTGCCCAAACCGAAGCACTGGCGTTCGGAAAGACCGCCGAGGAGGTCAAGGCCGACGGAGTGCCAGATTTCCAAATACAACATCGGGTCTTTGAGGGCAACCGCCCAACCAACACTATCCTTGCCACCCGCCTAACCCCGGAGACGCTGGGCAAGTTAGTGGCACTCTACGAACACAAGGTCTTTGTACAGGGTACTATCTGGAACATCAACTCTTTCGACCAATGGGGCGTAGAACTTGGCAAAGTCTTGGCTGGTCAGATTGTGCCGGAACTTCAAGGCACAACCGACTCTAAATTCGCCCAAGATAGCTCAACTAACACGCTTATTGAACGCTATCGCCAAATACGCAACGCCACTTCCTAACCTTGTAACAAAGCCCTGTCGGAGGGATTTCCAATCCCGATATTGCATCACACCTGTCGGAGGGATTTCCAATCCCGATATTGCATCACACCTGTCGGAGGGATTTC
>JACAUC010000202.1 GCA_013390945.1 Candidatus Chloroheliaceae bacterium
ATTCTAGTCGGAAGGCAAAATCTTGTAGGATGCTGCTCCGTCAGTTGATCTTGACTTACCACCCAACTTGTCAGAGCGGGACTTTGCAACAGCCCTACCTTTAGGGGCTGTGGTTACTGACTTAGAAATCCCCTACCGTCCCTCCACAATCTTGATCTCCTCGTCGGTTAGGTCATAGAGTTCGTAGACCAGTCGGTCAATCTGCTGATCGGTGGCATCAATCTGGCGTTGGAGCAGAGTCTTTTCCTGCGTGGTTCGGGCGGTGGTTAGACGCTGGTGTAACTCAAGCATCTTCTCTACCAGACTTACCACTTGGTCGTGTCGCGCTTTGTCGGTAGGGTCAGCGAAATTGATGGTTCGGATAAGAAGTGCCTTAATATCTTGAGGATTTAATTTAGGAAAAATATTCTTCCCGAAATTTGGTAAGGTTAGTTCACCAAACCAACTAAGTATCCTAGAATTAACAATTCCAAGTAAATAATAAATATGAACCTTATTAGCTGAAAAAGGTTTAAATGGAGTTATGCTATGTCCATGATAACATATTTCCTCGGCAATGGCAGCTTGGATTCGTTTATTTTTTCCTGGTACTTCTCTGAAAAGTAACCGACTCTCTCTAAAAAAGCGAGCCTCGCGTGGGGCAGCTAACCAATCTCCATAGCTTAGCCACTCACCACTCCACTCCACTTTGTATCTGACGACATCTTTTCCAGCTAACCACTTCCCACAAGTCTCATCATGCTTGTAACTGTAGTGATAACCTCGCTTTTTAATTAAGTCTGCATCCTGACCAGTGTATCTATCATATGGAGTGATTCCCTGAATTATATCGCCAAAATAAGCTAAAGGTTGCGAATTTGATTCTTTAATTTTTGCAACTAGATTACTATTATCTGGTCTAAGTCTATAATCTATGGCGAATAATGGATCTGCTTTCCAAATTGCGGAGGGTAGTACCCAACTGTCACCCTGAGACTCAATTCTTAAACGTTCTACTTTGACACTCTTATGAAGCACAAAAACAATAGTATTTACTACTACTTTGACAAAGACATTTTCGCCGCATATTCTCAATAATTCAAATCCTGATTCCTCGGCAATAAGCTGGCGCAAGGGTTGGCAATTTTCAAGCTTTAACCATAATTCCGGTGTAATAAAACTAACATAACCTCGCTCTTTGGTAAGCCCTAGTGCTTTATCTATAAAGTAGATATAGCTATCATATTTGTACTTATAAGATCTAAATCTTTCTCTAATGTATAGCTTTTCAAACTCACTAAAGAAAGCACCATAAGGTGGATTACCAATAATAGCATCAAAACCGCCATCTTTCATAATACTAGAAAAATCGGCTTGCCAATCAAAGATATTAAGGCGGTACTGTTCCTCCTCATCAAACATCGCCATCTGCTGGCTTTGTTGGCTATAGAAATCGGGGCCGATCAAGGAATTGCCACATTTGATGTTACTTTCGAGGTTGGGGAGGGCGCGTTCCCGAAACATTTGGAGCTGGGCGGCTAAGCCTTCGCCCGTCTCCCCCTCCAACACTTTGAGTAACAACGAAAGTTTGGTAGTCTCTACCGCTTGGTTATCAATGTCTACCCCATAGATATTGTTGAGCAAAATGCGTTTGCGTTCGGTAGTGGTTAGCCGCCACTCTTCGCCTGCCCCCTGATAAATCTTCTTAGTTCGCATCTGCTTGCTAGGATTATTGTCCGAATACCACCTTAAATGCCAATCCAGCAAAAACTGATAGGCTCCCAAGAGAAAAGAACCGGAGCCACAACTTGGGTCAAGGATTTTGAGTTTGGCAACCCCGTCGGGGTCTTTACCCTCCAGCAGTTGACCGACGGTGTTTTTTACGATGTAGTCCACGATGTAAGAGGGCGTGTAAAAAACGCCACCCGCTTTCCGAACCTCTGGTTTTTCCTCGATTACTACGCTACGGCTAGTCGAATTGAGGGCGATTACTTTACCCAAAAACTGTTCGTAAACCTGACCCAAAATCTCCACCGGAATCACGTTAAAGACGTAAGGGCTGTTGGGATAATACATCTGTTGGATGATCTGCTTGAGTGGATTATCGCCAATGGAGAGCGTTAAGGTGAGGCCATCGGGATCGTCGCGGCCTTTCTCCTTCTCAAAATGGAAGAGGCCAGAGTTGTAGCGCAGATCTGCCGCCCGAAAACGCCGAATCAGTTGCTCATATAACCCGGAGCCACTATTCAGGCTCTCCAATTGACCGTAAGGCTCAATATTGCGGTCTTCGCAAATCCGCAAAAAGATCATCCGGTCAAGGGTAATTTGTACCGCAAAGTTTAGGTCGCGCTGGGAGAGTTGGGGATTACGTCGGGCAATATCTTGAGCCAAGATTTCACGCCAAGTTTCGATAGCTTTGAGGAAAGCGGCATCTACCGTTGTAGTGCCTTTTTGAACCTTGAGTTTTTCAGCATACTTATCCAGCGAACCACTAAAGACCGCTTCGCGCGAGAATCGTTCAGCAATTTCATCCCACCGCTCGGCATATTCGGTATATTTGATGTAATCCAAACGGGCATAGGCGGCACTATCTTCTTTATTGGGCATTACCCGGCAATCATAAACGGCAAACTCCTCAAAATCGGTCAGGATACTAAGCGGGAGTTGGGCCGACCACCCGTAGCGGCGGAGTTGGAAAGCCGGGCTGGTATCCTGATAAATATTGACCGAAGGCTTTTTAGCCTCAATAAAGAATTTGCGCGTAGTACCTACCCGGAAGCTATAGTCGGGTGCTTTAAGGACCGCACCAACTTGAATCGAATCCTCGTGGATTACCTCGCGGTAGGCGGGAGCGGCTTTCTTCTGGTTGTTAATATCCCAACCCAATGCCTCGAAAAAGGGGTCAATAAATTCGTGGCGGGTTTGAGTTTCGTTATAGTTGGGCAACTTATAAGCCCGATAATTCTGCCGGAAGGAATCTATCAATTCAAGGATCTGGATGGGTGGTGTTGTCATTTAAAACCTTAGTTTCAGGTATATTCTCTGTTGGTTTTAGAAGATTTTTGTGGGTACTATTATAGCAGAAAGTGGTGTGGAAAATCGGCTGACGAAGCAACACTTCTGGCAAGAATAGTGTTATGTGAAAATCAACAGGCGGCACAACCAGTTGACCCAGTTGGCGCAGCATCCTATAAGATTTTGGCCTAAATCAAGACCAGAGGTAGGTCAAGATCAATTTTCCCTGACCAAACCTCTGTCGAAAAGCCCGCTTGTGTAGGATGCTGCGCCAACTGGTTGCCGCCTGTTGATTTTCACTTATTTGACACCATTAGGTAAGGGCGTTATAATTCTCACCTAAGTTAATATTTTAAAACAAAGACTGGGAAGAGTAACTAGGCTAATTGCTCCAGAGAAGAGAGGTCATTGGCTGCAAACCTCCTTAGCTTATCACCTAGCGAAAACCACCCAAGAGTCGCTCCGTTAAACCCTCTGGTCAAAGAGCGCGGTTAAACCCGTTATCGTTGGTAATGAGCGTCGCTGTCTCTTTGTAAATGGTTGCCCGGTAAGGGTAAGTAGTAGGTCAGCAGACGGAAACAGGGTGGAACCACGAAAGATGTGAGCCTTTCGTCCCTCGTTCAAAATTGATCGGGGCGAGGGGGTTTTTTGTTTTATAACCCCTTATTCTCCCCAAAGTCAACCGAGGTAAAAAAATGAGTCAACCAATTGAAAAAGGGACTGAAGCTAAGAATATCCCAGCGCCATTAGCCCCGGCGGAACTGGAGCGGATGCGCCATTCGGCGGCCCATCTGATGGCTGCTGCCGTACAACAACTTTGGCCGACGGCCCGTTTTGGAGTCGGCCCTGCCGTCAAAAATGGCTTCTACTATGATTTAGATTTGCCCGTACAATTAACCCAAGCCGACTTAGGCAAAATTGAACAGAAGATGCGCGAGCTAAAAAATAAGAAGCTCCCCTACGAACGCATTGAGTTGCCAGTGGATGAGGCTATCGCTGAAATGGAGCGGCGCGGTCAGACCTACAAGGTGGAACTGTTGAATCTGCTCAAGGAAAAAGGCAGTACGGCGGTGGCTAAAGAGACGGGCGATGAGGATGTAATTGGTAGCAATGAAAGCGGCGGTGTGGCCCAAGTTTCGTTCTACAAAACAGGTGAATTTCTCGATCTTTGTCGTGGTCCCCACGTGGAGAGCAGTAACCAAATCGCGGTCTTTAAGCTGATGAATATCGCCGGGGCTTATTGGCGCGGAAACGAGAAAAACCCGCAGCTGCAACGGCTTTATGGGGCGGTTTTTAGTACCAAAGAAGAGTTGGATCACTACCTCTGGCAACTAGAAGAGGCTCGCAAGCGCGATCATCGCAAGCTAGGACAAGAGCTAGACATTTTCACCTTCTCTGACGATGTGGGGCAGGGTTTACCCCTCTGGATGCCCAACGGTACGGTTATCCGGGAGGAACTGGAGAAACTGGCGAAAGAGGAAGAACGCCGCGATGGTTATGTGCGGGTGTCTACTCCCCATATTACCAAAGACAAGCTCTATTATCGCTCTGGTCACTTGCCCTATTACCGCGAAGATATGTACGCCCCAATTGAAATCGAGGGCGAGGAGTATTTTCTCAAGCCGATGAACTGTCCTCACCATCATCAGCTTTATTTGGCCCGACTGCGTAGCTACCGCGACCTACCTTTGCGGATGGCCGAATATGGGCAAGTCTACCGCTACGAACAGAGCGGGGCGCTTAGTGGCTTGATGCGAACGCGCGGTTTTAACCAAAACGATGCCCACCTTTATTGTCGCTACGATCAGGCCAAAGACGAATTTTTGAAGGTAATGCGCCTACACGCCCGTTATTATGATATGATGGGTATCAAAGAGTATTATATGCGCTTCTCCAAGCCTGATTTGAGTAAGCTGGATAAATATGTCAATGAGCCGGAGAAGTGGTTGGCGGCCATGGAGATCATCAAACAGGCTATGGACGAGTCGGGCTATCCCTACGTTGAGGCGGAGGGCGAAGCCGCTTTCTACGGACCCAAGATTGACTTTATGATTAAGAGCGTCATCGGCACGGAATACGCCATCTCTACCAATCAACTTGATTTTGTGGCAAGTGAGCGTTTTGAACTAAGCTATAAGGGCGAGGATGGCAAAGATCATCCGGTCTACGTGATCCATCGCGCTCCGCTAGGTTCGCACGAACGGTTTGTGGCCTTCCTAATCGAACATTATGCAGGAGTCTTCCCGACGTGGCTTGCCCCAGTACAGGCGGTTATCATCCCGATTTCTGACCGACACAAAGAGTATGCCCATCAAGTTTACGAACGGCTCTTTAGTTCGGAGGTACCTACCGCGACAGGTGGTATTCGAGTACTACTGGATGAGGCCCGTGAGTCTATGCAGAAGAAGATCCGCAACGCTCAGGTTAAAAAGATTCCCTATATGCTGATTGTGGGCGATAAAGAGGCGGAAGATGGGGTCGTCTCTGTACGCCTTCGCAGTGGGGTAGACCTCAAAGCGATGCCAGTAGAGGAATTGATTGACCGAATTAGGGCGGAGGTCAAGACTCGCCAAGATATTGTGGTCAGTTAAATTAGCTACCAAAGCAGGTAACATTGGAAAAGCTGATTAAAGTATTAATCGTAGATGATCATATGGTAGTGCGGCGCGGGCTCTCCAGCCTACTCGAATCGGAAGAGGGGTTGGAGGTAGTTGGTCAGGCGGCGGATGGTTTTGAAGCTATCGAGCAGGCCGAAAAATTACAGCCCGATGTCGTGCTTTTAGATGTGGAGATGCCCCGGCTCAATGGGTTGGTGGCTTTACCAAGTATCTTGGAGAAGAGCCCCCATTCTAAAGTAATTATTCTAAGCACCTTTGCCGATGATGAACGGATTTTTGGAGCTTTACGAGCCGGAGCCAGTGGCTATGTTCTCAAAGATGTCGCCGAACACGACCTGATCGAATATATTCGTAAGGTGGTACGGGGTGAACCAGCCTTGGCCCCCCAAGTGGCTCATCGCTTGATTAGCGGTGTTAGCCAACCACATCCTAAATTTGACGATGCGCTTAATACCATCAGCGACCGCGAACGACAAGTGTTGCGTTTGGTAGGGCAAGGGCTTTCCAATAAAGAGATCGCCGCTCGTCTCTCCTTTACCGAAAGTACCGCCAAGGCCCATGTTCACAGCCTTTTAACCAAGCTGGGCCTAGCCGACCGCACTCAACTGGCCCTGTATGCCGTCAAAAACGGATTGGAGAAATAAGCCTTTTTGACCATCACCGCCTCTTAATATAAACACCTAGAACGGATTGAACCTAGAACGGAAAATGATTGACGCGCACTCCTGTTATGATTGATAATATCTTTTGGGGTGTTAGTGCCACGCACCATTTTTATGAAGTTTTTGCCCACTCTAAAAATTGGGTCTTGGCGGCAATTCTTGTCTATCGGGCGCAGAACTAAAGAAGAAGAGGATGATTTATGACTTCGGCGGTATTTACCGATATGGAAGGAACTTTAACCACCGGTAGCGCCCCCCGTCTCTTTGTGGAAGTTGGGGCTAGGCTTGGTATCTTTTCGCGTTGGGAAGTTTTTAAAATGGTGGTAATTAATTTGGTGGGCAAGCCCATCCCAAGGTCGAGCCGACTACGCACCAAAGTCTATTATTTCACCCTGACCAGCCTGATAAAAGGCCACACTCTCGCCGAGATGGAGCGCATTAACGCCGTAGTAGGGCCAGAGTTATTGCAAAAGGTCAAGCCGGGTAGTTTGGCCCGCATCCGCGAACATCAGCAAGCGGGTCTTCCAGTGGTGGTAGTCAGTGCCGGGGCGCAGGAAATGGTAGCGGCCTTTGCCAAAGCTTTGGGCGCAACCAGCGGCGAAGGCACTCGGCTTGTGCATAAAGAGGGTATCTATACCGGAGCAGGCGAAGAAGTTTGCCAAGGTGAAGGCAAGGCCCAACGAATAAAGCAGGTGGCAGCGGAGCGAGGATATGAGTTGAGCCACTCCTACGGCTATGGTGACACTTTACCTGATGTGGCCTTCTTGGAACTAGTCGGCCATCCGGCGGTAGTTGATCCTGAACCAGAACTGGCGGCAGTTGCCCAACAGCGCGGCTGGCGCGTGATTCAAAATAACGAACCTGCCACGTAAATTATAAAATAAGCAGGAGAAATTTTTATAATGATAAAAGAAGTAGCCAATAAAATATATAAGTTCCGGTTGCCTATGCCGGGCCGACTAGACCATATTAATGTGTATCTACTCCAAGAGAACCAACGCCTCGCGCTAATAGATACAGGTTTGCCCACCCCCGACTCGTGGAAAGCCCTAAACGACTCTTTGGAAGCGTTGAACCTACATTTTTCGGATTTAACCGATATTTTTGTAACCCATTCCCATCCCGACCATATTGGACAGCTTCACCGGATTCGCAAACATGCGCCTACAGCCCGGCTCCACATCCATCGAGTTGAATTGAGTGTGTTGCAAGAGCGCTCCTCCAAACCAGAAGAGGCCGAGCAGCGTCTGTTAGAATGGTTTCTTTCCAATGGGGCTAACGAGATGGCCTTGAATCCACCAAGCGGTTTGTTCTCTCCCACGCCCGAACTAGGAACGGAGGATCGTCCTCTGGCTGGGGGGGAAAAACTGGTGCTAAGCGAAGGGCTAGAAGGAACATGGGAAATAATCTGGACTCCCGGCCACACGGCGGGTCATTTTGTAATTCTTAACCGAGCGCGGCGGATATTGCTCTCCGGCGATCATCTGTTGGGAGGTATTAGCAGCAATATCGGCAAATATCCCGGCTCGACCGTTGATCCTCTCGGCGACTATATGAATTCGTTGCAAAAGATTAACGAATTGGATTTACAAGAAATCTTTCCAGCACATGGTTTGCCCTTTAAAAATTATCGGGAACGGCTGGCTTTTTTGTTGGAACATCATAAGCACCGCCTAGAAAAGATGTATGCCGCTATCGAGGGACAACCAGTAACGGCAACCGAAGTGGTCAAGAGTATTTGGGGTGATCGTTTAGACGGTTTTGACCGCTTCCTTGCTTTAGGCGAAACCCTTTCCCACTTGGAACGCCTAGTGCTAGAAAAGAGGGTTATACCAGAGCAACACAACAACCTTACCTATTATCGAGTAGCCTGAGTAAAATGAGTATGGATAATTTCAAAGACCGCAAGTTTATAATTTTTGACCTAGACGGAACCTTGATAGATTCTAACGCCGATATTCTCGTCGCTTTAACCTATGCCCTTACCACCGTTGGGGGAATACCGGAAGTAGAACTCGACCGAGCATTGGTGGATCGCTATATGGGCAAAGGTTTGCATGAAATCTTTGCTGCCCTTTTGCCGACCGCTCATCATCACTTGCTGGAAGAGTTTGTTACGACCTTTCGGAATTACTACCGCGAAAACTGTGCAACTAATACCGCTATCTACCCCGGCGGATTGGATCTGCTGCAAAAATTGCGCGAAGGCAATAAACTAATGGCTATCGCCACCTCTAAATTTCATCCCAATGCCCAACTTATCGCCAATAAACTGGGCCTTACGCCCTATTTCCAGTATATCCAAGGTACCGAGCCGGGGGAGTGGCGGCTTAAACCCGATCCCTATATTCTTAATCTTTTAATGGAGCAAGCCGGGTTTAGTCCAAGAGATACCGTGATGATCGGAGATACCGATAATGATCTCTTATGCGCTCATCGGGCAAGTGTGCCAGTGATTGCCGTTACTTGGGGGGCTTGGTCTGCCGACCGCTTGCGAGAGCTAAATCCTGCTGCGCTGGTAGAGAATTTTGCCGAACTAGCCACTTTATTACTTTAAGTAGCCTGAGCTATCAGACTATCAGGTTATAGACAACCTAGTAACTTGCCATTATACTGTAGTTGGGGGTTCTGATTAAACTCTAATAAACTTTGGACGGGAAAGGCTACGTAAAATGCAACATCAAAATGGTATAAGCAAACAGAATACTAAGCCACGTGGCACCATTTTGTTGGTAGACGATGATCCAGCTATTTTATTTATTATTTCACGCTTCTTACAAAAACATTCGTATCAAACCACTTCCGTTACAAGGGCCGAGAACGCCCTCGAACTGGTTCGTACCACCAATTTTGATCTGGTGGCTTGCGATATTAATATGCCGGGTATGAACGGCCTCGAATTTTTAAATGCACTCAAACGAGTTGACCCAGGCTTGGCAAGTGTGGTTATTACGGGTAGCGGTTCGGTTACGATGGCAGTCAAGGCTATGCAAAGTGGCGCACTTGGCTTTGTCACCAAACCCTTTACCGAAGAAGAGCTACTCGACTCGATTGAAACGGCCATTCAGCAGGCTCGCCTCGTCCGTGAAACTACCACCTTCAAGCTTTACGCCCCCATGTTGGAAGGAGCCAGTGGGGCTTTGCTTCGCGCTTTAGAAGCAAAAGACCAAAATACTCAGGGGCATAGCCAGAGGGTAGCCGACATCTCACAACATTTGGCTCATCGCTTGGGCTTAAACCAAGAAGAGATGGTACAGATTTTCTTCGGTGCAATGTTTCACGATATTGGCAAAATTGGTATTCCCGACACAATTTTGCAGAAAACCGAGCCGTTGACCCCTGAAGAAGAGCAAGAAATTAGGAAACATACTCAAATTGGGGCCAAGATCATTGGCACAGTAGAAAAATTAGCTATGGCCGCCAATGTTATCCTACACCACCACGAGCGGTATGATGGCAAGGGTTATCCCTCTGGTCTAGGTGGCGAAGAAATTCCCATCGGTAGCCGAATTGTAGCCGTAGTAGATACTTATCAAGAATTAATTTCAGGTCATATTAATAACAAAGCCAAGACTTCCGAAGAAGCCTTGGCTGAAATTAGAAAAGTTAGCGGCACTCAGCTTGATCCTAAAATTGTCGAACTCTTCCTAGAATTCTTACCCCAACTTGACACTAGGTAGAATCGGCGGACGGAGCCGCCTACCACAAAACTACATTTGGAACATCGGCGGACGGAGCCGCCTACCACAAAACTCCTGTGGCTAAGCCGCTTGGATTTGTCGGGCGGAGGGGATGCTTTCTTTAGCCAATGGAAGCAACCCACCTCCCCGCCAGAACTTTAGTCGCATACGCCACAAGCCTTTCAAGTCTTCTGTAACCGTCCACTTGATATTAACCCTAGTATCGAGGTCTTCTACCCAATCTACAGCCACTTCGTGGATTCGGATATTATTCTGTTCGGCCAGTAGCAACATTTCGCTATCAAAAAACCACTCGTTGTTCTCGATCTCAGGCAACATTTGGAGCAACAATTCCCGGCGGACTGCTTTGAAGCCGCACTGGGCATCGCTGAAGACTGGCCCAAAGACCAGTTTAATCAGCAGGTTATAGCCACGTGAAATAACCTCACGTTTCCACTGCCGCTCTACTTTAGCCCCTCGTGCCAGCCTGCTTCCAATCGCGATTTGGCTATGACCGCTTGCTAAAGGTGCTATCAACGGTAACAAGCAATTCAGGTCGGTGGATAAATCTACATCCATATAGCTTACTATCTGGGCATCACTACTAAGCCAAGCATAGCGCAACGCCCGCCCGCGCCCCTTTTGATCTAGGTGCAAAGCTCGCACTTGGCCGGGATAACTTTGTTCAAGGTGTTGTGCGATTTTCCAAGTCTGATCTTGGCTGGCATTATCGGCAATCGTAATCCGCCAAGTATAAGGGAATTGTAGTTGCAAATAGTTGTACAAGGTCTTTACGCTTTGCTCAAGCTGTGCTTCTTCATTGTAGACCGGAATAACTATATCCACCATTGGTATTTCTGCTTTCATTTTATTTTTAACCTTTCTTTTAAATCCTCTGTAGGAGGGATTTCCAATCCCGATGTTTCCACCATCTGTAAGAGGGATTTCCAATCCCGATGTTCCCACCACCTGTAGGAGGGATTTCCAATCCCGATGTTCCCACCACCTGTAGGAGGGATTTCCAATCCCGATGTTCCCACCATCTGTAGGAGGGATTTCCAATCCCGATGTTTCCACCACCTGTAGGAGGGATTTCCAATCCCGATGTTTCCACCATCTGTAGGAGGGATTTCCAATCCCGATGTTTCCACCATCTGTAGGAGGGATTTCCA
>JACAUC010000203.1 GCA_013390945.1 Candidatus Chloroheliaceae bacterium
TTTTCACCTACCACTACTCTTGCCAGATTGGATAGCTCCTCGACTTTGCAACAGCTTTTGCTGCTTCTTGTATCATGCTTGACTTTTACAGTTTGGGATTATAACATATTGTGGGTTTGTTTGGAACATTCTCCCCAGCTTGCCAGTAATTACCCCAAAAGGAACCTTTGAGGGGGAAGTAGGTAGATTATCAAATTCAGGCCAAAAAGGAGTTTTGATGAGTAAATTATTTCTCGATAGCCTTGAAATCCAAAATTTTCGATGCTTTAAACATTTCAGTGTGGAGCAATTGGGTCGCGTCAACTTGATTGTGGGAAAAAATAGCGTAGGAAAGTCTTCTCTACTAGAAAGCTTGTGGCTATATAGTAATAGAGGTTCAGTACGAACGATTCGTGACATCTTAATAACACGTAATGAATTTCATCGCCGTGTGCTTAGGTCATCACTTAGCGAAATGGAAAACAATGAAGAAATGCTAACCTCCACAATCAGTCATCTGTTTTTTGAACACAAGAGTATTGAGAATAATCCAATATCTATTACTATTGGGCCTATCGGGAGCGAAGCGGATAAACTTTCTCTAACGTCAGGTTGGTATGTTACTCAAAGCGACGCTGATGACCTACCCAGATTGCGGGAAGTGAGCCTTGATGATTTGGAAA
Organism: Candidatus Chloroheliaceae bacterium; assembly: GCA_013390945.1. GTDB lineage: Bacteria > Chloroflexota > Chloroflexia > Chloroheliales > Chloroheliaceae > L227-5C. The sequence goes on from JACAUC010000203.1 coordinate 663, forward strand.
CAGCTAATGAGCGCGTTTTGGTTTTGGCAGTAGGGAGAGGAACATCTCCTCGTAGCCTTTATCGAGTAGAGTCAATTCTGCGTGGTTCCACTATCCGAAATGAGTCTGAGCCAGCATCAAGCAATTTGATACGTGCGAATGGACTGAATGACGCTCTTATTAGCAAATTATGGGCTACGGTTGCTCTTACTGATTTAGAAGAGGATGTGATAGGAGCCTTACGTATCATAATTCCACAGGTAGATCGTGTTGCGGTTCTTGGTGAATCTGGAGATACTATTATTTTAGTAAAATTAAAAGACGGTGAGAATCGTATCCCTTTACGGACACTAGGAGATGGCATGAATCGAGTCTTTGGAATTGCTTTAGCCTTGGTAAATTCCAAAAATGGAATATTACTTGTGGATGAAATTGAAAATGGACTTCATTATACGGTTCAATTGGAATTGTGGCGCTTGATTCTTAAAGTAGCTCGTCGTCTTAATATTCAGGTTTTTGCTACTACCCATAATTGGGATTGTATTGAGGCTTTTCAGAAAGCTACTATGGAAGATCCAGAATTGGGTATGCTTATTCGCTTAGAAAACAAAAAAGGTAAAGTTGTACCCACTCTATTTGACGAACAAGAACTAGCTATTGCTACACGTGAAGATATATAGGTATTTGGCTAATGCCAAACAACACTTTGTCGGGGGTGCTAGAAGATTTTGTAGCTTTCCTTGTAGCTGATCCTCAAAATGACTCTTTGTGGAACTTACCAGCTAAAAGTTTGCAGGAAGCACAACAACTTGTACCCTATAAAATACCAGCTAGTAAAGGTCGAATTCATACTTACTTGGCATGGCAAACCAAACCGGGTACTCCGTTAGGTCAGGCAATTGCTCTGAAGTATTTTGATGCTACCAAGCCGGAAGCCAAGCAATTGATAGATTGGTTGCGTCGTTTGTTTGTCTGATTATTAATAAGGAAATCGTTTGAATCTACACCGCTTTTTTGTCTCAGCCTCGATCTTTACCCCGGAGAAGACTTTTGTGCTGCAAGGCGAGTTTGGACACCAACTTAGCCGGGTGTTGCGCTTGGCTCCCTGCGCAACCGTAGTACTGCTGGATGGGATGGGGCGCGAATATTTGGCAGAATTAACCCACTTTGACCGGAATGGTACTGTGACCGGGCGCGTAATCGAAGAGCGACTTGCTACCAACGAACCACGTACCCAAGTCACGCTCTTTCAAGCTTTGCTGAAGGGCGAGCGCTTTGATTATGTTTTGCAAAAGGGAACTGAAATCGGAGTAAGTGCTTTTGTACCAGTTTTGACCGAGCGCGTAATCGGGGGTAGTAGTCCTGTCAAGATGGAACGCTGGCGCAAAATTGTGCGCGAAGCCGCCGAACAATCCAGACGTGGCCTTTTGCCGTCAGTGGTTGAGCCGCTTCCTTTCGGGCAAGCTTTAAAACTTATGCCGGAAGAGAGCCTAAAATTAATGGCTTGGGAAGAGGAGAAGATTTCTTCGTTGCGTAAGGTCTTGCGTACTACGCCACCACCTACTAGCGTGAGTTTGCTAGTTGGGCCAGAGGGCGGTTTTAGCCCGGCAGAAGCAGCAGAGGCTACCCTCGCCGGAATCCAGACTATCAGCCTTGGTTCACGTATTCTGCGAGCGGAAACTGCCGGGCCAACCGCTACCGCACTGATTCTATACGAGCTAGGTGATATTTAGAAAATACTAGAAAATATAAAGAAGTTAGAAAGAGAAAAAAGAGGTATCTTCTCAATTTGTAGGGGTTTATTGAATAAACCCGCGTCACATTGGGCGTATGCAATACGCCCCTACACCGAATTTTTGAGAAGATAAAAAAAGAGGGTGCTAGATAAATAGCACACTCTTTTTTTATAGAACTGGAAAGAGCTTAGCCTTTAGCTTCGGCCAGTTCGAGTTCTTTGATTTCGCTAGAGAAGGGGAAGCTACCAGGCTCATAGATGCAAAATGGCTCTTCCGAGAGGGCATCGCCTGTCATAGCGTAGGAACGTGACCGGGAGCCACCACAGACCCATTTGTACTCACAAGCACCGCAGCGGCCTCCCAGTTGGGCCTTATCGCGTAAGGACTGGAAGAGTGGGCTGTCGCGATAGATTTCTACCAATGATTTCTCACGGACATTGCCAGCGTTCAAGGGCAAATAACCGCTAGGGTAAACATCGCCACGCAACGAGATAAAGACAAAACCTTCGGCGGAATTGATGTGCATCGGGGTGCGCTGAATCCGATCCGAGGGAGTAGGCTTGGCACTGTTCTGGGTAATTTCATCCAAACGGGCTTTAAGCTTGTAGTAAGTCTCGTTTAGAGGCATATAGTCTTCGGCCTTCAGACCACGTGCTTCTAGTGCGGCGCGTTGTAGCACCACGCGCTTGTACTGATGTCCTTCGGTAGTTTTGGCCCCGATGAATTTAGAAACATCGTAGAGGAAGTTCATCACGGCTTCATAATCTTCCGGTGAAATTTCGTCTTCAGAAACCGCCCGGCCTGTTGGCACTAGGAAGAAGAGACTCCAAGTCATTGCGCCCAATTCGCGGACTACGTTGAAGAGGTCAGGTAGGTCGAAAAGGTTGTAGCGCGTAACGGTGCTATTAATTTGAAGCTTTAGTCCAATTTCACGGGCCAACTTCCAGCCATTGACGGTCAGGTTGTAGGAACCGGGAACTCGACGAAATTCATCGTGAATGGTAGGATTCGAACCATCTAGGCTAAGGGAGATGGCTTTAGCTCCATTATCCTTCAGGCGTTGCAAGTTCTCACGATTGAGTAACGGCGTACCAGAGGGGGAAGCAGCCACTGGCAAGCCTTTGTCGGCGGCGTAGCGTACTAATCTAAAGATGTCAGGGTGTTTAAAAGGATCACCCCCGGTGAGGATAAAGAGTGGACGAGGAGTGCCAAAGCTCTCCACTTGGTCAATCAAGGTACAACCTTCTTCAAAAGTAAGTGCGTCAGGGTCATGGTCAGGTCGCTCACCGGCCCGGCAGTGGAGACAAGCAAGATCACAGGCTTGGGTTGTTTCCCAAATTACAATAAAAGGTCGCTCTTTCAAATCATAGGCAGGTTGCCGGATTAATTGCATTATTGTTGTCCTTTCAACACATCGGATGCTTTATGCACCCGCTCATTACATTCATTATATGCTTTATATGTTTTTAAGGTCTGATGACCTTAAACCCTTAACCAGAGAAGGTACAATGGATGTCCTGACTTACCCGGCATACCATCTCCCTTATCCTCATCCTCTCTTTGAGCAGTTTTTACAACAATTATCGGAAGTCCCCGCATCATCGTTGCAGACAAGTTCCATTATTGAATTACCCGGCCCAAAACATAGAGCCAGACTAAAAACTCTATCTATTGTTCGGGCCAAAACTAGGCTCTACGAATCTTCTTAACTTTTGGGTATTAAAGGATTAAAATACTATACAGCACACGAACCTTGCCTGAATGGAGCCAATTAGAGCCAGCCATTAGGGTTAAGTGTATCGAACAGATTTATTCTTGTGCTGTTGCTGTAGTTCACTACTAGCTTATATAGTTAATAACAAATACTGGTTTAAATGTAGGTAAACAAAGGTGTACGCAAGGTTAAAACTAAAAAATCCATAAATCTAGTCACTGCTAATGACCCTCCACATCCATTAGCGGAGCCCTTTCCTCCATCTTGACTTCTGAGGAAAGATAGTGGTAATGTAAGCTCACTTGGCGGAGCCCTTTCCCTCCATCTTGATTTAAGAAATGCAGGAAGCGGCTCAGTCCGTTGATAAAGATTGAAAGTAGGTAAAATTATGGCATTAGATGATTTACAGAAAGCTTATTTGTGGCGGGTGATTGGTGATTTTAGCGTGGCGCGTATCCGTTTGAAAGAGCGCAGAGACGAGGCGGAAGATACGATTACCTCTGCCAAGGTTCCCCTTGCCGCTTCTGATGGTAGGCGAAAGGTAGATATGGTGGCAGTTCTCTCGGACTACCGACAGACTAACAGAGCCATTAATGCCCTCACCTCCCTAGAAAGTAACCACGAGCCAGATGGGGAAGAGGGTCAAGCACTCACCGCTATTATCCTGAAGGAGAGCCGTCCTTCGCTACTAATTCAGAACGGAACTTTTAAAGCACCTAGTATAAATGAGTGGGCGATGCTGAAAGAACATCAAGCCACACTAGAAGCTATTTTCCCGGCGGTAGGACGGATTGAGCTTTCTGCTGAAAACCCGCTTAACTATTTTGGTACAGGTTTTTTGGTTGCACCTGATCTGATCTTGACTAATCGCCATGTGGCCCAATTCTTTATCCGAGGTGATGGCGATTTGACCTTGCGGAGTGACTTGCGCCCTCAAATTGATTACGCCCAAGAATACCAAGTGGATCGTTCCCAAATTGCTGCCATCAAACAGGCCAAACTGGTAGATAATTATTGGGATTTGGCCGTCTTGCAGGTAGAGTGGGGTGAGCAGGGGCCGCCTTGTTTGCCTTTGTGCTTGGCCGGGTCTCCGCCACCTGACCTTAAAAATGGGTTGGTGGCGACGGTGGGCTATCCTGCCTTGGATCGCCGCCGTTCCGACTCTATTTCGCTCCAGATGCAGATTTTTGAGGGTGTCTTTGATAAGAAGCGCATTGCGCCGGGCTATACTTTGGGCCGGGCGGATTTTCAGAGTTTTGGTCACAAGGTCAAAGCTCTTCAACACGATTGCTCGACATTAGGCGGCAACAGTGGTTCTTGTATCTACAGCCTAGATTCGAAAGCGGTTATTGGGCTACATTTTGCCGGGCTTTATCTAATTGCTAACTATGCTGTCCCGACTTGGGAATTGGTGAATAACCCTACCCTCAAGGCATTCGGTCTTCAGTTTGTTTAGCTAAAATTCTGGAAAATATCTCTAACCTTTTAACCCTATTTTCCCGGTCTGGTGTATTGTTTCACGTCTTCATCACTCGTACTATTCTTATGGAACCGCTCCTCCGCTTGCAAAACACCACCACCTAAACCTACACGTGATCCCCGATTTGTAGGTAGTGCCAGTGGTCGTGATTTTCCCTTGCCTTTCGTTAAGTTCTGGACGTGCCTAGATGTCGAGTTAAACATCTGTCCACCTCACTCATTTGTAGTTGTCATTACTCTATTGTAACGGCTTTGCCACCATGCTGCTCCGCCAGCCGATGTTCCTGTGTTACTTTGTGTAGCAAAGACTACTGTAGCTTTTTCTAAGCCTAACCTATAATTAAACCAGCCGAAAATGCTTTTTTTGATTCCAAGTCTATATAAGTGGAGGAGTAGCGCATGGCTAAGGCTCGTGCTAAAGTGCTGGTGGTGGGCGGCGGACCTGGTGGTGCAACGGCAGGAAAATTCCTAGCCGAAAGTGGGTTGGAGACAGTCGTAGTGGAACGCAGTTTTTCCAAGCCCAAGCCCTGCGGCGGTGCAGTGCCACCCCTTGTAATGAGTGAGTTTGGCGTTCCGCCAGAGATAATTGATTGCCGTATGCGTTATACCAGCGTCTTTTCACCGACCAACCGCGAAACCCAGATTGAAGTGGCAGGTAGCAAGCCCACCGATCATGATTATATTGGAATGGTACGTCGGGAAGTTTTTGATAATTACCTGCGACAAGAGGCCGCCAAAGCCGGAGCCGAACTAATCGAGGCCAAAATTAGCGACCTAAAAGTAACTCCTAATGGGGTCTACGCTACTTACATTGAGCGGGGCAAAGAAAAGCGGATTGAGGCTGATATGATAGTTGGGGCCGATGGTGCTTATTCGCAGGTAGCCAAAGTAGTCGGCGCACCACGTGTACCCCAAGCGGTGGCGATGCAGTATCGCATTACCCTACCAGAGAGCCAGATGAGCGAATGGCGCGAACGGGCCGAACTCTATCTCGGTCAGGAAATTTCACCCGATTTCTACGGCTGGATTTTCCCCAAGCATGACCACGTTTCGGTGGGGGTAGGAGCCGGGCCGGATAAATCGCAAAATGTGCGGGCTTACCTCGAAAACCTACGTATTCGGGCAGGCTCGAAACTCTCCGATGGTAAAATTATCGCTACGGAGGCTCACGCCCTCCCGATGCGTCCCCAAAAGCAAATCGCCTTTGACCGGGCGGTCTTGGTGGGCGATGCGGCCGGGATGGTGGTTAACACCAGTGGCGAAGGGATCTATTGGGCGATGAAGAGCGGTAAACTGGCCGCCGAAACTCTAGCGAAATACGCCGATTCACCTAGCGCGGCTAACTTGCAGGAGTATCAACGCCGCTGGAAGAAGCAGTACGGCAGTATGTATACCTTCCTGACCCAACTTCAGAAGATCTATTTCGGTAGCGACAAAAAATTCGAGGTCTTCACCGAAATGTGCCGCGATATTGATGTACAGCGTCTGACCTTCGATAGCTACCTGCATAAAGAGATGGCGCAACTGCCTATCACTAGTGGTTTGAGAATCCTTGGCAAGATGTGGTTTAATTTTGCGCGTTGGAGTATTCCGGTAGTGGCACTCCGACCCAAACCAGCACAGGTTTACGGAGTACTTAAATGATTGGCTTGCTTTCAATTCCTACTTGGATAGTTCACTTGGGTAGTATTGCCGAGTGGAGTGTAGCGATGCTACTCTTTTATTTATTGGGCCGTAAGCTGAATAATGTCTGGTTGCGCCGGATGCCGTTGGTAATGATTCCCTATATGCTCAGTGGTCTGTGTGCCATTATTTATCACATTACTATAGACGAGTGGAAAGCAATTAACGTGGCCCAGAGCTACTTGACCTTGATCGGTAGTTGCTGCTTTGCGTTGTGGGCCTTCCTCTTTCTACGTTCGATAGAGGCAGAATTGAAGCAAAAGCCCCGGCAAACTCCTCAGAAGAAGGAGGTGCAGCGTGGATAATGCGGTTATGATGCTTTCTCTTGTGCCTTATCTGCTCTTTCTCTACCTGATCTGGCGAATTTATCGGCTTGATCCGCGTTTGCTCCACCCCATAACCATCATTGGTTTTGTGGCAATGCTGGGTTTTATCGCGGTTACGGCTACCACTGGCTTTATCGCCTTGAAGGTCATTGGTGCGACTACGTTGGCCCATGTAGATGCGCTACACGGAATGGCCGAGGGTGCTTTGACTATTACCAATGGTCTGATCGTCTTTGGCCTGAAAAAACAACTGGATAAGACTAACGCAGTAGAAACTTCGGAGGAAGACGAAACCTCACCTGTCGCAGCGGGTTATAGGTGAACGAGGAAGAAGTTGTTAAGACAAAAGCCGGGCAAGTTCGCCCGGCTTTTGTCTATATTCTGGAATGTGTTGACGGCAGTCTCTACACTGGTTGGACTTGGGATGTTACGGCTCGGCTTAAAAGTCACAACGCAGGCAAGGGGGCAAAATATACTCGCGCTCGTTTACCCGTTTCGTTGGTCTATACCGAACAACTTCCCGATGAGCATACCGCTCGCCAGCGTGAATATGCCATTAAGCAGCTAACTCGTGCGGCCAAATTACAGCTTATCAAATTTACAACTTGAGCTTATGGGGTTATACTCATATCTGTAAGAACTACATAAGTTATAGACTGCTATCCGGCACTAATTTCAGGGCTGGAGCAAACCAATTAAAGAGGAGCAAATAATTATACCTATGAAAATAACCATCTTTGGTGCCACCGGGCGCACTGGCGTTCAATTGGTGATTAAGGCACTGGATTTAGGGCATGAGGTAACGGCGGTGGCTCGCTACCCGGAAAATCTGAAAATACGTCACGAACGACTAAAAACCATGCGGGGTGATGTTTTGGGAGAATCACCTTCGCTTGAGACGGCCCTAGTAGACCAAGATGCGGTACTGTCCGCTTTGGGCGCACCTATTAGCCTAAGCAAACCCGTTACGCTTTATTCTCGCGGCACTCAAAATATTATAATGGCGATGTACCAGCAAGGCGTTAAGCGACTGGTGGGCATCTCTTCGATAGGTATAGACCTACAAACCGATCCTAATATTCCTGCTGTCCTACAGCGCGTGGTTATGCCGCTTATTTTCCGCAATACTGCGACGGATATGCGGTTGATGGAGGAAAGGATTACCCACAGTGAAATGGAATGGACCATTGTAAGGGCTCCACGCCTCTCCACTGAGCTACCGACGGGTCGTTATCGGGTAGCCGAGGGCATCAGCCTACACAAGGGGTTTAAAATTTCACGGGCCGACCTAGCCGATTTTATGGTTAAACAGCTTAGTGATGAGCAATATCTGCGTAAGCGGGTTTCTATCGCCTATTAAAGAGCTAGAAACGAAAACGGGTGGAAGCGATCCACCCGTTCCCGTTTTTAGGCCATTTCATTGTTGAGAATTTACACCTAGATTTAACCAAGGCCGGGGAGGTTGGTTTTTAGGAGCAGGGGTAGTAGCTTTGGCAAGACGGGCTTCCAGCATTTTTATGCGAGCTTCCTGCTGTCTGATGGTAGCTTGTTGCTCCTCTACCAGCGATAACGCTTCTCCGAGACGTTTAGCCACCTGTTCAAGTGTATTGTTTCTCATGCCTCTAACCCCTTACTTCTTCAAAGATTTAACCCTTACGCTATTCCTTACCTCTTAATAGCATATCCTAAGTGTAACAGGAAAATCATTGCGAAGAGGTGAAGACGCTTACCTTTCAATAGGAAATTTTTCCTATTTTATCAGGTAGTCGTCAGGAGTTTGATAGGTTGGGCGTATGCAATATGCCCTTACCTTGGCCCCCAAAAATCCTCGTCATCTAGCGGCACTTCTTCAATGGTATCAAAGACCTGATTACGCTTAGGTTTATTTTGCTCGACCCCTATCTCACCGAAAAGGGTACGATAGTGGGCAATCGGGTCAGGATGGATGGAGTAGCGATCATCAAACTGAGTGACATTCAGGGTTTGAGCCAGTTCCCGCGCCTGATCTAAGATTGCCGTACTACCAGTAGTATAACGAACGACTAGGGTTTTAAGCTCAACTTGATGGAAATCAAAGAGGGTTATCAGATATTCAACCCCAGCCGCCCAACTTTTCGCTTTGCCGTTAGGTGGGGTGACATTTTTGACCTTAAAATCGCGCCACAAGCGCAAGGCATTGACCGCTTCTTCTAGGTTAAAACGACCGGCTTGTTTCAACATTTTTTTTAAGAAGCACTGTTCGGTTTCATCTAGGTTAGCAAGCTGGAGCGGCAACCGTTTTTTGCCTTGATGTGTTTCAAGAATTAGCTTGTCGGTAGGATTTTGCGGGTTTAGGGTACTATTTGAGTTGAAAGGCAATACCTCGGCTATCTGCCATTCTTGGTTAAAATGGAGAAGCAAACTAGAGCCGAAGAGACGGCGCAAGTGACTATGTTGGTGATCTTCCACGCCCTCTATTTTCAGTGGCTCTAGTACACCTAACTCTAATAGAGCTACTTCACCTTCGATCTGGAGATCATAAGGGGCTAGTTGGCCTGCTTCTTGGGGGTCATCTAGGCGTAGATCAAGCCGAAAGAGGGCTAATCCAAAGATTTCCAGCAGGTAGAAGGCTACCGAAGCAGGAGCCAGCAACGCTCGTATCGCGGTTATATCGTTGGATCGTACTGATGCCACAAATTTTTCACTTTGCTGGGCAGCGGCTTGAGCCAGTTCATGCAACCTGCTGTTGTTAGCTATTTCATTCATTAACATTATCCCACTTCCCTAATCCGGCGCAAAATTTAGCCTTGCACTATTGTAGCATAAGTGGGGCTGTTACATAATATGGGGGAAGAGCGGTAGCCTACTGAGGGCCAGGTTTCAAGGTTGGTAGTGATCGTAGAAAAGAGTGTCAATCAGGGTTTTGCCGATAAAGCAGATCAGCACAAAGATGATAACCGGATTTTTCCAGTTGTAAAAAGGCCCGGTGGATGGGTCAAGCGGGATGATAAAAAAGAGCCAAGCTACCAAAAGAGCCACCGCCATCTGGAAAAGTGCGTTTAACCAACGCAACCATCCCTTTCGGCGGTGCGCCCGGTAGCGAACCACCCACTCGGCCTCGACTATATTTTCAGCAGGTGCAAAATCCTCGTCAGAAAGGGAAGGAACCACCTCTTGCTCAAGGCTAGGGATTATACTCAGGTTTGGATCAGACTGCTCCATCCTAAACCTTTATCTTTCACTTAGAAATCTGAAAAGAGCTTGGCAGCAAAGTTTGCACTTGCTCTATCTATAGTATAATCCTGAATTTAAGTGGAAGCAATAGAAGCCGGGTTAGAATTAAGGCTGTTGCAAAGTCGGAGAGCTATCCAATCTGGCAAGAGTAGTGGTAGGTG
>JACAUC010000204.1 GCA_013390945.1 Candidatus Chloroheliaceae bacterium
GGTAGAGTATTTCTACTAGCCGCACTTTCCAATCTAAAAGCTGGTAGGGTTTATCTTTCAGTTCCTGAGCTTTAAGATGGGCCATTACCACTAGCCCAAAAAGATTAGTTTCGGCTTCCAACTTGGCCCAGTCCTTATTATAATCTATCAGCTTCACCACTGGATAGTCCAAACGCAATCTATTGCCGTCTACTTCCTTAACCTCATATTGGTTGGGTAGATAGCTCTCGCTTACACCCGTCAATACCACCGGATGGAGTATCTTGTACTTGGGTAAGGGCATAACTGGTTTGGGTTCGGATGGAGCAGTCTCCTTACTACCACTGGTACTACCACTGGTCTTTTGCCGCAGACGTTGATAATATCTATCAAAGATGCGGTAATGGTAAATATAGATCCTTTCCTCGAAGCGCGGATCAGGGTAACTTTGGATTTCGATATGGACGAAGAGCCAAGTATCCTCTTCCTCTGCTTCTTCTCGAACCCGGTAAACTTTAACCAACTTATCGGCTAACCGCTTACCACCTTCGCTTTGGGGCGAAAGTTTGGGTAACTCGGTGTCTAAAAACTCAAAATCCCGCTCCCAATGAATGATCTGATAAGTCTTTGGGAAGAAGAAGAGCAGGAAGTCGGGGAAGTAGCGATTGAGCAAATCTTTCCAGACGCTATCGGTTTCGCGGTAGGTTTTCTTTCGGGGAGTCTCTTGGTTTGCCATAAAAGTCCTTTCCTGAATGAACCGCCAATGAGAAATAGCTTAACTTAACCTTTGCTAGTTGACCCTTATAATAGTGGTGAATAAGTTTGATAGCTGTATCTTCTTATATTATAGCGGTTAAGTAGGGGATAATCAATCGGCGGACAGAGCCGCCTCCCACAAAGATTGCCTTACTCTCAAAGAGATTTGCCCTACTTCAAAGAATTGACAATTTATAAAGCACGATATAGCATGTAGATATATTTTTAGTGGAAAGGAGCGGAAAATCATGTTTGGACGAGTTCAGAAATGGGGCCATAGTTTTGCGGTGCGTATTCCAAAATCGTTAGCAGAGACGTTGGGTTGGAATCAAGAGACCCAAATACAAGAAACCATTGTGGATGGTAAACTAATTATCGAAGCTGTACCAAAGACCAATTATACTTTGGAACAATTGCTGGAAGGAATAAATCCAGATAATCTCCATAACGAGGTTGATACCGGGTCAGCAGTCGGCAACGAGTTTTGGTAGGTGATTAGTGTCTGCAACTATTACCCCTGAATATGTCCCAAGGCGCAGCGATGTAATTTGGTTGAATTTTGACCCACAGGCAGGACATGAGCAGGCAAAAAGAAGACCCGCAGTTGTTTTATCTCCTGATGCCTATAACGCAAAGGCTGGTTTAGCGATTGTTTGCCCCATTACCAGTCAAATTAAGGGTTACCCATGGGAAGTGGCAATACCCACAGGTCTGAAAGTAGCTGGAGTTATACTATCGGATCAGGTTAAAAGTATTGATTGGAAAGCACGAAAGGCTGAATTTCTTTGCCAACTTCCCCAGCCAACACTGGGCCAAGTTTTTGCTAAGCTCTTCACTTTGTTTCCCTGAATTAGATGCCGCTCCGTCGGTTGATGCCAATTGGTGACGATTGGTGTATGGAAGATCAACTGGCGGAGCAGCATCCTACAAATCCGTGCCTTATCCGAATATTGGGTTAAAGGTCAAGAATGTAGAATGTTGCGTAACTTGGTTGCCGTCAGTTGATTTACCACTAGCCCAATGCCGGGCTGCGGGTAATAATCTCGTCAATGAAACCATAATTGAGGGCTTCTTGAGAGGTGAAGTAGCGGTCACGCTGGAAGTCGGACTCTATTTTGGGGGCGGGTTGTCCGGTATGGGAGGCAAGTATCTGGTAGATTCTGGTCTCCACGTTTTTCAAATGTTGGGCCTTAATCTGCACATCGGGGCCATAGCCAGAAATATCCTGTCCTAGCGGGTGCATATGGATTACTGCATTGGGTAGGGCGTATCTTTTGCCCTTTGCACCCGCCGCTAAAAGCACCGTCGCCATACTATAGCTACCACCAGCGCACAGCGTCACAATGTCAGGCTGGACAAATTGCATCGTGTCATAAATACCCATTCCGGCATCTACCGATCCGCCTGGACTGTTGATATACATATAGATCTCTTCATTTTCATCTTCGTGTTCCAGAAAAAGCAATTGGGCCATTACAATATTTGCTACTTCGGCGTTAATCTCGCTACCCAGCCAGATAATCCGCTCTTTTAACAACCGGGTGTAGACATTGACGGCGTTTTCCCCTTTGGGGGTCTTTTCAATCACTGTAGGTGCAATCCCGTAAATGCCCTTTGGGGAAACAAACATTAATCGGCTCCTTCTTGATTTAATTTAAATTAGATCGTCGGGGTTAATCCCCTTCTGGCGCAATAATTCTAGTAGTTCTTCCACTTTGGCGTGTTCGAGAGCGGCTCTCCTGCTAGGTTTGAGACGAGTATAACGTGTTATCCCAATCAGTAGGGGTTTATTGAGTAAACCCAAGCTTATTAGTAAATCCAAGGTTACTCAGTAAACCCAATGCGCCCCTACCAATTGAAGCTCCGTTTTACCACTTGGGAGGCAGTAATCCATCCTCCTCGTTGTTGAACTTGTCTAACTCGTTGTAGCCAACCAACGGTAAGCCAGAACGTTTGGGAGCAGGCGGTGTGGTAGAGAAGGCCACTGCTGGGGGATAGACTATCCCATCGTCCGTTCCGTTGCCGCTTACTACCCGGCTATCGGTGCTAGTGGCTGTTACCCCTGAGCCACTAGGGTCAGGGATAAAGTCTATCACTACCCGGCTATCGGTGCCAGTAGCGGCACCCGGAACGCTCTCGGTCATCATGCCGCCTTTTTGCTGGATACCGCGTTTGACCGGGCGGAAGCCCATACGTCGTTTGGCTTGCGCGTCAGGGGTTAGGATTGGATTAAAGCGACCGATAATCTCCATTACCTCATCGCCCAACAACTCGTGTTTTGCCAGTAATTCGGACGCAATAGCGTGGGCCATCTCCTGATTCGACTCGATTAGAGTTTTAACCTTCTTGTATTGCTTTTCTAGGAAGAGTTCGATTTCAGCTTGGCCTGTACTTGCCATACCGTAAGCCTGAAGTACCGAGAGTGACGAGAGGTGATCGTTCATACCGTAGAGGCCAATATAGCCAATAGCGCGAATTGTGGCGTTGGCAAGGTCGCCGCTAAAACCACTCATCTTTAGGCCCAAGAAAATCTCTTCTGCCGCCCGGCTTGCCAAGCTAACCTGAATATCTATCTCAATTTCGGTGGCGGTTAGGGTATATTTTTCCTCTTTTGGTTTAGGAGATACAAAGCCTAATGCCCCCCCATGCCGGATAATACTCACCTTGGTAATCCGCTCCCAAGGTACCAATAGTGCCTGTGCGATGGCGTGTCCGGTCTCGTGGTAGGCGATACGCCGCCGTTCTTCCTCCGACATACCACGTAGAGGCTGTTTTAGGCCCATCTCGTAGAGGTCAATCGCTGCCAAGAAGTCGCGATAGTTGGCGGCATCCCGACCATCAAAGTGCGACCGAATAACCGCCTCGTTGATTACATATTTAATTGCCACTGGAGTATAGCCGATAGTGTCGCTGACCATGCGATCAAGCGGCATATTTTCGTGGTTAACCTTGTCCAGATAGTAGGTAATTACATCCCGGCGACCTTCCGAGTCGGGGGGTTCTACTGTAATCTTGCGGTCAAAGCGACCGGGACGGAGCAAGGCCGGGTCTAGCGTCTCTACGATGTTGGTAGCCGCCATAGTTAGTACCGGGGGCCGATCTACGCCCTTTTTGCGTAAACCGAGCGACCGCAGGAGCTTATCGAACCATTTCTCACTGACCGGAGGGGGATCAAGTTGTACCAGCAATTCGTTTAGCAGCGTATTGCCACCACCAAACATACCACCACCGCCACCCATTCCACCGGCCATACCTTGCGGACCACTGCGGGATTGGGCGACGGCATCAATTTCATCCACAAAGACGATACAGCCGCCATATTCACGGGCAAACCGACGAGCCTTGCGGTAGAGGGCCATCACTTTAAGTGAACCAACACCTAACCACATGCTTTGTAAGCTGGGGGCACTGAGATAGCCAAAAGGAATCCCCGCTTCGGTACTAATACATTGGGCTAGATAGGATTTGCCAGTACCCGGTGGGCCAACTAGCAAAAAGCCTCGAATAACGTCGCCGCCCATCTCTTTGAATTGGCGAGCGCCGCGCAACAGCGTCACCACTTCGCGAGCTGCCGCCAGCACTTCGGGATTGCCTTTGTAGTCATTAAAGCTCACGCCCGTTTCACCCGGCTTAACCCAATAGGTGCGGCCCCGACTCATAAACCACATAATACCGACGAACTGGATGATCCCAAAGAAGAGGGCGATCACCAATTGTATAGCAATCCCGAAGAGATAGGTGAATAAGCCACCGATTCCACCTCGGCTAATTACTGGCGTAATAATCGAGAGGAGGCCGACAATGGCGAAGCCGTAGAGCAAGAATTTCCACCAATGTCGAGTGATGGGGTTGAATTTTAGGCGATGGCTCATCCGGTTTATCGCCTCATCTACCTCATCTGTTTGGGGAATCTGCCTTCGCTTGCTTCTCAAATTCTCCATATGTTATGCGCGTCTCTGGCCTAACACCACCAGATTAGCGACTCCTTTCTTGGTTTGTTGATCTACCACATTAAACTAGGCTTTGACTACCCTCTGGTTTTTGGCTACTGCCCCGTTTGGCTCTGTTGCTTACGACCCAACCCACTGGATAGAATCGGGTCAGAAGTGCCGATGGCTGTAACCTTATAATTACTATCCAGCAAAAGGACATAATCCGGCGTTTGAACCTGATCGCTGATTTGCAAGGAAGACCAGTAGTTATCCACCGCATTGCCATTAGGATAGGTGGCACTTAACCGGAGCGTAAACCCGGCATAGCTTATTTTCATCTGCTGATTCTGAGCGTTTTTCTTGAAAGTATCAAAAGAATTTTGCATACTCTCAACAGTGACTTTTTTATCGTTTAATTCTTTCTGATAGGAGGGACTGAGGGTACTCCAAATGCGTTGGGCATCAAAATTGGTAATACCGGACATAAATTCTTCGGTGGCCGCTTTACGTCGGGCATCGGTGGTTCCATATCCGGCCTCTTTACCTTTTCCACCTTTGGGGCCCGTCGGGAAAGCCGCCGCTAGAACCGGGTCGCCCGTTTCGGCATTGGTGTCCGATTGACCCACCACCTCTTTAACTTTGCCCTCGGCATCGGTGGTGAGGATGTAAGCGATAAGTTTAGGCATTGCATCCCCGGCAGCAGGCCACTCAATATCACCTCGGAAAATGTCTACGGCTGAGCCGTCACTGTTAGTCTGTCCTCTAATCCAGAGGAACTTATAGTTCGGTTTGGTGCTTTTACCTTTAGCAAGCTCACTAACTTTGGTGTTTAAGAGCTTTTGCATTGCTTCGCTGGTGCTTGTTCCATTAGCGATTTGGTCTTGTTTAAGACTTTCGCTCAGGTTATTCCACATAGCTTTGGCATCGAGTTTGCCGTAGGCGTTTAGGAAATCTTCGCTGCTCCCACTGGATTGTTGGCTGGCTTGGGCCGACAGCACACTATTATCGCTGCCCCCGATTTTAAAGCCAAAACCGTCGGTCTTAACCCAAAGACCAATGAATCCACCAATTAGCAGGAAGCTAAGGCCAAAATTAACTGGATGCTTAGCCACCGCCCTGAAAAACCCGCCTATAAAGCGTCCTATTCCTGCAAAGAATCGGATGGTAATTCGTCCTATCGCCCGGAAAAATAACATCACTGCTACCCTCTATATCATTACTCAAAATTTATTTGTCGAAGAGAGATTTTGGCCGGTTTCGACAGCCTTTTATTTTTTAGTGGGTCTTACGACCCAACTGGATCTAGTTTAATTTCCTTCTGTTAGGAGAGGGCAAACGAAGTAATTTTGCCATCCTCACCTAAACGGAAGGTAAAAGTGCGCTCGTTGATTTTATTATTACTATCACGGTAACGCAAGACATAAAAATGGATGGAACTGCCCTCCGGGTTTTTGTAGGCGCCAATGTAGCGATAGGTTTCGTATTGTATGCCGCTACTCTTCTGTTTTTGTAAATCCTGCTGGAGGGCCGTCTTATCATTACCCCGGCTCTCTAGGCTAGTATGCAATTCTGCGCCTAACGCATCCCAAATTTGGTTGGCATCGAATGTAACCTCGCCGCGCATAAATGCTTCAGTGGCGTTTGGGGCGTTGGTATACGAGACCGCCGCCGTTGGTGCAGGTACGGCAGTAGGTGTAGCATCGGTTGTGGGTGTAACCACTGTGGCGGGTATATTCGCTTGGGGTTGACCGATTACAATATTAATATTGAGGGCGGTCAAGAATAAATAGAAGCCACCTACCACTAGGGCAGTAACTACCACTACTCCTAGGGCTGTTTCATAACGGCGCAATAGCCGCCATAATCCGGCTAAAATATGGCTTATACCGGAAAAGAAGCGACCGCACAAGCGACTCAGCACTCGAAAGAATAACATTTAAAACTCCTGCACAGTAGGCTATAGGAACTGTGCTTATGGTGAAACTAACTTGCTATTTGAAAAGCTTACCCTATTATAGACTGAGGAACAGATAATAAGTGTGAAATATCTTGAAAATCTTTTAAAGCTCTAAGTACATCGTCAAATCCATTATATCAGATGCACCTTGCCAGACAAGTTACAAGAGAGTAAACATAGTTGCGGTTCGGTTAAAGCCACAGGAGCCGAATTAGACCGGCTCCTGTGGCTTTTAGAGTGGTTAGGGTCTTTGAGTTAGTGCTTTTTTCCAATTTATTGCGGTTGAATCTTTTCGGAGCAGTAGGTTCCAATTTTTGTAAGTAATTAATTGATAACGTGATTGTGTCCATTCTTCCAGATTTTGTTTTAACCATGAGGCCGATTGGATGTAATCTGGTTGCAATTGCTTGATTGAATAGTTCAAATCGTATTTATTATGTCCCGGACGAGGCATCTCAAGATCAGGTGCTACTTTGGCTATTTTCTTATCCATCTTGCCTAAAAAATCCACCGAGCGGCGATCCGTATAATAAGGAATGATACCTGCCCAAGTAACTCCAAGAACAGCGTCTTCAGTTGTTACTTCTTTAAGGGCTAGAGCAGTTCTAGTTAGATTTTTATTGACTACTGCTTGATAGGGCTGGTCATATAAAATTTCTGATAAAAACCGAGAGTTTATCATAAATAATATTACACAAAGGATAAACAGCGCGACTGGAGCCACAAATCTGCCCGGCGTGGCTTTAGGTAAATAGGATGAGGCATAGTTTTGGAAAAAGGTGCTATTACTAATAGTGTATAATAGTTTCACCATTTCAGCGATAATTAGCAAAAGTGTCAGAGGTATACCTGGAACAAGGATACGCCAATAATTCCATGCGTCACCACCCACATAAACTTGGTAAAAGATTAGGGCTACTAAAATGGCAACAATCAATAAATTCTCTTTTGAATAATTAAAAAGAATTACCAGCCCGACTAAGATTAGTACCAGCAGGGTCTCATTGAGGAAGGGAACCACAAATACTAGACCTGCCTTTAGGCTTTCAAAGATTGACTCGCCCGTAGCTTTTAAGATAAAGGTGTTAGGCAGCAGTTCGCCATAGTAAAACCAGCGAAAAACCAGATGACCGACAATAATCGCACCATATATTCCAATTACTGTTGATAACAATGTAAACTTGGTTTTTAATTTAATTTGAAATGAATTTACTTGGTAAAATAAATAAATAATTATCAGACCATTTAGAAGGATGGTATCTGGTCGGGTTAGATAGAGTAATCCAAGTAGTACTGGTAATAAGAAGAGTTGGGAAAGCTTTTGTTCTCTACCATACCTGAAGCTAACCAAGACGGCGGCAATCAGTAAAAACGTTAGTAGGCCAGTTTCCATACCCATTAAAGTCCAGTAGACCAACGGATAATAGGATAAAGCACCCAAAAAGGAGAGTACCCGAATAAGTTTTCGCTGGGCTTCTTCTTTTCCGCGCGTTAGTTCATCGGCGACTAGAGCAGTAAGATAAGCTAGACCCAGCATTATACCGATGCTGAGTAATTGGACAGCTAAGACGGCAAAACGTTTATCAAAGACTAGGGTTACTAGTCCCATTAGTACAACCATTAAGGGATTGGTATAACCTTCTACTCTTTCACCTACATTCCAGACTGGTCCGAGACCATGCGAACTGTTCCAAGCGTAGCGCATTGAAATCATGGCATCATCGAAGAGGGAAAAGTACCGCTCTCCATTGTCCATTACAAATGAAGTTCTATAGATAAAATAGAGAAAATAAAGCGTGAAGAGGCTGATTAGGGTTTGCATTGTCGGTGGGTAGTAGCGACCAAGTTTACCCGGTTGCCACGATAGGAGGGTAAGCGTTATCATTACAAAAAGTAGCCCTAAATAAAGACTGACCTGCAAATAGTTCCAATATTTAACGCGGTCAATCTCTCCTAATCTCAGGAGTAAGATTACGGACAACCCCATAAAACTTGCGCCCGTAGCACAAGCCAGCATTGTCCCATACCAAGCTAACCTCGACTGGTAATGTCGGGCTATCCACATCAAGCCCCCGGCCAATAGGGTTAGCAGGGGCAATCCCCAGTAAAGCCACATCCTCTTATCAATCGTTGACCACGCTTCACTCTTATCCAACGTTATGCTTTTAATCTTGATGCCTACCGCACGGGTACTATCTCCCGTTGCTTGGAAAGTAGGTGTTACTATTTCAATCTTTTGTTGGTTTGAATTTCGTGAGTCTGGATTGAGTAAATGAAAAGGTAAGGCGATTGAGCTAGGTGTAAAATGTAGTGCAAGGGTTTGGAAATTAGGGTTTTGGGGATCAGGTTGGGCTTGACCTATTTCGATACCGTCCACTAGAACCGTTATTGGTGCATCTGGCCCACCGACTACGGCGGCACTTTCTACTTCTAAGTATAAATTAATGGGCTTGAAACTTTGGAAATCGTAGCGTAGGGTAGCTCGTCCATTTGTCCAACTATAACTATTTTGCTGCTGATCTTTTTGAGTCTCAAAGAATCCGTTAGGTTTTATTTCTTCGTTAGGGTCGGCCAGTTGTTGAGGCAAGTATTTGAATTGAAGTTGGGGTTGGTTGAAGAAGACTCCACTAAAATATCCTAACCCTATGATTCCTGCTATTAACCACGCTAGAATCCCTCGCCGCATTTTAGATCCCTTAGAAACCATTTTATCATCATCTCAAAAATTCGGAGTAGGGGCGTATTGCATACGCCCTTACCGACTGAGAGATATTTCTTTATTTTTACCAGCGTAAATTAATCTGCTTTGGTAGTGGCGACGCTGCTGTCGAAAGGCAGGCGAGTATCATCTTTGCCGTCAATAAAATCCTCGACCATACGGCGAGCAATATCATCGTGGTATTGTACTGGCGGACTCTTCATAAAGTAGGCACTTGGCCCAGCGATAGTTCCGGCGATACCCCGCTCCATCGCGATTTTAGCGCAACGTACCGCGTCAATGACTACTCCGGCACTGTTTGGGCTATCCCATACTTCCAACTTCAACTCGGCCAAGATTGGCACATTACCAAAGGTAGTGCCTTCCATCCGAATGAAGGCAAACTTGCGGTCGGTCAGCCAAGGTACATAGTCCGATGGCCCGACGTGAACGTTTTTGTCTTCGAGCTTCTGATGGTCAAGTTGGCTGGTAACAGCGTTGGTCTTGGAAATTTTCTTGGATTCGAGCCTTTCCCGCTCCAACATATTCTGGAAGTCGGTATTACCACCGATGTTAAGTTGGTAGGTGCGCTCTACCTTAACGCCACGTTCCTCAAAGAGGCGAGTCAGATTGCGATGGGTGATAGTGGCTCCCACTTGGCTCTTAATATCGTCGCCGATAATTGGCAGACCCTTTGCTAGGAAGCGACGCTGCCAGTACTCTTCGCGCCCGATAAAGACTGGGATGCAGTTGACGAAGCCGCAACCCGCTTCAAGAGCCTGCTCTACATACCATTTGGTTGCCATTTCGCTCCCTACTGGTAGGTAGTTAATGACTATATCGGTTTTGGTGTCGCGCAAAACGCCTACAATGTCAGCCGTTGGGCCAGGGGCTTTGGTGATGACTTGGCTCAAGTATTTGCCGAGACCGTCGTGGGTCATACCCCGATGGACTGGCACCCCCAAGTGTGGTACATCGCTGAATTTGATCGTGTTGTTGGGGTCAGCCCAGATAGCTTCGCTTAGGTCTTTACCAACCTTCGTTATATTAATATCGAAAGCTGCACTAAACTCAATGTCGCGGATGTGATAGCCACCGAGGTTGACGTGCATCAGGCCCGGTACGAAATCCTCCTCTTTAGCATCTTTGTAAAATTCTACCCCTTGCACTAGGGATGAAGCACAGTTACCCACACCAATAATCGCTACCCTAATCTTCTTGCCAGACAAATTGCCTTGCTCCTTTCTCAAATTCCTCTACCTAAGTTCCTTACAAATATTCTTCAGTGAGGTAGCACACCCCACTGCTCAATCACTAGATTCTTGATTAACTATAAGATCAGCCATTTTTGAATGGTTTTGTTGCCATTAAGCGTAAATTTTCTCACTCTGTAAGGCTCTTGTCAAATTAGAGCTTCCTTCCCTGCACAATGGCCTAAAATGGTGTATTATGGGGAAAAAGAGACCTATTTATATTGTAGGAGGGATTTCTAATCCCGATATTTCTAATCCCGATATTTCTAATCCCGATATTTCTAATC
>JACAUC010000205.1 GCA_013390945.1 Candidatus Chloroheliaceae bacterium
TTGCAAGTTCCTAAGCGATCTCCCTAGTTCCACAATCTTTGTGGACTGTAAGCTATTTACGATGAACTAGATAAAATTTTAGGTCTAAAGCCAATTAAAACTTATAGTTTACCTTTTATAGTGCGCCGTACCAAATTTACGGAGCTAAGCAAGGATGCGTTTTACGAATTGGTCAGCCATAACCACCCAGCCCAAGCCGAGGTATGGCTCAAAGAGTTTCCTAACCCAGAACGTGTACTTGGTTATGTACACGTGACAGGTTTGATAGAAGGCCAAGCTCATGAAATGGCCTTCGACATTATTAAACAAAGTCTTGAATTAGTAGATTCCAGACAAGTAATGCGAGTAGCCGGATTTTCTATTCCCCATCCCCAACTTAATCTGGGTGGTGGAATTAACACCAAATTGCGAGAACGCTCTTTGAATTGCTGGATTAGCGAATACAAAAGCTTTAGTGTCAGTAAAAACCTACCACCACTGTTCGCAGTTTATCCACTTAAAGCCCGTCTACCGAACGGACAAGCCGATGAGTGGAGTATTGCCTTTGGTTTAGATGCTTTTTTTCTCGCAAGTCTTAAAAGCAAGCAGAGGTATAAAAGTTCGAAGGGTACTGCCCTCATTATTTAGGAGAAAATATGCTCTACTCAATTATTCTTGAACTGACCGCCACCAACCAAGCCACTATTCCGGCTACAATGGGACATCAGGCCCACGCGCTCTTTTTGGATCTTATAAGGCAGGTAGAACCGGAATTAGCTACACGCTTACACGATGAGCCAAATTATCGTCCTTTCACAGTCGGGCCATTGGACGGGGGACGAGTGCAAGGTCAGAGCGTCAGTCTAAGGCCGGGGCAACCCTGCCGCTTGCGTCTAACGCTACTCGATGGTGGTAGGCTGTGGCAATGTCTCAGTACCCAATTTTTGGAGGCTGGCCCCCTTCAACTAAGGCTGGGAGCGGCAGAGTTCCGGCTCGACCATTTGCTGGCAACCCCCAAGGCCGATCCAACCGGCTGGGCTGGTTTCTCAGATTGGCCTACCTTGGCTGCTACCCCTCCTAGCCGTTACATTACTATCCGTTTTGCTACCCCTACCGCTTTTAATATGGGGGATAAACATTTTACCCTTTTTCCAGAACCAACCCTACTATGGGATAGTTTTATGCGTGTGTGGAATATTTACGCTCCTGAAGTTTTGCGCTTAGATAAGATAGCCCTACGCGACTATATAAAGGAAGCAGTGATAGTGAGCGACTATGAGCTACAGACTACCACATTACATTTCCCATCCAGCCCCCAAAAGGGATTTGTGGGACTATGTACCTATCGGATTGGTCAGCAAAATAGTTATGCGGCCCAACTAGCGGCTTTAGCCGAATTCAGCCGTTACGCTGGAGCCGGATATAAGACTACTATGGGCATGGGACAGTCACGATCTGAAACTAGCTTACGGCTAGACCAAACCACCTAAGTTTACTTATAGTTTATAGTAATATTCGATTTAAGATTATTTTTGGTATTATGGGCTGTTTTGTTGTGTCTATTTAGTTTGGAAAGCCCGTGAACGGTTACCAAAAACAGGCTAAAAATGAACACCATTCCCCACTTTGCTATAGTCAATTTTGGTCTTACTGAAATGATGTGTCATTTTATCAATACATCGTTTACCCATTTTCATATAACAAGGTTTCGCAACACAAACGTTCTGTTAGAAAGTGGGATCATTTTGACCACCTTTTTGGCCCTTGAGTGGGGAATCAATGTAACGAACTCCTAAAAAGTTGTACGAACCGTGAGCATCTAACCGAGACTTGCGAGGAAGACCGCCCTCACCTAATCACCAATGTGGAAACCACCATCGGAACCACGCCCGATATGGTAATGACGGAGGTAATCCACCAACACTTGGATGAAAAGGGACTGTTACCCAGTGAACATGTGGTGGATGCGGGTTACGTAGATGCGGAGGCTCTGGTTAAGAGCGAGAAGGAGCATCAAATAAAATTAACCGGGCCAGTCCAAGTAGATCATAGTTGGCAAAGTCGCCATTCGCCGGAATATATGGCGAGTTGCTTTGCGATAGATTGGAAAGCCCAAAAGGTTACTTGTCCCCAAGGAGAGATCAGCCGTAAATGGGTAGCGGGGAAAAACGAACACGATGGGAATGTAATCTTCGTAGAGTTTGGAAAAGCGTCTTGCCGTAGTTGTCTAAAACGGGCCTCGTGTACGCAAGCTAAAGAAGGCCCGCGAGGACTGACCTTAAAACCAAAAGAAGAATACGAAGCCTTGCAAGTAGCTCGTGAACAGCAAAAGACCAAGGAGTGGAAGGCAGACTACGATCTACGTGCAGGCGTGGAAGGAACGATTTCTCAAGGAGTGCAGTCCTTTGGTATGCGGAAATGCCGATATGCGGGACTAGCCAAAACAGGTTTACAGCATTTTGCTGAGGCAGCAGCGATGAATTTGGCAAGGATGGCAGCTTGGCTGGAAGAAAAGCCACTCGCGCAAACCCGCACTTCGGCTTTTGCACGGTTAGTGGCTTAGTATTAGTGAAATAGCTTGTTAAGGTGCTTTTCTTATAAGTTTTTATTAGTCAATTCGCCAACAGCATCAATTTGTGAGAAGATACCGTATTACCCTAGTTGAGTTATTAGTATAAGAGCCAAGATCAGCACTGTTAAGAGAATACTAGCCAAGGCAATCTTCCAGCCAAGCAGGTTAGGGTTAACCCGCAGTGGTTCACGTTGTCCATAGCCACTTACAAGCATCCGAAACTCAAAGGGCATCACTAGGCTGGTTGTTCCACCGTCTAGAGCAGTTTGTCCTCGGGGCTGATGAAGCTTTACCTCTGGTACAGGTACAGGAGCATGGATAAGCTCTGGTACTGTAACTGCTTCTGGTTTATCCTGCTGAGCCTGACCTGCCGCAGGACTAAGCGTAAAATCCGGTATTATAACCTCTTCCGGTTCATCTAGTTGAAGCAGTGCGGCTCCGTCTGATTCGTCGGCTACTGCCAAAATATCAGGATCAAATTCAAGTTCTAAGAGATTTGATCTACGTGTCACCACTGGCAATGGGATAGCTCTTATGGGGGCTAAGGAGTTAGACAACTCTTTTTTGATTACGGCTACTGGCGGAGCAACACAAGGCTGAACTACTGGAACAGTTTCCTGCACGACCGGAGGGGTATAGGGCTGAGCCGAAACCTGAGCGGGAAGCTCAAGATTTACGACGTGATCCACTTCAAGGCGTAAAACGCTATTACCGACCTTGAAACACATACCCGATTTGAGTACCAATTGCTCCGCAGGGCGTTCACCATAGCCGAACCATGTGCCACTGCCCGAGTTGAGATCGGTGATAACAGTAGTATCATTGGGTTGTAACTGTAACAAAGCGTGATAAGGTGAAACATTCCGGTCGCTTAAAGCTATTTCTCCATGCTGTCCCACCACAGCATGATTATTCTTGGTAAGGAAAATACGGCCCGCATCTGGACCTTGTTCGACACTCAAACGTAACATATGAAGACCCCCACTTGCTTAAACCCTTAATCAGAAACCTTTTAAGCGTTACCTGATCTACCAAATTAAGTGTAGGTAGCAAAGAAAAGTTTTGCCTATTGGCGAGTCTATCTTAAAAAGAAGACGCGAAATAGAACTGAATTGCGTTGGCTTTACCTTCCACTCATACCCATATTATACCACTATTGTCTCCGCTAAAGTGGTTAATCACCTTTTGACTTTTGGGGGAGCAGGAAAAATATTTGCGAAAATCACTTCTACTTCACTTAAAAACTGGCGGACAATACGTTTCTCCTGCCAAGACCAACCTACGACTAGGTCAACTAATTGCTACGACTACTGTTCTTTACATTCGTAAGACTTAACATTAATGGGAAGCAAAAAGAAAAATTACCCTTGAAAAGTAGAGGTCTTGTTCCTTTACAGAGCAATTACTTGGATACTTATTTCAAATTGATTCCCTTAGCTGAAAATTGGTTATAATGTTGCATATTGTGTAAGGTTTACCTAATTCAGTTGTTTTTCGACTTCGATCAAACGTGCCTCAAGCGGAGCCAGTTTGTGTTTCCATTCCTCAAGTTGCATCTCAAGTTGAACTTGAATAGTCGGATTGACCTCGATGACCAAATTGTTGCCAATCCTACCAATGGTCTTCCGTAAAATATCACATTGTTGCTTGAGCGTATTTAGTTCCCACTCCAATGCCTGACGCTGGCTGGGAGTTAGTGAAACAGAAGGAAGGGAATCTACCAAAGGCGTATTCTGTGAGGATTCTTCCGCATTATAGAATTGACCTGATTTGGTGTGGGTCGCAAGTGGAGTAGGGTCATTCGAGGGGGAAGGTGGGTTGGCCTTTTCTACTAGGGTTTGGATTTCAGGCCAAATAGCTGAAAGCAAAAGGCCCTCATTGCCAATATCTTTTCCAGTTTTAGCTGGGTAAGGTGTACCACTATGATGAAGGCCCACCAGATTCCAGTAACGGTCGAAGACTGGCGAACCACTTGAACCCGGCTCGGTGTTAGTGTTGTATTCAAAGCGATGCCTTTGCTGGTCAACTTGGCTAATGCGACCTTGAGCAAAGCGGAGTGTGCCACCTAAAGGATGCTGGACAATCCAAATCGAGTCTTCCTCCCGAAGTAAGCGGTCAAAGATAATCGTGAGCGGTACAAGAGCATTGCCGCTTTCATCGCAGGCAGGTTGCTCTAGTTGGAGCAAAGCGTAGTCCAATTTTTCTGGCTCACTACTAACTAACAAAGGTTGTTTCTGCTTGACCTTGATGAGTTGGCCCAGCTTGATCGAGGTGCCGCTACCTCGATAACCAAAGCGAAAAGCTAATTTAGCGGCCTTCTTCTGTAAATCCCCGATAGCCCCAACAGCATCAACTACGTGATAATTCGTCAAGATCAAATTAGGGGCTACTAAAAAACCAGTGCCTAACTCGCCACCATAACCCTGAGCCTCCACTAAGCACACGGCTTGACCGAAACGGGTCGCTTGCTCGGCATCTACAACATCGCCGTAATTACCACTAATTGCCCGGTCAGAACGAATTTTTTCCAGTTCTGGAGCGTCTGTGGAAGGTGTCGCTGTAGTTTGTGTTGTAGATTCCTCCGAAGAGTTCGCTTGAACAGCTGGCGAATTCAAATTTATTCCGAGTTCTGCCTCAAGTTGCTTGATATTCTCATTGCACTTTTCCAATTCAAGTTCTAAACTGCGCCGCTCGGTGGGGCTACTAGCCACGCCATGACTTTTCAATATCTCCCTTTTCAAGCTATAGGTATTGTCTAACAAGCCCTCAAGTTGTTTAAGATGGTGTGCGTTCATATATGGGGAGAACCTTTCTACTCTAATCTATCCCGTAATGCCAGCCGCATTTTGTATAAGATTGTTTATCAGAACAATTCTTGCCAATTTATTCTATACAATTGTAACCTTACATGTATTCTAAGGTCAAGTGCCAATTTTAGCAATCGCCCCAGCGTCCACCTCTTCTAATGCGGTGTTGATCGCACTAGACTAAGCACCACACCTGATTGACCCTATTTTAAGTAGCGAAAAAGCCATTATTTTTTAGCCTATTCTTGAATAATTTTAATGATTCATCGGGCGAATTTTCAGCGAAAAAGCTGTTTTTAGGTTCGGCTAATTTTACCACTGCCGCCGTTGGGGAGAGGCGGCGCACAAAATAAGCGGCGTATTGCTTAGTTTGTAAGAGTTCATCCAATACTCTAGGGTCTTCCACTTCTAGTAAAATGGTACGTTCCACCATTACCCGACGAAAGCCCTTACTCCAATCCTGAACGGAGACCACTAAGTTTTGAGGAAGGGGTTGGGGGTTATTCCTAGCTAACCATTCTAGCAACATCGTGGCACTCAGACCCGACTCCATCCCTCGTAACACCGAGGCTTGGTCAAGGGTATAGAGGCTAACCTGATCGAGCTTTTTAAGATTGGTGAATTTTAACAAGATCCAGAGTAGATCAACTCTAGGGCCGAAAAGCATTATTTCAAAGTTCGGTTGCACCAGTAAGGGCTTTTCATTGAGAGGTAAACTTTGCCGTGTTACACCGGGTACTCCCACCAGTTCTGCGCCTAAATCGGTTAGCGCGAAGCTCTCCATCCTGTCCTGTGCATCGAGGCTTACCATGACTACGCCCAGCCATTCCAAAATAAGTTCTAGTGTCCACCGGATAATCTCCCCTTCTACTTGGTTCCATGTTAGCCCAAATTCTTCTACTTGTGCCAACCCAAATTGATTGATTAATTCCCGGCGCGAACGAATAAAAAACGGATTTTCGCGCTGTACTTTACGCAGGAGCGAAGCAAAAGAATACCAGATTCCCGGTTGGCAAGCTGAAAGCCAACCCAAAATTGCCTCGTTAGACTGGGTGATCGCCGCATGGGAATTATAATAGGATGGGTAGTTTATACAAGTATTGAGTTGGGGGGTCTTTTTCCAGACCTCGAAAAGCCGACGGGTCTGTTCATACAAATCCAGCCGCAACCACTCATCTAAACCAAGGCTAGGTTGCAAGCGTCCGGTACTCAGTTCGGTCTTATATAGGTTCAGCTTTTTATAAAGTTCGGTTAGAAACTCAAATCGCAGTGCTTCATCGGATCTTTTATTTATCCAAAGCAGAGAACTCAGCTTTTTAACGTGCCGTTTGGGAATATACTGCTGAGCGGTTAGTGCTACCTCGTTTTGACCGATATAATTCAAAAAAGTAAGACTATCCCAAGCTAGGGTATAAGGTGGGTAGACCGTAGGGTTAATAGGGAGAGTGGTAGTTTGCAGTGTTAGGGTTGGACGGTCTGCTAAAGTGGAGGTAGGTGTAGCGATTTCTGGGGGAATAAAGACCACGCTTCCACCAAGTTCAAAAGCTTCCCAAACCAGCAAGTGTTTGGTGAGGGGTTGCAGGCTCCGGGCCAAACGTTTGAGATTGACGAACTCTTTTCGCAAATTTAGCAGCGTGGTACGCCCACCCTCTTGTTTGAGCCGCGCGAAAAAATCTTGGCTATCTTCGGGTAATTGACTCAAGACGTTGGCTTGTAATGCGCTATCGCTCAAGGAAAGGATTAATTCTGCCGCTAATTCGTTGGCACTGGTCGAACCCTGTAACCCTACCAAACCCCAAGCCGGGGCCAAGCTTTCTAATAGCTCTGGTTCTAGCCGTTCCAGCAATTGCTGCAGAGGTAAACGGCTTATCTCTAGTCCTTCTTCAGTAATGGCGTTACTTGCCTGCTTTTCCGCCACTAGGCGGCGCAAAGAGTGGATCAGTTCACGGGGCAACAACAGCGTAGTTTTAAGATCAGTGGTGCTATCATTGGAACTAAGGCTATAACTCCTATCCCAAATGCGTCGTTCCGCTGGCGGTTCAATTAGTGGCAAGTTTGGCGTAGTTATTTGCGAATTTTCTGCTTTTATCTTATCTTCATAAAGTAAACCAAGCTGGCGTAACCGCAATAGTGATGGGCCAATTTCGTTTAGTTTAAATTTTTGAAGTAAATCTTCTTGGGAAAGACCGCTGGTAGATTGTGTGGTAAAAAAGGCTAAGAGTGTGAGATCGTCCTCATTTAGTTTTTCAAGTAAACGACGCTGTAAAAATTCGCTTTGCATCTCCTGAGCAAGCTGAAAAGTATTGCCATTAGAAAGGCGGTCGGTTAGGTTTGCCTCCCATAATTCGGCAAAACTCTTTAGCTCTTGCGGTCTCTTTTGATTTAAATAAGAAACTAAAGTTCGCATGAATGAAAAATTAGAAAATTTGTAACAACTTGGCAAAAAGCATGGCACAAGGTATGCTTAACAAAAAGTGGGCTAACCTGTGTCCGCTTGAGGCAAAGAAATTTGAAAATAAGTTTTAGGCAGGCTTGAACCTACGGCTACAGAATTATAGCATATTGTTCTACGATTGCCTATAAAAAAACCTTGTCAAGGTATAATAAATCTAACAGGTAAGTAGTTATTCTAGGATAGAAACAGGTAAAAATTGGTTAATCTTATCTTTAAGTCTTTAGACTTTAGAAAGGCAGGTGGCGATAAAGTTGGATATTAGTATGACGATGACTCAAGAACATAGCCTGAGAGTCTCCCCCAGCTTGATCGCTCTAAATCAAATTCTGGCCTTGAGTAGCCAGCAACTACAAGAAGAGATTCGCAAAGAGTTAGAGGAGAACCCCGCCTTAGAATTGCTAGAACGGCAGACTTGTACTATATGCGGTAGTGCCTACAATGGTCGAGCCTGCCCACGTTGTATGACCGATAATGCTGAAAGGCTACGTACAAGTGAGCATAAATCAACCAGCGATGACTTTGAGTCAAATTCTGAGGACTATTATGTATCGGAAGAGGCTTGGTCTGGAAATCGTGATAGTGATGAAGAATTTGATCCCATAACAATTGTAGCCGCAGAAATGTCACTAAGCGAACGTATTCTGACCGAGCTTGGCGCAGTGTTGGATGAAGCGGAAATGCCTATTGCCGAATTTTTGGTAGGTAGTCTGGATGAGCGTGGCTACCTCTCAGCCAGCATTGAGTCAATTTCGCATACTTTTAACGTGGAGGAGAGTAAAGTTGAACGGATATTGAAAGAATTACAAATGGTGGCCCCTCCGGGAGTTGGCGCACGTGATTTGCGGGAATGTCTCTTAATTCAACTCTCCTTTGTTAAAGAAAATGGTAGTAATGCACCATACGTTGAAGAATTGATTGAAAAATATCTGACCGCGTTAGGTGAACACAAATATGGCTATATCGCGCAGCAAATGGGTATCTCGGTAGAAGAGGTGCATAAAGCCCGTGACTTTATCAAACACTATCTAAGTCCCTTCCCGGCGGAGGGACAAACCGCTGATCCCAATGGTCTGCAATGGCGGAGTGGTGGGGTTAAGGCAGGCTATGTGGTGCCGGATGTGATTATCAGTAGACGGGATGGGGAATATGAGGTGGAAGTGGTAGAGTCGAAACGCTTTGTCCTCAAGATGAGTCCTATGTATGCTAATCTCTCCCATGAGATGAATGTAGCTGCCGAGTATAATGCTGATGATCGTGAACACGTTCGGCAATATGTAGCCCGGGCCAAGTTCTTTATGTCTAACATCAACCAACGGCGCGAAACTATGTTGAAAATTACCAAATGTCTAGTGGAAACTCAAGACGAGTTTTTGCGTGATGGCGTGAGAGGTCTACGCCCCTTAACTCGTTCACAACTTGCCAACTATATAGGTATGCACGAAAGTACGGTCAGCCGGGCAACTGCTGGTAAATACGTGATGCTGCCTAACCGCAAGGTAGTCTCTTACAGTGATTTTTTCACCGTTTCGCTCTCCATCAAAGATGTAATTAAGGAGATTATCGAAACCGAGAGCAAAAAGAACAACAAACCCCTAACCGACCAACGCATTGTGGAACAACTAGAGGAACGTGGCATTAGAGTAGCCCGACGTACTGTTGCCAAATACCGCGCTCAACTTAAAATCCTACCCTCAACTCTTAGGTAGAGATTTTAACTAACTTGGGTGTCAGTAGTATCATTGGAAGAGGCTGAAAAAGTTTTGACCAATTCAAGGAAAGCCCGGGCCGGGCGGGTCAATTCTTTATCTTTGTGGTGGGCGTAAATGAAAGTGCGTCCTACTTCCACACCTTCAATATTAAGTAAGTGTAAGCGGCTGGTCTCCAACTCGCGCTGTACCGAGAGTGCTGGTACAATGGCGATACCCAAACCCATCTCCACGCTACGCTTAATTGCTTCTAAATTTGCCATTACCAGATATTGATCCGGTTGGGCATGGCAGGCATCGAGCATATTTTCAACAAAGGCAGCCAAGGCCGAACCGCGTTCTCTTACCAGCAATACCCGATTACCCAATTCGTGCAGGCTAACGCTGGTTCGCCCAATAGTTGCCCAAGGATCGCTCGGCGGTATAACCATAATCAGCTTATCTTCCAAAAAAGGATGCAACTCTAGTAAAGGATGGGATTCTAGCGGGGAACCAAGCAGAGCCAAATCCACTTCATTTTTGAGAAGTTTGTGAGCCAGCATCTCGCTGTTTCCTAGCGTAATATCAAACTTTACTTGGGTGTGACCAGTGTCATAGTTAACATGGCTTACTGGTCCATGCCCAGCATGTAAGACCGGAGACCCCGCACTGGTAGCATGAGGAATTATATAGGTTTCATTAAAACGGTGCAAAAGTTCTGGTAAGACATAGGTTGCTAGGGTTACTCCCACTCCTAGAGCCAACCGCCCCGCCGAAATTCCAGCCGCTTCGCGCACCGCCTCCGCCGCTTCCTGAGCCAAAGTTAGCAAGGTTGCCGCTTTTTCGTAAAGTGCTTTTCCAGATTCGGTAAGATAGACTTCTTTAGCCAGCCGTTCAAAGAGACGCGCCCCAAGCTGGCGTTCGAGGGATTGTACCTGCTGGCTAACGGTAGGCTGAGTTAAATAGAGTGCCTCCGCTGCGCGAGTAAAACTGCGTTGCCGTGCTACTTCACAAAAAATCTGTAGTTTTTGAAGGTCGAGGCCGATCATAGTAAAATTGCTCCAAGACTAAGCGGTGCGGTATTAACTTATTATCTATTATAACACGTGTTCGGCCCGGTTGAAAGTGTCGCTCCTAAATGGTAGCGTATCCATCTCTAAGGGTTTATATCAAATAAGGCATAAAGTAATTCTTG
>JACAUC010000206.1 GCA_013390945.1 Candidatus Chloroheliaceae bacterium
TATCGCTACTATCGCTTCCTTATGTTGACCATACTTCTCTAAAGCACTAGCGGCATACCGTCGCACGTCGCTATGCTGATCTTTGAGTGCTTCCACTAAAGGCACTATCGCTACTATCGCTTCCTTATGTTGACCATACTTCTCTAAAGCACTAGCGGCACTACTTCTTCTTTTAGGCTCAGGGTCTTTGAGGTTCACCACCAGTTTGTGGAAAAGATTATCATCCAAGCCTTCCCATAAAGTACGCACCTCGCGCAATTGGTAACTGTTAAATACCCGGTTAAGCAGTTCAGGGTCAAGGTTAGATTCATTACAATAGAAGGCGCAGAAATATTCCTGTAAAAGCTGGTGGGTATAGCGGATGCCGCCAATGCTCAGCCGACTGAGTAGACCACTTCCAACCGCCCATTCCAGTAGATCTTTCGCGGATACTTGTTCCTCTGGGCTGGCTTCTGGTTTGCTATAATTTTCTTGATTCACCCTGTTTTGCTCATTACGGCGGTGAAAGAGCCAAGCTATAGCAAGGCTAATCTGATTCACCCCTACTTGGCTGGCATCGCTCATATTAAAAGCCAACAAACTTAAAGCTTTCAGTAACCTCTCTTTTTGCTCAGACGGCAACATTCCTCGCTCGACGGCACCTTCTAGGGCTTCGTCCACACTGAATTTCAGCAGGCGGGCGGGGTTTTGGGGGAAGGTTTTATATTCGTGATAGTAATCTAGCAGACGAACTAGATAAAAGGGCTGGCTCACTAGCGAACGGAACTTTTTTGGACTATCGCCTTCATAGTTGATATTTGTAGGATAAAGTGCTGCTAACAATTGGGCGGATAAGCCACCTGCTTGCCCCTTGTCTTCGTAGTATGCCTGAGCGAAAGCCATTACTTCGGCCTCTTCCAGTGGTAGTACGTGCAAATCGAGCCATTCGGACACGACTTGCCCTTCTACTTGGAAATCCCCTACCCGGCAAGTTAAGATACAGGCGGTGCTGTTATAGGGTGGGCTGGCTAATCTTGCCAAGCTCTCCACCCGGCGGTCACTAACCTGACCCTTATCGTTGCGTTCTAACTGCGGCATTTCGTTAAGACCGTCCAGCAGTAACAGCAAACGGCCTCCTTCTAGCAAACCCGGCAGCATAGAGACTATTAACCGGGCCAGTTCGCGTTGACCTTCCTTTTCTCTGGTCAAAAGCGAGCTATTTTTAAGTCCGTCTTCCAGTTCTTCATTTAAATAGTTCTGTAAAAAAGAGAGTAAATTTTGCTGTTTATCATGCCAGCGTCCAAGTTCCACAAAGAGCGGCACACGCCCGTATAATTTGCCCAGATTCGGCTTGGAATTAGCGACAGACCATTCAACGTCCTGCCAGTAGGTCAGGAATAGCCGGAAGAGCCGTCGTAAGGTGGTGGATTTACCCGCACCGGGCGCACCCAATAGCACCATCCGTCTCTTCTGGGTCAGGTAATCCTCTACCCGCACTTTGGTTTGCTTCTCGTCGGGTTTACGCTCAAAAGGGGTGGCTGTCGGAGTAGTTTCAGAAAGAGAAGGGCTGTAAGTGGGTTCTAGGGTGTGCAGTCTAGTTAGGCGTTTTGAACGTGCTGGGTGTCTCTGCCCTAAGCTAAAGCTGTTAGGCTCAGGTCGCAGACCGGGCTTGGTCGTTAGCTCTTGTGGCTCGATGTCATCTATCTCGTCAAAACGCTCCAGTAGATTCCTCAAATAAAACTCAAATAGATAACCCGTATCAGAATCCAAGAGAATCCCGGCAGTGTAATGAAGCAGACCAATAAATTGAAACGTGCCAGCATCGTAAAATTGTATTATTTGCAGTAGCTCAAGCAAGCCCTGTGGGTAGTTCAGGCAGGCTTGCAACAGCGAGGTAACTTTTTCTTTGGCAGTAGCCTGTGGCGCATATTTAATCGCATTTTTGAGTTTGTCCGGCAACTGGTGTGTAACATGCTCTATACCGCTATCGCTTTGCAGCGAAGGGCAAGCTAACAGGCGTTCGACCAGCCCCCGAAATTCCGTATCTGAAGAAGTAAAGCAAGGTTTTTTGTTCTGCATAGATTTCTTAGTAGGATTAAAGAACCAAACGAAAACTATAAAGCGTTACTTTCAGTCACAAAATCTTCCGAATTGAGTCTGAAACTCGCGATAACACCACTTCCTGATGCGTAACACACTCTGTAGGTATGTTGCAATCCGCGCCTACTTGTTTGGGTTGTAATGTACCTACCCAAACTTGGTACGAGATAGATAAATTTTAACAGAAATCTTAAATTAGCTCAAATCCGTTCATAATACAGATGATTATAGAATATATCTTCTCAATAAGTAGGGGTTTATTGAATAAACCCACCGCAGGTTGGCCTCACATGGGACGTATGCAATACGCCCCTACCCCGAAATTTTGAGATGATGCTATAGAAGACCTTGTTAATTCTACAGCTTTTCGGTAATTCCCAACACACAGTGGAAGTTTTGAGTTGGCTTGGCAAGGGGTACAGCAAAATAGTCAAAAGGCGGCCTAAAAAAGCTTACCGACTTTTCTACGCTACACCCGATGGAGTGGGTCAAGTAGAGTTTTGATGGGGGGTGTAGTATAATCCTAAGAGGCTTGCCTTAACAGTTACTCGACAACTGAGGATCATATGTTACTTACTGTAGAAAAAGAAAAATCTGACCTTGTGCCAATCTTAGAGATTGGGCATAAACGTCTGTGTAATTGTCCCCCTAACAATCTGAATTGTCTCACGGCTAAGGAGTGGATTAAATCTCAGATTGGGGTGTGGCAGTTCTATTACGAGAAAAGAGATATTAGGGACAAGGAAAAACATCCAGCTACTTTTCCGATTAGCCTCTCCAAGAAAGTGATCGAGCTTTTCACCCATGTGGGAGAACTTGTAGTAGATCCCTTCATTGGTAGCGGCACGACACTGGTGGCGGCCCGTGATGCTAATAGAAATGCGGTGGGGTTCGATTTACAACCAAAATATATCGCGCTCTGCAACGAACGCCTTATGCAAGCAGAAATGTTGAACGATACTCAACAAATCGCCCTTAATGACGATGCTCGAAATATTCCAGCTTATTTTGAGCCGGGCTCGGTGGGCCTGATCTGGACTTCTCCCCCTTATGCTAATCTGCTCAATCGAGTCAGAAAAAACAAATCTATGCGTTCTAGGAAAAATGCTCAATTGGGCAAGGTGGAGCAATATTCCCAAGACGAGAGAGATTTAGGTACACTCCCTATCGAGGAGTGGGCGACGGCCATGGGGGATATTTACGAGGGTCTCTTACCTTTGCTCCGCCCCAAAGGTCATTGCGTGATAAACATTCCTGATATGTGGTGGGAAAATGAACGTATCACGCTCCACCTTGCCCTAGTGGATGAACTGCGGCGGCGCGGCTATGAGTTAAGAAACACTATCATTTGGGATAGAACCAATATCGTCAACAATATTGGTATTTTTGGCTATCCTAGTAACTACATCACCATGGGTACGACCTTTGAATATTTGTTAGATTTTTGGAAGCCTGAAACTGAGGAGGAAAAAAGCCAGAAGAAACAAGTGGTTAAGGTAAAGACTAAAAAACTTAGCCCCGCTAATGTTACTATTGTGGAGTCTGAGTAATGGAAGAACCCGTACCTATTTTCACTAAAGAAGGGCTTGTAGAGCGAATCAGAGAAATTAAAAATATGGGTTGGATACCCAACGCTCGGCCAGGGAATGTTGGAGGCATTGGGAACACCCTCGAAGATTTGCTCGGTATCCAAGAAAATAATTTGCCTATCCCAAACGCTGCCGAATGGGAATTAAAAGGACAAAGAATAGGCTCCAGTTCTTTGACTACCCTTTGCCATACGGAGCCATCACCTAAAGCTTTGAGGTTTGTTCCAGCTATTCTCCTTCCTAAGTATGGTTGGCCTCATAAAGAGGCTGGCAAAAAATATCCTGAAACTGAATTAAGCTTTAGGCAAACCATTTGTGGTAATGTAGCTAGTGACAGGGGCTTTAAGGTAGAGGTAAACGAAAAAGAGCAAAAAATTGAAATTTCTTTCAATGCTTCGCTGGTTGGCACTAGACATGCTGCTTGGTTGGAAAGTGTCAAGTTAAGAGCCGGACTAGGTGAATTGAACCCCCAGTAAGGCTGGGGGTTCAATATAAAATGCCGGATCTGTACAAATCTTCGGATGATATTATCCTTTAACCAAGACACCCCTGTCAGCAGGGGTGTCTCTTTGTAATTATGAATAATTATTTTATTTAACCACAAACCAATCGGTATAAAGATTACCCGCTGGACCAATAGAGTTAGTGGTAAAGCCAGCCACCCGCTTGCTAACATTAAGCCAGTCCAATTGAGCATAGAGATAGATGTAAGGTTGTTCCTCGGCTTCTAAACGCTGAATCTGCGCCATCAAATCTTTGCGTTTGACACTATCCACCTCTTTTTGAACCTGCTCATAAAGATTAGTCAGCTTTTCGTTGCCATAGGCTCCGTTGTTCAATTCTGGTATCTTTTGCCAGACCTCCCCGAATTGTTCCGGGTCAAGGTCAGTTGTCCAGCCTCCCAAGAATAAATCATAATCTGAGGCCGGATTGGTAATAAATTTGACATAGCTACTAGAATCTAGGGCTATAACCTGCAACTGAATACCAAGCGTACCGTAGGATTGTTTTAGTAGATTGGCAATCCCTTCTCGCAAAGGGCTAGGCGAATTATAGACTAGCTTCAGGGTAGGCAGGGGCGTACCATTAGGAGAAACCAGCTTATCATCTTTGAGTGTGTACCCAACCTCTTTGAGCAAGCGTTGGGCCAAGTTAGGATTAAAATCGTAGCGGGGTAGATTGGGTACA
The DNA here is from genome assembly GCA_013390945.1 of Candidatus Chloroheliaceae bacterium. Taxonomy (GTDB): domain Bacteria; phylum Chloroflexota; class Chloroflexia; order Chloroheliales; family Chloroheliaceae; genus L227-5C. The sequence continues at coordinate 4,857 of JACAUC010000206.1, forward strand.
AAGTAAGGCTGCCAAGGAGCCACATCACTATAGAGTGGGCGACCTAGACCGAAGGCCAGTTTATCAATAATCGTCTTCCGGTCAGTGGCGTAAGCTAAGACCTGCCGCAAGAGTCGGTCTTGTAAGCTGGGTTTGCGAAAGTTAAAGCCTACATATTGCCAAGTGGGGCGAAGCGGGGTCCAGCGGTAGGTTTGCACATTGGACAACTTTTCAAACTCGGCCTGCTCGGAGGCTTCCGGGGTATAGAAATCTAGTTCGCCATTTTTAAGACGTTGTAAGGCGGTGGCACTATCTGGGACAATCTGAAAAGTTAGGCTATCTAGGTTGGGCCAAGTAAAGATGGTGGAGTTTCCATTGGCGACAAAGGTAATCTTTTCGCCTAGCTTCCACTCCTGAAGTTTCCAAGGGCCGCTCACCACGCTAGGCCGATTGATTTCCGGGTTTTTGGTGGGGTCATTCCAATCTTTGCTTTCCCAAGTCTGGCGCGGCAGCGGCTCAATTACATCTGCTCGCGCGGCTAGATCATAGCTAAGGGTGTGTAGCTTAACCACCAATGTCCTAGCATCGGGGGCCGTGAGATTTTCGATACCCGTTGAGTTAGGGTTCGCCGGATTATAGAAAGCGTTGGTGGCATACGGCCAGCTATTTTCAGGTTTACGCAATTGTTCGTAAGTCCACAAATAGTCACTGCTGGTAAGCGGCAAGCCATCACTCCAGCGCAACCCCTCTTTTAGCTTAAAGGTGACGGTCAGGGCTGCCACATTCACCGTCCAGCTTGTTGCCGCCCCGGGAATAAGTGCCAACGAATTGGGGTCACGGCTAGTCAAGGCTCCAGCGTAGAGTAGTTGGGTGAGTTGCAACCCGCTCTCGTTGTTGCGCTTGTACGGGTGTAAGTTCAGGGGGTCGTAGAGTAATGCCCCAGTCACATTACCACCTTTGCTGGCCGGGGGCATTGGCGTGGGTGTTGGTGCGGGTGTATTGGTAGGTACGATGGTAGGTGCAGGAATATTGGTCACAGTTGGTAGGATCGAGGTTGTAGTTGTGCTACCCGTAACTGCCGGGGTAAATTTATTTGCCGGGGTAGAAGTACTTTTGGCTAAATTAGGAGCCCCAGTGCGTGGAGCAATTGTTGGAGTCGGGGTTGGATTTTCACCGCCACAACCTGCCACTAATAGGGCCAAAAGCCAGAGTGCCAAGACCATTCGCACTTTAGAAATGAAGCTAAACAATTTTGGGGGCAATTTCTCTCCTAGAATATTTGATGAAAAGTCCAGTTTGGTTTGATAACTCAGCCTGTCAAGCTTTTTCATTATAACGCGCTTCTAAAAGTTCTTCAACCGGAATAAAGGCTGTACGACCTAGTGTAAATTGTACACAAAGCTCTAATAAACTTCCCGGTAATTTAATAGCGTTTGTAATGTTCTTATGCTAATATAGTACTAGACTACCCTAGATTTGGGTAAGTCGCTTTGATAGTTGGTTGGGACTTTACAAAAATTGGGAACTAGCAACAAACCTTGAAAAGACGTGTAGCTGGGTTGAGGTAAGGTTATGAAGAAAATTTTGGTGATTGAGGATGAGGAATATATTCGTTCTAATATTCTCACATTACTTGAATTAGAAGGTTTTGAACCACTTGAAGCCGAAAATGGCTTGGTTGGAGTTAAGGTGGCACGTGAGCAACGACCTGATCTGATTATTTGTGATGTCATGATGCCGGAACTGGATGGCTATAGCGTCTTGGCCGATTTACGCCAAGATCTGGCTACCGCTACGATTCCCTTTATTTTCCTTACGGCTAAAGCCGAAAAGGCTGAACTACGTCGGGGAATGGTGCTGGGGGCTGACGACTATATTACCAAGCCCTTCACTAAAAATGAGCTACTAGAAGCAATCAATAGTCGTTTGGAGAAGCAAGCTCGGCTAGTGCAACATCAGGCGAACGAGTTTAGGCAATTAGAAGAGAAATTAGAGCAGTTAACCCATTATGATAACCTAACAGGGCTACCCACCCAACGTATGTTGGAAAAATATTTTAGGCTAACCCTAGACCAGAATAATTCGGTTGAAAAGAAGCGAGCAATTCTATTTTTGGATTTAACGCAGTTTGCCCTAGTAAATAATAGCCTCGGCTATGCCAGCGGCGATTTACTACTGAAAGAGGTGGGGGTACGGTTAGCGAGCTGTCTTGACACCGAAGATTTGATTGCCCGGTTACAGGCCGACCAGTTTGCTATTCTTACGGTTTCAGAGGGTCAGTCGGAGACTGCCCGGATTCAGGCTATTTTGACGGCTTTCGCGCAACCCTTTACCTTGAAAGAGAAGGAGGTTTATATTACCCCTTGTATAGGCATCAGTCGTTACCCTTCGGATGGAGATAATCTGGAGATCCTGATCCAAAAGGCTAGTATTGCTATGTTGCAAGCCAAGAAGCAGGGCGGCAATAGTTATCAGTTTTATACCCCAGACTTGACCTTGGCCAACTCTACCGACCGCCTAACTTTGGAGCCTAGTTTACGTCAGGCTTTGGAGCGAGACGAATTTGAGCTATATTATCAACCTCAGGTCAGCCTTCAAACCGGAGAGATCATTGGCCTCGAAGCTTTGATTCGCTGGAATCATCCCGATTGGGGTCTAGTTTCACCTGTCAGATTTATTCCCATTGCGGAGGAGACCGGGTTAATTATCCCCATTGGGGAGTGGGTCTTGAGAACAGCTTGCGCTAAGGCCAAAGCTTGGCAGGAGGCCGGATTTCCCTCTTTAAGGATGGCGGTAAATCTCTCGGCCCGGCAATTCACCCAGTCCGATTTAAGTCAGAAGGTGGTCAGTATTTTGGCAGAGACCGGGCTTGCTCCACAATATTTAGAACTGGAGCTTACCGAAAGTTTGGTGATACAGGATGCTACGGCTACCATTGCTACCTTGAATAAATTGAAGGCTTTGGGTATCAGTATCGCCATTGATGATTTTGGAACGGGCTATTCTTCTTTAAGCTATTTGAAGCACTTTCCCTTTGATGTATTGAAAATAGATCGTAGCTTTATACAAAACATCACTAGCGACTCAGATTATGCAGCGATTACCACAGCGATTATTGAGATGGCCCATAGTTTGAATCTAAAAGTAATGGCCGAAGGGGTAGAGACTGAGGCGGAAAAGCTCTTTCTCTCCCAACATCACTGTGGCGGGATGCAGGGCTATCTCTTTAGCCGACCTCTAAAAGCCGACGACCTCGAAAAGTTGTTGATTGAACATTGCAAAGCCTTTGCCGCTAATATAACCTCCTTGTATGAATTTTGACCTTGCTATTTATGTCCGAGTTCAAAATTGACACAACCTTAAAACTTAGGTAAACTTACCACCTATGGATAAGGAATTAATCTCGTTAGAGAGCGAAAAGTTGAAAAACGGCTCCACCGAATTGACCCTCGCTCAGATCAATACTTCGGCCTCAGTGGAAGAAATTGTGCAGGGGTTTGTGCCAACCCCTCGTTTCTCTCATGTCTCGTTCGAGAGCTACCAGCCCGACCATAACTATCCCTCCCAAGCGGCAGCCCTTGAGCGGCTCGGAGGTTATGTCAATGGTTTGGCGGGTGGTGATAAGCCTCGCGACCGTTTTTTTGGACGCTGGTTATACCGCCAAGCTCCTTTAGTAGAAAGTCCCAAAGGACTTTACCTCGATGGTGGCTATGGTGTCGGTAAAACTCACCTTCTAGCCTCGGCTTATCTGGAAGCACCCTCACCCAAAGCCTATCTCTCTTTTGAGGAATTAACCTATACTTTTGGGGCGATGGGGATGCAAGAGTGCATTCGCGCTTTTTCGGCTTATCGGATGCTTTGTATTGATGAGTTTGAACTTGATGATGTCGGCAATACCATGCTTGCCAAAACCTTTCTGAGTGCGGTAACGCAGGGCAAAACTCGCATCATCACCACTTCCAATACGCTGCCTACCGAATTGGGTCAAGGCCGTTTTGCCGCTCAAGAGTTCAAACGCGAAATTGGGATAATTGCCGCCACCTTTGAGGTTATACGGATCGAAGGTGAAGATTACCGCCACCGCCACTACAACGAGGACGGCCATCTGCCCGGTATCTATTCTCTACCTGAATTAAGGCAGTCCTATCAAAATTTTGTACCCACTACCGGAGCCAAACTTTATACCACCTTTGACGGTCTCTGCAACCATCTGGAAAAATTGCATCCTATCCGCTATGCCCGCTTACTGACTCCGCTCGATGCCTTTTTTATCGAGGGGTTGGCCCCTATCGAAAACCAGACTGTCGCCTTGCGCTTTGTCCACTTTATAGATAAGCTCTACGATCAGGAGATAGGCTTGGCGGTTTCCTCTAGCTGCACCCTACCCGACCTCTTTATGTCGGAATACCGCGACAAAGGCTATCGAAAAAAATACCAACGTTGCCTCTCCCGCCTCACTGAACTTCTCAAAGAGTGGAAGACCACCTAACAAACCTGCTTTCTATCGGGCTTGACCACTCACTGCGAAGTGCTATTGACATTGCAGCTTGAAATTTGTATGCTGATAAAGAGGGCGAAACCTTATAAACTAAGTTTTAAGATTTAGTCCGCTTAAAGGGTGCGATGCGAGTGAAGTTAACCGCCCCGCCCGGTAGCAAGATCGAATGTAGAGATATAGGCTAGGCAACAAGGGTGCTGCCGAAACGAGGTAAATTATGACCGAAGCATTTTTTAACAAGGATTTGGTCGGTTCCAGCCCTCATCGTAGCGTTGATCTGGCAGAGGGGGCGGTTAAGGCGGTGAGCCGGGCTGGAAGGAATTGGCGCAGTTGGATTAAGACTGGTCTGATCGCGCTCTCGGCCCTAGGTGGTGGTGTCACCGCCGTTTCAGCGGTGGTGGGCTATAAAGCGGTTAAGCCCCAACGTCGCACTCCTTCAACTACTTTGCAAAGTCCACTTTTACCCCTCGAACAAGTAGCTTTTGAAAGCACCGATGGTTTAACGCTCAATGGCTATTTTTATCCCAACCTAGAGGCACGGGAAGCTTTAATATTGTGTCATGGTTTTCATGGCGCGGCCCATGATCTCCACGAAGCGGCCCTAGGGATACAGGCGGCAGGCTATAACGCCCTGACCTTTGACTTTCGAGGTTGTGGGGCTAGTGGTGGCAAGCATACTTCGGTAGGTTTCTGGGAAGTACAGGACTTGCTGGGAGCCGTAGCCTATCTCAAGAGTCGTCCAGAGCTAGTAGACCCGGAACGGATTGCCGTCTATGGTTACTCGATGGGTGGAGCAACTGCGATTATGGCGGCAGAAAGGTGCCGCGATATTAAAGTAATCGTCACGGATTGCGCCTTTGCCTCCCTTGATACGGTCTTGAGCATGAGTTTCCGTCACTTTTACCGATTACCAAAATTCCCTTTCTTGCGTACCGCGGTGTGGTGGAGTAGGCTCTTTGCCAAGACGGTAAATAAGAAGATTGACCCGGTGGAATCACTACTCCAGATGACCCGCGAAGGACGCTCCCTGCCGCACCTACTTATCCATGGTGGACAAGACCGGGTTATTCCAGTCTCAGAGGGCTGTCTCCTCTACGAAGCGACCCCCGGCCCCAAGGAATTGTGGATTATCCCCTATGCTGGACACGTCGCCGCCCAATATTATGACCAAGCCGAATATATCAGCCGCGTAGATGCTTTTGTGCGCTCCAATCTTGACACGTAAACCCGTTTTTCTAATCCCGATGGGGTTTGGTTGAAATCGGGATTAGAAATCCCTCTTACAATTGGTTAGATTGAAATCGGGATTA
>JACAUC010000207.1 GCA_013390945.1 Candidatus Chloroheliaceae bacterium
TTGAGACTCCGCCTCCTCTGTAGGATGTTGCTCCGCCAATTGAGACTCCGCCTCCTCTGTAGGATGTTGCTCTGCCAATTGAGACTCCGCCTCCCCCTCTGTAGGATGTTGCTCCGCCAATTGAGACCTCGACTCGTGATTAATCAAGCCCTTTATGAATAAAAGAGTAGAATTGCTACTGCTTGGGAGTTGGTGAATAGAGCAAGACCAGCAAGCCATAGAAGCTTTGGGAGGCGGAGAGGCTGTAATGCCGATCAAGAAAGCCTTTGACCACCTGCCTCTGGTAATCGGTTTGGCCCGGTTGAGGAGGAGTTAGTACTAACCAGACCCGACTACTTGGCCCAGCTTTTTCTATCGCCTGTTCCACTGGCACATAATCTAGGCCAATGGCCCGCTGCGTCTCTGGCGAAAGATCATCGTGAGGATTGCCCGGTTCCTCTGGTACCACAAACTGTAGTCCGGGTGCTTTAAGGTAGATAAAGGGCAGATAGCTGAGCTTGTTGGTGTGAATCACAATATCGCCTTGACGATAATTTTGGGAGATATAAGCCGTTGCCGAGGTAGAATCATAGTGGATGGTGTAATCTTGGGAAAAGAAATAAAAATAGAGTGAGACCAAAACCAAGACGGCTCCCGGAACCAGCAGCAGCGGCCAGAAGTTGGGGTGGCGAGCCGTTTGCACTACCCGGGCCAACAAGATATAGCAGGGTACGGCAAAGGCAATCAGACTGCGCTCTAGGTAGACCGGAGCGAAAAGATAGGAGACCATTAGCACCAAAAGCACTGGTCCAAGCCAATAAGTTAGCAACATGGCTATCTCCAGCGAACGTCGAAAGTCTCCTCTTTCACCTCGCCTTAGCCGATAGCGGAGGGTCTGCAACATAAAGATTAACAAAAAGACCGCGAGCAGCAATCCGATCAAGTCATAGGGTGGATCTACCGTTAGGTTAGTGGCGTTATAGAGAAAGACATCTAACAGCCGGAAAATTTCAAGTGGGTTGGGCAACGTAATCCAGTAAGATTTTTTGATCCTACCCACCTGCCCTAACAAGATAAAGAGCCAAGGCAAGTATAAAAGTGCTACTACCAAGTTAGTCACTAACCAGTGGCGAATTTTACTCTTTTCCACTACCCTCAACACCCGCCAATTATAGAGCATCAGAATTACGAAAAAGAGATCAAGTGCTACCACTCCAAAGAGGGAGAAATAGAGGTTATAGAGTGACAAGAGCGCGGCCACGCCAAAAAGCACCCACTCCTCGCGGCTATCACGTCGGTAGGCTTGGTAGAAGGTCAGGCAGAGCCAAGCACCCAACAGGATTTGCAAACTATACATCCGCACTTCTTGCGAATAGAGTAGCTGAAAAGGAGCCACCGCTGCTAGAAAAGCACCCAGCAGGGCCGTTTTGGGGCCAAAGAGGGTTTTAGCCAACTGGTAAACTAGCAAAATTGTACCCATACCAAATAGCAAGGATAACAAGCGAGTAACATAAATCCCCTCGCCAAAAAGTTTCATCCAAAGGGAAAGTACTAGGTAGAAGAGGGGGGGATGATAATCGTGGGCTGTACCCGCGATAAGAGTAGCTAAATCTTGTCGCGCCAGAATAATCGAAAAACTCTCGTCGTACCAAACACTGCGGTAGTCCAGTCGGAAGAGGCGCAAGCTTAGTGCTAACCCCAAGATTAGCAGCAGCCAAAAGAACTCTGGCTGAAACCGCTTCTGTTTGAGTCGCCAAAATTCAGTTTCGGTCGAATTGGACGGAGGAGACTGCTCTATTTTCTCTTCTTTATTCATACCCAATCAAATTCCGGGGAGGCAGACCGAACGATAGCATCTGCCACCCGAATAGCTCCGGCTAAAGCCTCGACATCATGCACCCGGACAATATCGGCACCTCCAGCAATGGCTAGGGTTACTGCCGCTACGGTTCCGTAGACCCTTTCGGCAGGTGGTCTACTCTCTTGGCCCGGCCCGGCCACTAATCGCCCGATAAAGGCTTTACGCGACACCCCGATTAGTAGGGGATAACCGAGGCGACGCAAGCGAGGCAAGTTTCGCAGGATTTCAAGGTTTTGGGTAGCGGTTTTAGCAAATCCAATACCTGGGTCAAGGATAATCTTTTCGCATTTTACTCCAGCGGCTTCTACTTCCGTTAGGCGTTGCTCAAAAAAGCGTTCCAGTTCACCTAACACATCGCCGTTGTAGTCGGTCAATTGCTGCATCGTTTGAGCATTACCCCGGCTGTGCATAATAATTACAGGCGCACCACTTTCGGCGGCGAGGGTACGCATAACCGGATGAGCTAGGCCAGTTATATCATTTAGCAGATGCCCCCCGGCTTGCAGGGCGGCCCGAGCCACCTCCGGCTTAAAGGTATCAATCGAAAGTGGCAAAGGCAGAGCGGCGTGGATAACTTCCAACACAGGCAAGACTCGTTGCTCTTCTTCGGTCTCGCTTACAGGCACAGCATTAGGGCGGGTACTCTCTCCGCCCAGATCCAAGATGTCGGCTCCGGCTTCGGCAAAACGTTGGGCTTGGTCGAGGGCAGCGTCTAAGTCAACGCCTAAGCCATCCCCGGAAAACGAATCGGGTGTTAGGTTGAGAATACCCATCAAATAAGTTCGGCGGCCCCATTCAAAGCGTCGCCCGGCGATAGTTAACGCCTCGATCACAATTTGCTCCTTTTTTAGAAAAATGTAGGAGGGATTTCAAATCCCTCCTACATTTTTACTCCAGCCCTAGGATGATTTGGGCGAGGTGATGGCTATTGTGGCGCAGAATAGTTTTGCCCGCACAAAATGGCCCGGTGATGACGTGCTGAACCATTTGTTCACATCTTTCTGGATCATAACGCACCAAGAACTTACGCTCCTTCTCATACATACGTTTGGTAACATCATTAATGGGACCATCATTTATGATCGCATAATCGAGCCGCATACCCTCTACCAAATACTCTGTCACCTTTTGAATAAAGTCGGATGCCTTATAACCATCGGTCTCCGCCGGGTCGGTAACAAGGTTACAGACGTAAATTTTGGGAGCTTTGGCTTCCTGAAGTGCCGCCGCCAAACCATCTACTAGGAAATTAGGTAGAATACTAGTAAAGAGACTGCCCGGCCCAATCACAATTTTATCCGCCTCCATAATAGCCTCGTAAGCTGGACGAAAGAGTTGCGCCCGGCGGGAGAGATAGATATACTCAATTTTGGTATCTAAATTTTCGCCGCGTAGGTCAATCTTGGTTTCACTTACCACATCGCTACCATCGGAAAGCTTGGCAATCAGATCAACGTCGTTGAGCGTGACAGGCAAGACCCGACCTTCAATATTGAAGAGCCAAGAGAGTGCCTCAATTCCAAAAGCCGTACCACCTTCCCAATCATAGCAGGCGGTTAGGAGTAGGTTGCCCAAGCTATGCCCCTTCAGCCCTTCACCTTTGCGGAAACGGTAATTGAGTAGGTCGCCCCATTTCCGGCTCCGGTCATCTTCCGGGAGCAGTTCGGAGATACATTTTAGCACATCCCCCGGCGGCAAGATCCCATGTTCATCGCGTAAACGCCCGCTAGAACCGCCACTATCCATCATCGAAACGACGGCTGTAACATCTGAAACTCGTTTCAATTCGGTTAGAGCCGTTGATACACCCGTCCCACCGCCAATTACGACGATTTTAGGCACTTCCTTTTTCCGCCTTGCACTATACATTTCAGCCATAGTTTATCACCTTGCTAAAAAGATAATTGATAATTTAAGATTATCTATTTTTAAGCCATTCTTACTACCAAGCGGTAGCATAGGCAATCTAGGGTTGACTAGCTACTTGCCAGCCCGGTGTGGTTTAGATTTGTATTGAGCTTAAACTTATAGTAGGATTTATAATTTATTGATTATGCCACCAATGTACCATAACGCGGATTTCGCCCCAACATTGGGCAGCATCCTCAAGTGCCTGTAGAATAGTAAGCGGCTCGTCATTGAGATTAATAGTGGTATCAAGTGAACCTGAATACGATCAAAGTACAACGTAACTTCAGGCAACATAATGATGTTCCTTCAGTAGGTCAGTGAAATCCGATTTAGCATAATTCTGATTGATCCTCAAAAACCAAGAGAATTAACCGTATCTCTCAAATGTTAAGGTTACACCGCGTGTAACCAACACGCACATCGGGCTAACCTTAGCCCAAAGCTGAGAAGATAAACGTTACCAATTATAGATATATGATAAACGTTCAGGCTCCTTTTGTAAAGCCCTTGTAAAATGGATTTGTATCATCTCAAAATTTCAGGGTAGGGGTGTATTTCATACGCCCAATCTGAACAACCAGTTGACCCAGTTTGCGACCAGCCTACGGGGGGTTTATTCAATAGACCAGTCTACGGCCAGCCTACAACTCCTACCTATTGAGAAGATACGCTCTTTTTAAGATTTCCTCAAAAAGCTCTTGACAAATTGGATAAAGTATATTATATTAATCTTAGGTAGAAACCGATTACTTAACAGTTGAATATTGGATGCTCTTATCCAGAGAGGTGGAGGGGAAAAGGCCCTGTGAAGCCCGGCAACCAGCGCAACTATGAAAAAATATGTGCATGGTGCCAATTCCGGCAGGCTTGTTAAAGTAAGCAAGCGCAAGATAAGGGAATCTGTTTAGCTCGCCTTGTAAGCCATCGCAAACAGATTTAGAAATATAAAATTTTGAACCCCTTATCCGAAAATATAGATAAGGGGTTTTTTACTGCCCATTGCCAAAAACGCATTTTTCTTCCCTTATAGCATCCTTGATTGGATAAGACCCGGAAACTGCTTCTTTTGAAACTTGAAATCAAGAATATTTTAAATAATCCAACTAGGAGGAGAAATTTAGCCATGAGTGTAACGCTGCCAATTTATCTGGATTACAACGCCACTACCCCGGTAGATGAACGAGTCCTGAACGCGATGCTACCCTATTTCCGCGAACATTTTGGTAATGCCGCCAGCACCGGTCATCGCTTTGGGGGCATTGCCCAACACGCCGTAAGTAAAGCCCGTTCCCAAATTGCACGGCTAATCAACGCACGGTCAGAAGAGATTATCTTCACTAGTGGCGCAACCGAATCCGATAACATCTCCCTCTTTGGAGTAACCGAACGCTACGCCACTAAAGGCGACCATGTTATCACCTGTGTCACCGAACACAAAGCCATTCTAGACTCGGCCAAACAACTAGAGCGGCTAGGCAAGCAGGTAACTTACCTGCCAGTAGATCAATATGGGCGGGTAGACCCCGAAGCAGTCCGACGAGCCATTACTCCGCGCACAGTTCTTATCTCGATTATGGCCGCCAACAACGAAATTGGCACCTTGGCGGCCCTAAAAGAAATTGGGACTATTGCCCGCGAACACGACGTGCTTTTTCATACCGATGCGGCGCAGTTTGCTGGACACCTGCCTTTAGATGTGGAAGCCTTGAACCTCGATCTAGTCTCGATCTCGGCCCACAAAATCTATGGGCCAAAGGGAATCGGAGCCTTGTATGTACGCCGTACCGACCGCTGGGTGGATGTGGCCCCGGTCATCTACGGTGGTGGACACGAACAAGGTATTCGCTCCGGTACTCTTAATGTTCCCGCGATTGTAGGTTTTGGTGTAGCAGCAGAGCTTTGTCGGGTCGAACAAGAGGAGCAAGCTACTCGTTTACGCAAGTATACCAACCGCATTTTACACCAATTGCAAAATGCGGTTGAGGGCGTAGAATTGAACGGACACCCTACCGAACGCTTACCCCACAACCTAAACGTCAGCATCAAAGGTATCAAAAATAACCACCTTCTGCCAGCTTTAGAAGATCTCGCGATTTCGGCGGGTAGTGCCTGTAACACTGCCAATCCTAATCCCTCACACGTACTTAGGGCTTTGGGCTTTGGCGATGAACGGGCACTCTCCAGCCTTCGAATCAGCGTAGGACGCTTGACCACCGAAGAAGAGGTCACCTACGCGATAGAGACCCTCACCAAGGCTATTAAAGCCTCACAACTGGTAACCTGCGCGGCCTAGAAATTTCCGGTAGGAGAGCTTTCTAAGCTCTCCTACCGTTCCCGCTTAGTGGAAGCAGGCCATTTATTTGCCCTCTATCCACTCCTGTAAAAAGGGTTGGAATTTTACGGGATTAAATTCGACCAAACGATATTCAGCAATCTTATTCTTTTGGTAAGGATCGTGGGAAAAAAACTCGATAATAACCTCTTTAGACTCGGCCCGTGCCAAGATTATACCGCCCACGCGCGGCTCTTGTGGCCCAGAGTATAGGAGCAATCCGCTATCATAGCCAGTCTGCAAAAAACTGCGGTGCAATGAAACAAACTCATCTAGTTTCTCAGTTGGAACCTTGTAAGTAATTTCAATTAAAAAGTGGCTCAAAGCTACTCTCTCCTCCTGCTAAAAGTTTAAGTGCCTCTCACAGAGACCGTAAATTCATTATAGCAGTTCCTATCCACTCCGATTAGGCTCTCTTTAACAATCGTTCGCTACATCCCTTCTTTCTAACTAACCTATGCTATAATTTCATTGTACTAAGGAGACGGCTACTACCGCTTCTCGCTATGTTGTATTTAGAATAGAAATATAAAATTAGTAGAGTAGAAAGGAAACCTATGACAAAAAAAACCAGCGAAGATCAATCACGGCTAACCGAAGCCGAAGAGAGCGATCAAGAGACCGAAGAAGAGCAACAAGAGGCCGAAACGCTACAACAACAACTCCAACGGAGAGTTGAAGCGATACGGCAACACGCCGAACAACAGATTGAAATGATACGACAACGCGCCGCACAACAGGTTGAAATACTACGACAAGAGTCCCAAGCCCAAGACCAAAGTGCTGAATATCAGCTTGAACTAGAACGACAACGGGCTCAAGACGAGCTTGAAGCCAAGTGGCAACGCAACAAAGATCTGCTTGAAGCCAAGTGGCAACGGGCCAAAGATCAGATTGAAGCCAAATGGCAACACACCGAACAGCAGATTGAGGTAGAGTGGCAACACACCGAGCAGCAGATTGAGGTAGAGTGGCACGAGACCGAGGAAAAACTCGGAGCAGAGAAATAGTAAACCTATTGGGTACAAAGTGAGCTAGAAGATGGTTTGTCATAGTGCTACTTGTAATCGAAATGAATAAACTTGACGTTGGCGGCTACCTCTGAATTTGACGTAACCTCTAATTCTAGGGTGGTGCGCCAACGTTTGACTAGGCCCATCTGATCCTCGTCTGGTTTAACGAATGTGCTACCTATTCGACCCACGCCAGTTGCCATTTCTTCGCTAATAGTCACATCATAGCGCGAGAGGTTGCCACCCTCATCGCGAATATCGCGCACTTTTTCTACAAAAGCAACATGTCCCGGCCACTCCATCACATCACCGGGCCAAGGAATTTTGTCCACTCCGCTTACCGAACCATTCGGATTATTTTGAGCAAAAGTAGCCGCCGCAGTAGCCCACTCACCAGCATTGCCCCAGTTGCCAAAACCTGAATTATGCTCGTTTAGATCAATTTGACCACCACTAGCTAACTTGACCGCCTCCGCAGCGTACCAAGTACAATCGCTTATAGTAGAGGCTTTATAGCCAAACCGATCATAGATATTATTTTGATAATCGGATGGATTGGTCGCAGAACGCACCTTTTCTGCTATCGCATAGTTCCTGAGCCGTTTTTCTAGCCGCTGGATCTCCTGCTCCAATCGAACTTGAGCTTGATTCAAGTCCTCTCGGGTGGTCTCAAGTTTCGCTTTACTCTCCTCTACGCTATCCACTACCAAGAAATTGGTGCAACAGCCGTTTGACACATTTACAAGATTAAATAGCTTCTCAAGCTGGTCAATCGCCCTCTTCTCTTCTTCTAGTTGGTCACGCTCTTGATAAAGTTGGTTAAGTTGGGGATCAATTTCTTCGCTCTGGAAACTAAGCTCGGCAGCCTGAGCCGAAAGGGTTGTAAGCATTATCCCCCCTATAAAACTGAAGAGTACTAACCCCAAGATGGTATACCGCGCTATTTTTAATAAGTAGGGGCTAAAAAAATCGCACACGAAAGTAAGAATAGCCCTATTTGGCAACATTAATAATTAAACTCCTGATTGAACTAAAATTAAACGTCTCCAAAATACCATCGGACAACGCTCTGTCCGACCGTCGCTCTAAAGGCCAAACCAAAATTGGCCCTATTTCCAGAATACGTTTAAAGTAAAGCTATGAAACACTCAGCAATAAACCGATTAGATCAGATCTAAGCTTTAGATGCTAAAGTTTCGAGCAGGCTTTAGTTTTGGTTAATTTTGATTTATTTAACATAAAATTAGGATTTTGTCAAATTTACCAAATTTAAATAGGCATTAGTAGAAGCGTCCACCCTGCAGTGGTGCTTTTTTTTAGCCTGAAAATCTTTCAAAGGCAAAATAGCGGGTTTGTTGCAGGAGGAAGTGTGATCTGTCTAATACCAGAGAGTGCCGAACGAGCAGACGGTACTCTTTAATTTTATATCCTATCCAAAACCGAAATTGAATAAACACCAAAACTTTATTTAATCTAACCCTAACCTACCCCCAAACTTGCTATACTAAGGAAATAGAAGTAAAATAGACGTGTGGATGTTCGTTTACAATCTGGCAGTATTGGAGGAGAAAGACAATGAAACCAAAGAAGAATCCGGGCCGTGCGGTACTACTCTCCGCCTTTATTCCCGGTATGGGGCAGTTTTACAATGGAGAGTGGGCGAAGGGAATCTTCTTCCTTTTAACTTGGATTACAATGGTTACTTGGCCGTTCGCCGTGACGGATGCTTGGGATAGTGCAGTTCGCATCAATCAAGCGGATTTGGCTCAAGCCATCCGAAGTAGCAAACCAACCACTGCTCGCGCTTAATTTACACTAAACGGAAGTTTGAGGCCCGTTCTGCAAAGGCGGGCTTTTTTATGTCACTAAACCTAACGGCAGTGGCTTCCAGATAATTTTAATTTAGGTTCTTTGCGGAGAAGAGTGCCTCTATTGGTGGATCTGGTATTAAACGGATGTGAATAGGTATCATCTCAAAATTTCGTGGTAGGGGTGTATTGCATACGCCCAATGTGACGCGGGTTTATTCAATAAACCCCTACTTATTGAGAAGATACGTGAATAGTTAATTTGTTAAAAACCGAGGGTTGTGCTATTCTTAGCTCCGCTCAGAGTTTTTTGATCCTTCTTAGTGGCTGTATTTACTGAATCAGGACACCCTTTTTAAATACGAGCAGTAGATAGGAGTACTTCTAATGTCACAACCAGATGTTCAAACCGAGCCAGCCTTAGTTCCCCCTCCAGAGCAACCCTCTTCTAAGAAGAAAGCTAAGAAGGCTAAGGAAAAGGTTAAAAAGGTAGCGGCTCCGGTTCGCGTGAATAAACCAACTTTACCTGTCTGGGGTTATATGCTGATCGTTTTGGATGTTTTGATGTTAATTGCACTGATTATAATAATGGTCAATCGGCTCTTGATTAGTAAAGATATGGTGGGACTTGTGGATGACTCTACTCCCACTGCTGTGGCTACCCCAACTCCCCGCCTCCAGCCTACGGTTACAAAAGTTACCACTGGTAGTCCTGTAGCGTTAGAAACGGCTAGAGCTACGACCTTAGCCACCGCAACCCCTAAACCAACAGCAGATACAACAGCAACCGCCGCAGTAATTGCTCAGTTCACTGCTGTGGTTAAGGCTACTGCTGATGCTAAGGCTACTATTGCAGCATTGAATAAGCCAATAAGTCTGACTGGTTCTGGCAGTAAAGTTATTAAGGATTTGAAGTTGAATGCAGGTGTAGCTCGTTTAACTATGGATTACAAGGGTCAGGGTAATTTTATTGTAACACTTTTGAGTGCGGAAGGAAACACAATTGACTTACCTGTAAATACCATAGGCAACTACCAAGGTAGCCAATATATACCTATAAGCCAATCAGGTAGTTATGTATTAGAAATTAAGGCCACTGATTCTTGGAAGATAGACGTAGAGGGAATACAGTTAGTACTTCAAGGTGCAGCTGATTCGCCCAAGCTAGGAACATACAATGGTAGGGGTGATAAAGCCATTGTAATGCACATACCTAATTCAGGTCTAGCTACTTTCAAAATGACGCATAAAGGTAAGACTAACTTTATTGTAAGTATACTTAGCCCACAAAATGGAAGTGCCATTGCACTACTAGTGAATGCTATTGGTAATTACACTGGTGAAAAGGCTGAAAAAGTTGATAGTGGCGATTTCCTAGTCAATATTAAAGCTGATGGTGATTGGACGATTGAGCTAAGTTAGTAAGTTTTAGCCGTTGTATTCTCAACAGTACCGACAAAACCAATCTTTTCCGCTTCTTTTCACAGGCTCCTTGGGAAGAAAATGCTGTCAAAGGCTGGGTAACTTTTGAAGTACCTCAAAGTGCAAAAGGTTTCATATTTGAATATCGGCCTCTTATGCTTTTAAGTGAGGTAGTGTTCCGAGTCAACATCAATTAAACCCTTTGGCAAGGTTCAAAATCGGGAACCTTCGCTTTACAATTCGGGTAGTCCAACCGGA
>JACAUC010000208.1 GCA_013390945.1 Candidatus Chloroheliaceae bacterium
TCTGTAGGAGGGATTTCCAATCCCGATTTCCAATCCCGATTGGCAAATATACCAAGGCACAGGCTAGTTTTTCTGTAGGAGGGATTTCCAATCCCGATTTCCAATCCCGATTGGCAAATATACCAATTTAACAAAAAAATCAAGAACCAGTCCTAAGAAAGGGCTGGTTTTTGTATGTAGTTTGAACTACATACTACACCTAATCCCTATGTTATATTCAGCCTACAATCCCTACAATCATAGGGCTAATCAGCTTTGACCAAGACCAGTCTACACAACTACCCGAAAAATTTTATAATCAACCAAGCTGTGCAAACAGGGAGCCTGTTACAGCTTGAAACCAGAAGGGAGCAGCTAACCGAATTAATGAGTACCTACACTGTCGAACAGATTGAACGTCGTCAAAAAAGTCCTTGGACATTAGTGCAAATAATTGGAGCGCCCATCCAGCTACTGTTCTTCTTTATTAGCGCAGGTTTTGTAATTTATACCATTGACACCAATGGTCTCTTAAAAGATATAACCAACCTGATGGTAATCATCAAAGTAGCCATAATGTACTTTATGTGCATTACAGGGATGCTGTGGGAAAAGGATGTTTTTGACCATTACTACTTCGCCCCTGAGTTCTTCTGGGAAGATGCTATTACCGGCGTGGTAATGATAACCCATACGCTTTTCATTGTAGGTTTAGTGTTAAATGTACCAGATGATGCTTGGAAGACTCTAATTCTAGTTGCCTATGCGAGTTACCTAATTAATGCGGGGCAATATTTTTGGAAGTTCTGGAAAAATCGGCTAAAACTGCGCGAACAGAAGCAAGCCAAGGCTGCAGCGGCGAATGAGGATTTGGTAGCACGATAGGAGTAAGTTAATGAGTAAACCAATCAAGGCGATTGGAACCGGACTGGTCTTTTTCATGATACTGATGTTCCAAGTTGCCAGTGGATTTTCGGCGGTGGTCATTAGCGGTATCATAGATCCGATTTTAATAAATGAGTTGGGTGTACCAGCTATTTTAGTTGGGGCACTGCTAGGTATTCACTTCTTGGCAGAACCACTCCGCACTTACGTAGGCTCACTCTCAGATCGACTCTCGTTCAAACGGCTACATCGTGTACCCTTCATCTTAGTGGGTGGCATTATGTTGGCTCTCTCCTACCCGTTAATAGTACTGGTAGTGGAACAATTGCGTGATCCGAATTACCACCACCGCGTGGCAGGCGAAGTCCTTAACACTACCAACTACCCCATACCAATCGGCTGGCTACTTGCGGCGGTAGCGGTCTTCTTCTTCAATGGCACAGGCATTTCGATAATGGGTACCGCCGCACTTTCGCTAATTGTAGATATTACCAGTGAGAAAGTGCGCGGATTGGTAGCAGCAATCGGTTGGACTTTACTAATCGCAGGTATTATCTTTGGTTCAGTAATCTCCAAAATAATTTTGCCCGACAAAGAGGGTTTTACCTTTGACTATAGCTCACTCTATCCTATTTTCTTCTTTGTAATTCCCGGCATAATCCTTGTACTAATCGCTATCTCCATTGCCGGAGCCTTGATAAAAGAACCACGTCACGATGGCGTACTGGTGAAGGGACGCACCCATGTCAACTTCAAGCAGGCTTTGCGCGTAATTTCAAGTAATGTGCAAAGTCGCTGGTTCTTCTTCTTCCTCTTTGCCTTTATGACCTTTATGTTTATGCGCGACATCTTAGCCCCGGCTTACACTGGCAACGTCTTCAAGCTAAGTGTCTCTGAACGTTCTGGCCTCCAAACTACGATTAACGGCCCTCTGTTGGTAGCTATGATCCTCACTGGACTTGTGACACTCAAGGTTGCCAAGCAGAAGTCTATTTACTTTGGCCTCGCTATTTCAATTAGTGGCATTGCCATCCAAGCCTTTTCAGCTTTTACTTTCAAAGTAGATGCTGCTGCGGTCAAAGTTTACGAAATAGCCAGCCAACAGTATTCTAACAAGGTGATTACAGAGGCCGAATTTAAAGCCGCACGAACTACTTGGGATAGCCTAGTTAATGACAACAAGAATCTCTTTATTGCTGGGTTAATGCTAATGGGAATTGGTCTCGGTATTGCTGTTCCCGGCCTAATTGGAATGATGATGGATTTGACCGATCCAGCTAATGCGGCTCTCTATATGGGAACTTGGGGTATTGGGCAGGCTTTTGGGCAAGGTTTATCTAATGTGTTGGCTGGTGGCGCACGTGACCTCGCCTTTAATAATTTCCAAGATAACCTCGGTATTGGCTATGGACTAGTCTTCGTCTTCCAAGGTCTTGGGATGGTGATAGCACTCTGGCTTTTGACCCATATCAATGTAACCGAATTTAAACGTCTCCTTCTAATCTCACAAGGAGTTGAGGCCGAACCCTCCCCACGCGAAGTTCTCAGCGTCTAGCCTAAAGAGGAGCCTAGAAAGCTGAGAGCTAAACCGTAACATCTCCGCTGGAAGCCTTTGAGAACCTCACACATCTTACACGTTGCGCCTGAAGCTAGGCGCAACGTCGCCAGTTTCTCCTTTAGCATCGGCCCCACTATCTTTCCGACAATTCAATCTAGTTGGCAATTCAACCTAGTTAAGGATTGCTTTAGGGTTATAGCCCTTCGCCGCTCTTTGTAGGGGCGTATTGCATACGCCCAAATTGAGAAAATACAAAAATAGCGCATTGGGCAATTGCAATTGCCCAATGCGCTACCAGTAGTCTAAGGTGAGTTTATCTAACCTCACCTATAGTGATCTTTCTAGCTACCACCGTACAACCATTGGTAGTAGTGACGACCAACGTTACCTTGTTCGACTTGGAACGCTGGAGTGTTAGATGGGGTGTAGGTCAAAACTCGCCGTTCAAAAACCTGTACCAGTGCTTGAGTAGGCTTGCCCGACAAAGTAATATCGGTCAGATAGGGTTCACTAATTGGTAGACCCGTCACCGATACCCAATTCTGCGGCAAAGTTTTGAAGTAGTCCACAAAGACGTTGGGCAAGTTATGTCCGGTTTCAGGAATATATTGGGTCAGAGTTACGCCGGGTACTTTCGCACCTTCTCCTACAATCCCGCTCTGATCTATGGTGGCGGTAACTGCTTGGCCTACCCGGTTAGTGGCACTATTCTTACCTGGCTCTAGCGTCACTACCCCGGCTAGTTTAGCATAAGTAATCGAACCACCTGGATCGCCCGCCACGTTGACTTCTGCCGGAGATTTGGGTTGGCTCTCACTATCCCCAGTCTGGACATATCCGCCAATTAGCTCTTTAGGCAAAAGGCCATTGGTCACAAAGTAGAGGCTAGAACGGTCTCCGTCAGGATTGTTAACCTCCATTCGGGCTTTATCGAAATATTGTACTTGACGGTTGCCTCCTTTAGCTTCCTTGTAAGGTTCGGTTTTAGTGGCGAAAGCACTTGGCCCCCACAACCAACTTCGGTTACTCTGGCCTTTGGAGACTGCTAGGTCAGATTGTTTCCAGACGTTATAGAAATCGGGTAGAATAGTATTGATAACAGGTTTGTTGCTGTTACTATTAAATTGCCAGCCACCTGATTCCAAAACGCCGGGCTGTCCGGCCAACGTCTTTATCTTGCCCGAAGCAGTATCCACAAGGATGATCGTGCCTTCTAAGTCGCTCATGACGACATTTCCGCCCTGTTCCAGCGCAAAATCGCTGAAAGGCAAGGTTTCGGTCGCCAGTTGCCCACTTGGTTTTACTGGAAGCCTACTGGCAATCACTCGACGCTGAAGAGTGGCTACGTCAATCTCTTCTAAGCTAAAATTACTGTTCTTAGACAAGACTGCTAAAATTTTACCCGGTGCTTTAGACCAGATAGAAGCCGCTATATAAGTATCAGGGAAAGCAATCTCTTTGCCACTGGCAGGATTGGCAGTATCTACTACTACCGGCGAGGAGATGCCTAATAGCACCTGACTACCATCGAGAGAAAGCGTGGCGTTTTGTAGATCTAGCGGCTGTTTTTTGGGGAGAGCCACTTTATTGCTGCCGTCTTGATCCACAATAGATAATTGCCATTTCGTACCCGTATTAGGATCTTCCCTACTGGAGATTTCCGTATCGGTACGGTTCATTCCAGGCATTTGAGTAGCAGGAGGATTCGTCCCAGGCACTTGAGTAGCGGGAGGATTCGTTACAGGATTTCCTGTTTCGGTTTCATTGAGGAGGAGGCGCTGCCCATCTACCCAAAAGCCTGATAATTCCCCCCAAGGAATATTAAAAAGTTTGTGTGGATTGGAACCATTGGCGGTGGTGGTGTAAACATCCATAGGCATATTGGCAGCCATCGCGCCCTCGGTTGGAAATACGCCATAAATCAGATAATCGCTACCCGGTGCCCAGAAGGGGTCATCAGTATAGCCATTGGCGGTAACTTTTACGGTGTTACTGCCATCAAGATTCACAATAATCAACTGATTGGCGGTAGAATAGGCCAAATGCTGACTATTTGGTGCCCAAGTGAAGCTGGAGGGACTGGCGTTGCCTTCCAGCCGCCGAGGATTGGAACCGTCCGCATTTATAATCACGGCGGTGCGGGAGTAATCCGCGTTGGTGGTTCTTTCGATGTAGGCGATTTTACTGCCGTCAGGCGACCATTGGGCAAAGTAAACACCAGAAGCAAGCTGTCGCGCCCCACTTCCATCGGCATTTACCACCGTTAGATTACCCTCCGCACTGACGTAAAGTAGTTGTGTCTGGTCAGCCGCTCGGGCATCTAGGATAATTTGGGGCTGCGGCCAAGCTACCAAGCCTAGATTTAGAAACACCAGTAAACAGACTATTGAGCTAACCTTGCTAAAAATCCGCCGGGAGATATGTAACGCCATAAACACTCCTTCCTACTAAAGCCTTGCCATAAGTTAAAATCACAATCTATTATGAATGATCCACTGACATTCTGTTAGAGGATAAATCTCTACAGCACTTGAGGCATAGTTCATTATGGGCATATAAACTGGCTTAAACTTTTGAGTGTAAATTAGAGCAGCACTGTGAAGCTAAACCGACCCACGTTGAACCTCTTCTAACCGCTAGAATGAGCGAACTACAGGTAATTATAGCTGAATTTAGCCAAAAGAGCCAAACTACACTAAGCTTTTAGGGTGTCTAAATTCGTAAAGATAAGAAAACACGCCCTACCACACTCTTTAAAGGTGTGGCTTGCGGCGCGTTACTCTTCTGGTATAGTCTCGGTAGGGGCGTATTGCATACGCCCAAAAATTTGAGACGTGCGGGGCATATGCCCCTACCTGTTGAGAAAATACCTTTTCTGACAGGAAGAAAGTTGGAGTGTTACTCTATCAGCCAATGTTCTTCCTGTCAGAATGTAACCGTAATTACTATACCGCCGTCACTATGGTAGAAGGCGGCGAAGATAACGTCTGGTTGGGATAACCTATCGCCGGAGCAGCGTAAACTTGGGTATAGCCGACTTGGTTGTTAGCAATAACCCGGTAGGCTACGCCCTTCTTGCCCTTCGCATCCAAATAGCTAGTTGCTGGCGGCGTGTAGATAGTTGCGGTTGGCACCCCGGTTGGTGTTAGCGAAGTTCCCTGCACCGTCGCTAACGTTGTCCAAGTGGTGGCCGTTGCCGACGTAGCACTCTGAATCGTGTAACTAGTGGCGTTTATAATGCTACTCCAACTCAGTGTCACGCCTTTACCAGTGGCAAAGGTGGCCGACGAGAGTGTAGGTGTCTTCGGTGTCACCGCGAAGATAATGGCCCGCATCATATCATTTTCTTCGTGACCCAAGATGTGACAATGCCACGTATATTCCCACCCGAAGTTGACCAGTTGGTTGGTAACTGCTGCTGGTTGAGCAGTTGGATCCATATTGGTAAAATCTGTGGTAGATTTATAGCCCACTGGCATCGTTACGTCCAACATTCGGATACTGTTAGGCAGATCCCAAGGCAGGTTCTGTTTGTAAGGTCGCAAGGCGACGATACAATCCTCCAACGGGTTCATCCGAATAGTATCCTTCCAGCCAATTTCGTAAGGAGCCGGGAACCTGACCGCTCCATCCCAACCAACCCGGTTAATCAACTGGACGTTGAAGAGATGGAAGTGGATCGCATGGGTGTCCACGCCGTTATGAGTAATCTTCCAGAGTTGGGTTCCGTCACCGGCTGAGCCAAGAGCTTTGGTCAGGTCGGGATCCTTGATGATCTCAGTAGGCGGATCAATGAAGAAGTTCGGAATCGTCGTCTGGTTTAGGCCCGTAGTATTCGGCACCTCCGTACCCAAGATTGCATTCATCCGGCCATAGTGCGGATCAAAGAGTTCTTGGATGGCTTTGGGTTGCAGCGGCAAGGTTATAGCAATACTAGTGGTGGCCGTTGCCGTGGTGCCGGTGGGCGGAGCATCAAACGTCACCGCCGGAGCAGTAACATAGCCCGAGCCAGGGTCAAGCAGCGTCAGGCTGGCAACAGAGGCCGGAGTTAGCGTAGCGGTCGCCGTGGCTGTGATGCTACCAGTTCCGGCGGGCGGGGCAGCGATAGTCACCAATGGCACCGTCGTATAACCAGCCCCAGCTTTGGTTAGCGTCAAACTAGCTACGGAGGCAAGTGTGAGCGTAGCGGTCGCGGTCGCCGTAGTACCTTTGGTCGGAGCAGTAATGGTCACCTTCGGTGCTGCCGTATAACCAGAACCAGGATTGGTCAGCGTCAGGCTGGCAACGGAGGCTGGGGTGAGCGTAGCGGTCGCCGTCGCGGTAGTGCCACCAGCGGGCGCAGCCGAGAGAGTCACCGCCGGAGCAGTCGTATAACCCGCACCAGCAGTCGTTACGGTGATTTTATTGACTTTTCCACCACTAATGGTGGCTGTAGCTACGGCTTGAGTGCCACCTGCTGGTGGGGCCGCAATCGTCACCGTTGGGGCAGTAGTATATCCTCTACCACTATTGCCAACGTTGATGGCACTTACACCGATAGGCGATAGATTAGCAGTAGCGGTAGCAGTGGTGCCGCCTGTTGTTGTTGGGGCCGCAATCGTCACGTTCGGTACGGTAGTATAACCACTACCACCATTGGTGAGGGTGAGATTATTTACCGCGATAGGTGCCAACACCGCCGTAGCAGTCGCCGTGACATCTCCCGTGATAGCTGGAGTATGTGGAGGAGCAATCGTCACGATTGGGGTAGTTTTATACCCAGCACCAGCGTTAGTGACCGTAAGGCCACTTAAAGTGATAGCCGATAACGTCGCACTGGCCTTCGCCTTGGTACCACCAGCTAACGGGGGGTCAGCAATCGTCACGTTCGGTACACTAGTATAACCAGAGCCACCCGCAGTCAACGCAATACTTTGGATACCATACAACCCGTTTTGGAAGGTAGTCGAGGTATCTTGGATTCTCACGTAAGCGTTAGTGAAGTTACCACCATAAGTAGTGTTGTAAGCAGTCTGTGGCACTAGAATCTTGTCTTGGGATGACGCAAAAGCATTCGCGAGTGCCGTAGTGAGCTTTACTAGATCGAACTTGTACGTTGGTGGGGTTGTTGTAGCAGAAGCCACGTTGATCTGCAAAATAGTACGAGTGTTAGGTCCAAAACCAGGGGCGGTAGTGGGCGCACCGCCAGTACTGGTATTGTCCGGGGCGCCCGTATAATAATCATAGCGCGGATCAAAGGCTGGTACAGGCGTAGGACCATCGTTATAGAGAATTACGGTTTGACCAGCATAATTGGTGAAGTCCACAATAACATCCGCCCGTTCCGCCGGACCTAAGAAGAGTGCCGTCTCCAACACATTCAAAACCGTGACGCTTCGGCGGTTGTAGTCAAAGCCTAGCGGTCGGTTAGAAATGGTGTAGGGGGTAGGCATCAAGCCACCTTCGGTACCAATATGAACCATGCTTGGACCCCGCGTTGTCGGGTCAGGGAAACCACCGTCGCGACCATCGCGGGTAGGCCAATCACCGGGCCAACTACCCGGATTGGTAGCCGGAAGCATACCGACTTCGGTAGGCGCAGTGTAAATTGTAGCTGTAGCTGCCGCCGTAGTGCCACTACCCCCGGTTAATGCTGGAGGATCAATAGTTACAGTCGGAGCAGAGGTGTAGCCACTACCCACCGTCATAATACTGATAGAATCGACCTGACCTGCTGCATTAGTAGTGGCGACTGCGGTAGCGCCTCTACCACCGCCCCCGGTGAGGGTAACACCCGGAGCATAGAGGTAGCCACTGCCGCTTCCGGTTAATTGTACGGTAGTGTTAGTAGTTGGATCTGTATATGGTACTGTAGTGACAGTAGTAGGGTCAAAAGTAAGGCTACCCACGATACCGCTGTTAGCCTTATAGAGTTGTAAATTAAGTGTACGGTCATTGCAGGCATTCAGGATACGGAGACGATAAGCCTTCGGCTCGATATTCAAGTAAGGATAAGCCTGCCCATTGACAATTGGCGTATCCATAAAGGATTCTGGTACGATGGTTGGGTTGGGTATTCCAGGGCAGACGGGTGGCTCCCAAGGGGTAGTACCGCTAGGATCATAAAAGGGGTTGGTTATTGTGCCTGTGGTAATTCCCGTAAAAGGAGGCCAGAACCATGGTCCGTAATCCCAACGTCCCATCGGATTTGTACCTGTAACGTCATAGGGGTTTTGGTTCGGCATATAGACGTGCGGGAACCAGAGATCACTTCTCTTTGGATCTACCGTAAAAGGCCAAGTTGGATCTTGAGCGGTAATTTTGTCAGGATCAATGAAGGTCTTATCTTGGATAACTAGTGGAACTCCAATATCGGGAAGAATACCCTTAGTAATCATGTCCTGTTCGTATGTATCGGTCAGTACATAGCCTGCCGCTTCACCAGCATAGACATTGAGGCGGGTGATGCCATAGGCGTGATCGTGGTAGAACATCAACCTAGCGCTCTGTTGGTTGGTGTAGTAAAAGGTTAGTTCACCGACCCCGGTAGCAGGCATATCGGGAACATCTTTTACCGTGACACCCTTCGGGTAGGAGGTGGTTTCTCCGACAGGAGTAGTCCACTGGTGGGCGGTTCCATCACTGATCCAAGCGGTATTACCACCGTGTAAGTGGAGCGTAGCGCGGTTCTGGGTATAGTTGGCCGTGGCAGGACCCATTCCTGCGCCCATCACCGAAGTGTCCACCGGGATAAAGAGGTTGCCACCAGCACCAGTAGCTAACTTGTTGGTGAACTTAATCCGTACCGGACGGTCGCGGTTAGCTACGATGATCGGTCCCAAATAATGACCATTAGGATTTAGGTCAGCAGGATTATTGGTCTGAACGTAGCCGCGAAGTTTGGTTAGCCCTAATTTGCTGTGAAACCGATCATCATACTCGATTAGAGCGATCTCATAATAATCCGATCCGGGATACTTGGCGGTATCGGCCACCGCAACCGGAATATATTTTACGGCCGTTTTGGGGTCGTAGCCTGCGGGATCTGGGCCAGCACCGAGGCCCGGAAGTGGGTCAATGAATTTTTGAATGATGGGACTATTGGCATAGTTCGGGTAAGCACCAAAATAATCCGGTGTCCCACCGGGTACAGGTGCGGTAAGCTGGGCAGCATGGGACTTGAATTTTGGGTTTTTGCTGCCATAGGCTTTGGCTCTGGATTTAGCAGCGGCCTTCCGGTCACCATGGGTAATTTTCCGCTTGAGAAGGTTAGGGTAAGCTGGAGGTGATGCGGCTGCTGCCCCCGCTTGCTCGACATCGAAAACGGCGGGAGTAAAGACGGCGGCTGCCGCCCCTGAGACCGCCACATTTCGTAAGAATTTTCGTCGGTTCATTAGGTTTCCCCCTTGTGAGGTTATACGTTGTAAAAACTACTAATGGTTCATCCGAACCGGAATTGAACAAAATTTGAGATAAGAAAACTCTACGGTATAACCCACGCACCTTATCAGGCGCGGTGACACCGCTAAATTTAAGTACCAAGACAACAAGTGTAGTAGAAATTTTTATCCCTTTCAAGCCAAGAGCCGAAAAATGGATAAGCCAAAAGAAAAAGCACGGGCTACTACAACTGTTATTGCTATCTCTGTTTGCTGTAAAGCCTTTTTAGTTGAAACTAATACAGCAAAAATATTATTGCTTATACATAAGCAAAGTAATTATAATTAAATTGAAAATTAATTACCCAATTATGCCAACCGATGAAGAAAACTACGGAGAAGTTTCAAACCTAAAGATAAGTGATCTGGTTTATAGCTAATTATTGCAGGTCTTGAGAAATCAAGAACCCCCGGAGAAGCCATAAACTCTTGAAATTCAAGAATACTATTTAAATCTTTTGATTCTAATATATCCTATCCACTCATCCTAAGTTAAAAACGTTGCTAACCATCCGTACTTAACCTGAAAGTCTAACCCTTTAATTAACAGTCTAATCGAAGTGGGTTAAAATTTAGGTTAAAGATGGTAAATTCTAGGTAAAAGTGTTTCTATAAATAACCCTGCCAAACTGCCAAACGATTACAAATTTTAAATCACACCAACCACATTGTAGGAGGGATTTCTAATCCCGATTTCCTCTCATTGTAGGAGGGATTTCTA
>JACAUC010000021.1 GCA_013390945.1 Candidatus Chloroheliaceae bacterium
AAGGGTTCGGCTTCGGTTGTATTTAGGAAAGTTACAACTAACGCTTCGGCTTCGGCTTCGATGGAAGACACGGCAATAGCTAAGTCAAACCCTTCTTCGTCTGGTCTACTTAGTAACTGTTCAGACAAATAGGAGATGAAACCGAAACCTCTTAGTTCCGTCTCCCTTTTAGGTGAAGTTGTACTTAGAAAAGCGATGCCTACCTGATTAGCCGTATCGGCTTCAGAGGCGGCTATGGCTAGATTAAAGGGTTCGGCTTCGGTTGTATTTAGGAAAGTTACAACTAACGCTTCGGCTTCGGTCTCGGTAGAGGCGGCGGCAATAGCTAAGTCAAGCACTTCGGTCTCGGTAGAGGCGGCGGCAATAGCTAAGTCAAACGTCTCGGTCTCGGTAGAGGCGGCGGCGATAGTTAAGTCAAAGGTTTCGGTCTCGGTGTAAGAAACGGCGGCGATAGCTAAGTCAAAAGTCTCGGTCTCGGTGTAAGAAATGGCGGCGATAGCTAAGTCAAAGGCTTCGGTCTGGGTGGTAGAGGCAGCGGCAATAGCTAAGTCAAAGGCTTCGGTTTCGGTAGAGGCAGCGGCTATTGCCAAACCAAACTCTTCTGCTTCGCTTGAAGAAGCGACTACTGCTAGGTCAAACCCTTCCTCTTCGGCTAATACTGCTAAATCAAAGGTCTCCTCGTTGAGAAGAAGTGAGGATGAGAGCAGATTTGAATCAAGTGGCTCATCCTCCTCCTTAATTTCTGGTAGGAAAAGGGCTAACTCCAGTTTCTCTTTGGCCTCAAGTGCTTTAAGGTTAGCTTGCGGGTTAGTCGGCGGTTGAATTTTAGATTCGGTTTCCGCTAATAATTTCCAGAGCCAACCACTTTCCTCTGTCTGGTCGGCGGTGTTTAATGATCTCGCTGACTCGCTGGTCGCTAACCAAGTCGGGATAAGCGGTTGTCTGGCACTCTCCTGTACCAATCTTGCGAGATCAAAGCTCGGTATCGTAGCCTTACCCAGATTGGCGATATAGTGCAGGGCTGCCTCTCGGCAATAGCTATTATCAAAGAAAGAAGCGATAACTCGGCAGCGTGGATCAAGGAAATAAACTCTTTCAAAATGGGCGGTGGCCTCGTAAAGCTGTTGCCACATTCCAGAAGTACCTTGCAGAGGTGGTATTTCTTCGCAATTGGTTTCGTAGAGTCGTTGCCACATCCCATAAGTGTGCCAGAGGACTAGATTGGCTTTGATTAAGCGAGGGTAATATACCAGTAATTCTTGAGCTAAGGAAGCCGCTTTTGTATAGTCGCCCTTGCGCCAATAGGCTTCCATTAGCCAAACCTGAACATCAAGTCGGTGGGGAGTTTTGCTGAGAATGAGGGTATATTCTTGGATGGCCTCTTGGTAGAGGCCCATTCGTAGCCGATAGTTAGCTAAGCCGATTCTAGTTAGGCGTACTTTGGACTGGTTGTACCCGGAATGTAGC
Source organism: Candidatus Chloroheliaceae bacterium (assembly GCA_013390945.1). GTDB lineage: Bacteria > Chloroflexota > Chloroflexia > Chloroheliales > Chloroheliaceae > L227-5C. Next base: position 1,468 of record JACAUC010000021.1, read on the forward strand.
TGGTAAAGACGCAGTAACCCGCTACGTAACTGCCCATTATCTGGATCGAGTTCGAAGGCGCGTTCATAATAGGTTATTGCTTGATCGAGGTTGCCACCTTTACCCGCGATAAAACCGCGTATCCAATAACTTTCAATATCGTGAGGATTGACAGTTAGGAGATAATCGAAGAGTTGATCGGCTTCGCTCAATAAATGCTTTTTAAGATAAACTTTACCTAAAAGACGGGTAGCTTCCAGTGCGCCAGGGTAGGAATTGAAGAGAGCATGACAAAACGCCGTGGCGTAGTCAAGATTATTTGAAGCTAGAGCCTCTTTTGCCTGGTTCACTACTTCTTCGAACGTTAGAAGATTAGTAGTCATTACACATACCTGCTATAATCCTATAGCTAACTAATTAAATTGATCTAATCTAAAGCAACAGCACGAGCATCTTAAAACGTGCCTTTTATGGCTCACGAAGAGGATACGCCACGCTCAGCCTTTGCTAATTATAACATCAGAATCATACTAAAAGCTAGTATCTTCCAATTACATTTTTTACCCTAAATTTAATCTGGAAAGTAGCGGATTTCTAAAGTGGAAGCCCTGAGTACCGCTACGATAATCAGCCCTTAGTCAGTGGTCAGTTTAGAGTTGCCTAACTTGGGGTATCACTAAAATCCTTCGTTGTCGTAAGTGAAAAGGATTGGAGCAAACTCGCCTTGAGACTGAATTTCAGTGTGGCTAAGAGGGATAGGGCGTGATTGGAACTGGCGACGTGTCCAGACTTGGGCTACACATTTGAGCTTTCCGGTCAGTGTTACATAAGCCCTCTGGTTAAAGACATCGTATTGATTGCGCTCAATCGCATCTAGGATGCGACTATACTGTTCGGCTGCCACCGTAATTGCCAAGCGCGAATCTTTGTGCAAAAACTCAATGCCGGGAAGGGCTCGTTTATAGCAACTTCTTGATCGTGCAATTTGAAACTGCATTAGCTTAATAAATCGCTCGTTTATAACTCCGCCTAAGAGTTCTTCTTCGGTATAGCCAAAGTCAGCCATTTCATCTTGGGGAAGATAGATTCGTCCAATCTTAGCATCTTCGCCAATATCTCGCAAAATATTGGTCAATTGCATTCCAATGCCCAATTCAGTCGCATAATCGAGCGCACCGGGATCGCTGTAACCAATTACTTCAGCGGCCATCAAGCCCACTGTACTGGCGACGCGGTAGCAATAGAGTCGTAACGCTTCATAGTTGGCGTAACGCGATTTGGTTAAATCCATTCGCATTCCCTTGATGAGTTCTAGGGGAGGTGTGAGTGGTATCTTAAAAGTATGGGCAGTATGTTGCCAAGCTAACATTTGAAAACGGTTGGTATAGACTTTGCCCTCAAAGGAATGGCGTAACTCAGTCTCCCAAGCACTCAGATGTGCATCGAGTTCAGCGCGGGTATTGACTTGGGCGCGATCCACCATATCATCGGTGTAGCGGCAAAAGTTGTAGATGGCCCACATGGCCCGGCGCTGTTCGAGGGGTAGGAAGAGGGTACTGAAATAAAAACCTTTGGAACCGTGCTTGATGATCTGGCGACAATATTCATAAGCCTTATCTAGGGTGGTTGTATCAACACTATCTAGATCTAGGTAAAGAGTGTTGCTGGTCTCTTCTGTTATTTTATCAGGAAGATCAGATGAGACAACACGGGTTAGGGGAAGCTTATTACTCCAGCTTTCACCCGTTTCACTAGGATTGACCAATCTTCGAGCTCCTTAGCTATTTAGATCCTCATGGCGGCTACTTACTGAAAGCCAGTTCGCGGGTATTACTTGTCCTTCAAATACGAGAACTTTAATCGAAATTAGGTCACATTGAGTGACCTATCACTAAAATATAGAGAACAAAATGTTAAAACTAATTAAGCCCATTTTTAGACCTAGGCATTGCTAGGGTCTTAATCGTGTGTTTTTGTTTTAGACTATGCCATTCGGTAAAATCACTTGCCATTCTTTCGGCCAGTCCATTGCCCACCTTGTGCAGCTTGAGATTCATAAGGCCATCGCCAAGTTGTTGCACTACCCTTCTAGGCATAAAGCTCAAGAAGCGGGGTATTTCAATCTCGATATGAAGCTCGGCCCGATAAACCACCTCGATATGATTACCGCGCTTATGGAACAAGGTCTCACCGCTGAACCGACCGGGGAAGAGCGGGCCTTTGCTGTTTGCTAGGCGAGGATCGTTGTGTAGGTCTTGGGTACTGAGTGGGACAGAATGAATCTTGATATGCCTATCGGTGAGAAACTCGTGACGAATATCAAAAACTATGCCCATATCATGACCGCGCCCATCGTCGGCCCCAAAAATCATACGGTAACGCCCATCGGAGTAGTGCAAGACTCTGTCAATTTCGGGCAAGCGGGGTAGGACATAACTAAAATCACTGAAGTAGGCATATGCAGTCTCAAGCTCAGTTTCAAGACGGATACAACGTTCGAAATCCCCTTGAACGGCTACACATTGTGCGGTTTGCATTAGATACTCCCTGCCTATCTATAGTATCTATAGATAATAAAGAACTGGGCTAATCAGGTATTAAAAATACAAGATTGGACTATAGGGCGAAGGATTTAACGAACCTACCCCCGACCAGTATTTGAAAGTAGTTAGATCAAGTATCCCATAGTAACCTTAAAATGGTCAGTAGTAAAAGCTACAGTATCACATCCTAGTGATATATGCTATACTCTGCGGGTAAATAGCCTTTTGGCCCCTATTTTAAATCTAGCGATATAGGAGAGGATTAGAGTTGAAAGATGTAGCAATTGCGGCGGCTCGCGAAGCCGGTAAACTCATGTTGGATTGGCGCAAAGATTTCCCTCCCGGCCCGGTTACGATGGCTTATAAGGGTGCCAAAGACGTTATTACCGAGGTAGATGGGTTGGCTGAAGAAAGTATCATCAAAAAGATCCAACAACATTACCCCCAACACAATATCTTGGCCGAAGAAAGCGGGGATGTCACGGCTGGACAAAGTGATTCACCTTATACTTGGGTAATTGACCCCCTTGATGCTACGGCTAATTATGCCGCCGACCTTGCGACTAGTTGTGTTTCGATTGGACTAGCCGAAGGCGAGCAAGTGGTCTTGGGGGTGGTCTATAATCCTTTTCGAGATGAGCTTTTTGTGGCCGAACGGGGGAAGGGTGCTTACCTCAACGATTATCGCCTTTCGGTAGGACAGCAAGAGCAATTACAAAAGTCGCTAGTCTGTTTTGATTTGGGTTACAATGAAGCACGGGCCTTGCTCCAGTTGCGCCAAGCCACTTTCTTACGTCCCCGTGTTCGCACCTTGCGTATCTTGGGATCGTCGGCTCTCTCCTTGTGCTACGTCGCGTGTGGTCGGTTTGATCTCTTCTTCCACCGTTCGCTTGGCCCCTGGGATTTGGCGGCAGGTATGTTGATGGTGGAAGAAGCGGGGGGTATACTGACTAATGACCAAAATCAGCAGATTTCTTATAAGAGTAAGTCAGTAGTTACGGCCAATCCTACCATTCACCGCCTCTTTTTCGAGGCACTCCAAGAATATAAAGAAGTAACGGCCTAAAGGCTGAAGTTGTAGGAGGGATTTCTAATCCCGATTGTAACTTGTAATTTCGCAGTGCAGTGGTTTGTGTTGTCGAATTGCAGTTGGTTTTATCCTCCCAACGACGATAGGCACTTGGGATGGTTTCTTTTAGTGCCTCCACAAAATCCTTGTGGTAAGGGGTGGATAGTATTAAGCGACGATTCGCACCTTCTTCCAATTGAGCAGGAGTGGATACCACATAAGCCCACTTTTGAGTGGCCTGCAATTTCTTGCGGATACTTCGGATTACCCTTTTGCCTACCCCATCCAGAGCCTTGCCATCCTCCTCCACCGCTTTGGCGGCAGCTTACCCGAACCGCGTTGCCAACTTATACCAATCCTTCTCCTCCCCTAAAACCACCTCATAGATCCAAGCTTTCTCATCAAGCGTCCAAGGAACATACTCGCCCTTGTAATCCAAGATCAGTTTGCCATACGTCGGATTGAAGATCAACCAAAAGAGTACCACCTTACAAAATTTGCACCGTCAGGTAGTCACAAAGTTTCAAATCGCGTGTGAGCGTTTGAAGCCTGCAAAGTGTGGTTGTCCTTGAAAGCATAGTTTGGCACCAACTGCCAAACTATGCTTTTGTTTTTCTAGTTTTCTAGGGAACACCTGTTTTTGAATCGGCTCGCATCTCATTTCAATATTTCTGCCATTGCAACTAAATTCCCTAACCACAGCAACTAAATTATTAAATCTACATCTTTCTAAAAATTGGTTAAAGTCTGGAAATTTCAATCGGCTGGCCGTCAAAAACTTGGCGATGTAACTTCTGTTTGGTTTGTTCGCTAACTTGAGCATAAATACGGGTAGTGGTGGGACTGGCATGACCCAACAAATCTTGAGTAGCCGCCAAATCACCCGTAGCCGTCAGCAGGCGTGTCGCAACCCAATGCCGGAATTTATGGGGGGTGATATTGCTCTCCAGTTCGGCTCGTTCCACCAGCGCAACGATCATTTTTTGGACGGCGCGGGGAGTGAGTGGTTTAACGCTATCTAGCTTGGCCCCCCGGTCGTGACGGGCAAAGAGGGGTTGACCGCCATAATTGCGCCCCGTGTTAGTGCGTTTGACTAGATGAGAAGGTTTTTCTTCCGCCTTCGCCTCGCCCGTAGCCACACTACTGAGAGCTTTAGCACGAGTAGTCAAATATTTTTCGACAGCCTCCCAAGCGGCGGTGCTAAAGTAGAGCCAACGCTCCTTATTGCCCTTACCAATCGTTCTGGCCCGATGGTTGGTCAAATCTAGGTCGCCTCGGGTCAGGTTGGTTAGCTCGCTTACCCTCGCTCCACTACATTTGAGGGTCTCTAGCAGGGCAATATCACGCAACCAGATCAATTCTTGCTTTACCTTATCGGTCTTACCTCGCGTTTCATTGGTGGGTTTAGGTTTGCGGACTTCTTGAAGCAAAGCCTCCACCACTTCATCAGGAGGGACTTTATTGAGGATGGTACGCTGCTCTTTACCCCTAATCTCCTTAAATCGAATTTGCATACGCTCGTAGTCCTCGGCAGGCAAATTCAGCAGGCGTTCTATACTACACCATTTATAGAAACGGCTGAGAGCCGCCGCATAGGTGGCAAGGGTAGCTTTGGCGGCCTTCTCCTGCCGCTCCTCACCGCCACCATCGGCCCTATTACGCAAGAAATTGATGGCCCACTCAATCTCCAGTGTTGCAATAGGAAGAGTAGCTGGAACTTTTTGAAGCTGCCGCTCCAGATATTGAAAGAAGCCGTTCAAGGCCACTTGATAGGTATTTTTAGTAGCCGGAGAATGACCTCGGCTAACATCTTTTAGGAAGCACTCGGCGGCTTCGGATAGATTCAAAACTTCTTGGGTCATAAATATCCTGCCGTTGGATTAAAGGTTAATAGGTGACAGGTAAATCTTTTAACCCTCTAACGGTTTGCGAATCCTGCCATTCCAAAACGGCCTCTGGCTCAAGTTGCAGGTTGGGAAAACGGCGCAAAAGAGTACGGATAGCAATATCGCCCTCGGTGCGGGCCAAGGGCGATCCCATACAAAAATGAATCCCTATACTAAAGGCAATATTAGGAGCCTCTTGCCGCAAAATATCAAAACGATCCGGTTCCTCAAAAAATTCCGGGTCACGGTTGCCTGCACCAAGCATAAGAGAGACATGTTGACCTTTCCGCAGGGTTTTGCCCTCTATTTTTACATCCTTCAATACCCAGCGCGAAATAGATTGTACCGGACTGTAATAACGTAGCATCTCTTCCAAAGCGTTCTCGGATAAAGTGGGGTCTTCCCTAAGCTTCTGGAACTGGTCAGGATGGTTTAGCAGAGCCAACATTCCGCTACTGATAAGGTGGACAGTAGTTTCATGACCTGCGATTAGTAGGAAAGTGCAGTTGGTCAATAACTCTTCTTCGGTCAGCTTACTACCCTGCTCCTCGATAGCCACCAATTTACTAACCAGATCAGAGCCGGGGTGCTGCCGCTTCTCGTTAAAAATAGCTCGCAAATATTGATGAAGGCTTTGAATAGTCTCTTTAGCTTGAAGACCTTCTTCGGAAGAAGGGGAGCGTTCTATGCCTGCCATAATGGTATGTGACCAAGCCCGAAACTCCTCGCGATCTTGGGTTGGAATGCCCAATAACTCGGTAATTACCGTAATAGGCAAGGGAAAAGCAAAATCTTGGATAAGATCAAACCGTTTACTACCTTTCGCTTGAATCTGGTCAATTAGACCCTCCGAAATTTCTTGAATGTGGGGTATCAGGGCTGTCACCACTTGCGGCGTAAAAGCTTTGCTCATCAGCGAACGCAAGCGTTTATGATCTGGCTCGTCTCTAAAAGCTAGAGCCGCGCCTGAAGTGACTGCTTTAACTGGTTCGGAAGTAGGAGCAGCAATTTGCGACCGTTTTGCATCGGAGCCAAAATGCTTATTGTCTCTCAAAATTTGGGCAATATCCATATAGCGAAAGAAATACCACGAACCGGGTTGGTTAGAAAAGACCGGAGCCCCCCAATGGATCGGAGCGTTGGAGCGGTAACGGTGGTAAAAAGGGTAAGGGTTCGCTTGAACTGCGGGTGATAAGGGATTAAACTTTTCTAATTGCGCTGGGTCAGTAGCCTCTTCTACCGGGTGAGATTCCATAGAACGTTGTGACATAACAGGTTTTCCTTTGCCATCCTCATCTTCATAAAATAATTTCAGTGCGGACATTATAGCAGAGGTGTTACATACAAACCATTAACTTACAGATTGACCTAACCCCTTTGGCCTCCAGTCTTGACCGAAGTGGTATTTTGCATTATACTACAAATAGCTAATCAACCTGACCAAAAGATTAGTAGTTGAAAGGTACAAAAGGCTTAAAAATACCGGAACCGGAAGGGAGCTTATGTTATGTCGCGGACAGAAAATCAGAATAAGGGACTCGTAGCACAGATAGAAGTGGATTGGCAAGAGACTAGCCCTAGTAAAAAACCAGCCCGCTTGATGAAGGCCACCGATTTTTTGAACGGAACGGCTAGTGGTTGTTCGGAGCCAGTCAGTCTGGATTATGTCCCATCGGAAGGGGAAGGTACACCGTCACAAAGTAGCCTCATAGAACAAGGTGAAGCCGATTATCACGTTCGAGCCGGGCGCATCGGTGGACAGACTACCAAACAGCGACATCGCGATAGCAACTTTTACAAGGAGATTGGCGCACGGGGAGGTACTACTACTATGGCCCGGCATGGCGCAGATTATAGCGAAAGACGCAAGAAGGGTGGAGACACTACCCTTGAACGCTACGGCGAAGAATATTACCACACTATCGCGGCTAAAGCCGCCCGCACTAAACAAGATGCTACCCGCTTACGCAACAGTGCCATAAAAGTCCTCATGATGCAAGGCTTTAAGATCCCTACCATTATTAAACTGACCTTAGAGGATCTCAAAAGCGATCCACGCCTACAGCCCCTAACCCAAACTGGACCACTAGCCGAATATTTGGAGCAACGACCCGATGCAGAGAACCAGTCTCTCTTCCTATCACAATCCGGCAAACCCCTCTCACTGGCTAATACTTACACCATTATGGAACGACATCAATCGGCAGAGGAATTTTGAAAAATCACCTCAAAACCTCTTGACAAATCCGTAAATATCCGTATAATATAACTAGGTAAGCAAGTTACCGAGAAGCTAAAAGCGTAGGGCTACAAGCCCAACCGAATTTTTGGAAAGAAAGAAGTAGAGCGCGATGCAAAGATTACCTTCAAAGCAGTCGAATAGTGGCACACCTGCGGTCGCAGGTTGGGTAGCACGGTACATTCACCCTGCTTGCTTTGATGAAGCAACCCACGCTAGGACACTCTACTCCGGCAGCATTGGCTCTACTGGAACTTGGTCGCGTTTTACTGTCATGCGAAGCACTCTACAAACTAAAAACTGGAGACAGGCCACCGTCGCCTCTCAAAATACTCGAAAGGAGCAAAAGCCTAACCGAGTTTGAGAAAGAGGCAGGCTATAGGCAGAAACCTGCAAAAACCAGTTAGATAGCTGTAAGGCTTTTGGCAGAAGAGACGCGACAGGAAAAAGAGTAAACTTTTCCAGTCGCGTTTTTTGTATTACTTGTGTTACTAAGGAGAGCTGGCTCCCTCGGCTGCGGCAGGCGGCAGTACAAATCCCGGTAGCGGTTCAGGGCTTGGCGGATACCTCCCCCGCCACCCTGAACTGGTCTCAACGGGTACTGTCGCTCCGCATTAACGGCCACCCGGCTAAGGCGGAGTGGTACGAAGAGAGGGATAAGGGAAGGTAAGGGTAGCGGAACAAAAGTGGGCAACCACCCACACAAAGACCGCTCTCGGCCCCTTTCAGGGCTAATGGCCCATTTTTCAGGAATTTACCGATTATATACACATAAGGCTCTGTAAGAGAGATTTCTAATCTCGATATGCCTTAACCGTCCGGGAGTAACGTGTTTATTGCAGCTAGGTTCTAGCGAGCGTTCCAGTTAGTGCTATCTAGGTTTTCGGGCTGGCAGATTTACATCTGCCAGCTAAGACCGGACGGACTATGTCAATCAATCTTTTAGGTCGCTGCTTTGTCCTTACGATGAATTTCTCGTTTTCGTCTAGCGGGGCAAAGTAGCGGTAAAGCGAGGTAGCGATTCCACGATGAGTAGGAGTCAAAACGACGCAGAAGGGGCAGGCGATTCCGCCCCGGTAGGCTACGGCAAACCAAAACGACGCAATATTTCCTCTATACACCGCAAACGAGACCACTCCAATAAAAATCTACAACACCCACAACCGGGGTAGCTTCTTCAGCGCCTCGGCTTTTTTTGGTAGGATTACATCGTTACCGAATTTGCTATATAATGCGAAGAGTCTGACTGCGATAAGCCAAATTTTAGAATAATGGCCTAGATTGAAAGTTGTTATCATGAATTTACGATTACCACAAAGAAAAGCACTTGAGATTGTGGCCCGAAGCCAGCCGCGCGAAATTTATCTGGTAGGTGGCTTTGTGCGAGATACTCTTCTGGGGCGAGAAAGTGCCGATATTGACTTAGGAGTACCGGGTGAGCCACCAAAGGCAATGGCAATCGCCCGACGAGTGGCTAACCAACACCGCTGGGAATCATTGGGCTATCGGGTAAGCCCTTTCTCCCTAGATTCGGTCTTTGGGGTGGCGCGGGTAGTCTTTACACCGCTCAATGAAGAGAGCCAAGAGAAGGGATTTTACCTAGATGTGGCGGTATTGGGCGGTGACAACATCCAAACCGATTTAGCCCAGCGCGACTTTACCGTAAATGCGCTGGCTCTCCCTTTGGATAAATTTCTGGCGGCGGATGGAACGCTCCCACTGGAGGAGGTGTTAGAAACGCCCGGCGGTAAGGCCGATTTAAAGGGGCAAATCATTCGACCAATAGGTGAAAAGAACCTACAAGCCGATCCACTGCGGATGTTACGTGGTATTCGGCTACGGGCGCAACTCTCCAGCAAAACCAGTCCATGGGAATTTGCGGATGGCACTCTTGATCTTTTCAAAAAGCATTGCACCCTTATCAATCGTTCGGCGGCGGAAAGAGTACGCGAGGAATTAACCAAAACTTGGTTGGCGGGTGACGTAGCCCATAGCCTGCAATTATTAGAGGAATGTGATCTTCTGATGCGTCTTATCCCAGAATTGAAGGACGATACACACAACTCTTTCCGTAAGACCGTAAACCTAATAGAGCGGTTGGAAGGGCTAATAACGCCAACCGAATTTAGCGAAAAGAATCAAGGAATAGCTCACCCGGAAAAGTTTATCAAAGGTTGGTCAGAGATGCTGGCTGATTTGGAAGCGAACGGACGCGAAAGACTGGGTATACTCTACTGGGCTACTTTGCTTTCTAATACCGCCAATTTTTGCCAAGAAGCCCTTACTCCAACCAATGAGGCTGAAGTAGCCCACAAGATTATGACTCGCCTACGTTTTAGCCGGGAGACCACCGTTCGGGTAGCAGCGATAGTTCAGCATCAAGCGTGGATTGAAGAACTCGGCCAAGATTTTGATCTAACTAGCGGTAAAGATGTAGATAAGTTAGCCGCCTATCGCTTTCTGCGCGACACCCAGCCGATTCAGTTTGAGCTATTCGTACTTTCCCTAGTGCGGTATGCCGTCGCCAACAGCACAAATAACCTGCGTGGTTGGGAACAGCACTTAGCTTTGGTAGATTCCTTGTTACGTAAATATAAGGGCAACGCCGAAGAACGGCTAATTGGCAAGCCACGTCTCATCGAAGGTAAACAACTGACAGGCTTATTGAATCTAAACCCAGGTCCACTGGTAGGGCAATTGTTGCGTAAAATTAATGAAGCTCAGGCCATCGGTCAAATCCACACTAGCGAAGAAGCACTTGAACTAGCTAACCAACTATTAGAGGAGCTAAAATTGTTGGAGACGGCTCCGTCCGGCGATTAATTTCATGGGCGAGGAGGGACTCGAACCCTCACGGATTTCTCCCCGGCAGTTTAAGTGCCGTGCGGCTGCCATTACGCCACTCGCCCATCGTGCTTTACTTAGGTGGTAAGTATATCAAAAGGGAACCAAATTTGCAACTTAGTGCTTACTCCGGTAGAACGAAAGGACTTGACACTAAAAACCTTTTACTTTAAGCTGTGAGAAGCTATAAGTTAGAAAGCCGTAAAGAGGGTAAGAAAAAGAGTTTTCCCTGCTTTATCTTTACTGCTATTTCCTTAGAGCTAGGGGCCAGATAGGTCACTCTTTAAGTAATAGGCTACCATTATAAAGTTAATGAGAACTAATGCAACGTTACATTAACACATTACTACGCTATTTATGGTTATTTGCCATTCCGTTATTGGTAATACCTGCCAGCGTATCTCAAACTATTCGACCACTTCCTAGCTACACCGCTACGGCTACTATATGGGTTGAGCAACCCGTCTATGCTCAAGTTAGCCGAAATGAGGGTGGGTATAGCTACACTGAAGCCTCTGTTAATCAAGCTAATCTTCTCCAAGAATTAGTCTATACTAGAGAATTTTTACAACAAGTTTCTGCTGCAGTTATAGCGAATGGTTTTTTGATGGATGAGGTAACCAAAGCACTAATGGAGACCCAAATTGCCAACACCTTTAAAATTACACCAAGTGGCAACCATCTTATTCTGGTTGAATATCAAGATGTGGAGGCAGAATTAACTCTATTCATTACTAGTACAATCATTCATAATTTTTATGATAGGGTAATGGAACGAGTCAGAAGCCAAGGTGCTTCATCTATCACCGCCTTTGAAAGCCAAGTAAGCGATGCCAAAGCCGAGCTAGATAAAATCAAAAGTCAGATTCAGAGTTATGTAGCTGCTCATCCAGGCAGTATTGGTGCAGTAAATGCCGCAGGAACTGGAAGAAATGTAAATAGCACAGATTTAGATTTTAATAATCTTATAAACAACGAGGCCAATGCCTCTAATCAATATGAATTTTTGAATGCCAGACTTCAGCAAATCCAAATTAGCTATGGAGCATACCTAAGTGGACAGGATGCTATTCTTAGGATAGCGGATGAACCAATTATCGTTAAAAGTAGTAATTATGATAATATTGGACGGATGTTTGTAGGTGGGCTGTTAGGTTTGATAGCGGGAATTTTACTAACAATTATAATTATGCTAATTATTACTTGGACGGATAATTCAATTCATGAGAAAGTCTACGCCCTGCAAATCTTCAAGATAGCAGCGGTGGTAGACTTAGCCGAAACCCCTCCTGTAAGGGGGTGGCGTAAATCTCAGAAGCGCAAACGTTTCTGCCTCCGCCAAAGTTTCGGTAAAAAGTTGGGCCTAATATCAAATTAACAAGGGTGGGATGCCAGCACAATAAAGGGTTAAGTCTTAGGAAGAATTAATGAGTATACGTACAATCACACAGTCTAGCCAATACTATCGAAAACGTAATACGCGCCGTATCCTCTTTTTAGGGCTAGTTTGTTTGGTGCTAACAGGTATTCTAGCAAAATTAGTTACAAGTAACCCCTTAATTGCAATTGTGCTATTAGCTATTATCCTAATTATTGCACTTATTATACGCTGGCCTAGCGTAGGCTATTCGATGGCAGTGTTAATCGTACTGCCGTGTGAGTTATTTACCGTACCAGACGGTATTTCAACTTACTCCAACTTACCCGTTGCCAACCTTAATTCATATACTCCTCTCTCCATTTCAGCAAGTGCCTTAGAGCTAATTTTGATTGTAACGATTTTAATAACTGTTATTAAAGCTTCTATTAAAGGTGAACGCTTCCTAGATCGGAGCAAAACAGCCTTAGCCGTCGGGCTATTTGGCGGCTTTCTTATTTTTGGCTACCTGTGGGGTGTCTATGTAAGGCGCGGAGATGGGAAAGTAGCACAAACGGAAATACGTTCCATTTTGTTTGTGATACTCTTGTATTTTCTTACTATCTATTTTGTGCGCGATTCCAAAATGTGGAGAACCTTGAATTGGATTTATCCGCTTGGATTATCGCTAATGGCAATTATTGGCATCCTACGCTTCTTTACCATAGACCCTGCCATAGCCGGGCCAATTTATGCTGAATCGCTCAACGGTTTTAACCATGATACTTCTATCTTATTTGTCATACTGGTAATGTGGTGCTTGGCTAAACTGGTCTTTGGCGATAACAAAGGTGAAAAGTTTATCGGTTGGGTACTACTTGCCCCAGCGTTCTTCGGTATTTTTGTCTCAGGTCGCCGTTCAGCCTTCGCCGTATTAGCAGGCTGCATAATTATCTTTTTAGCGATGCTCTTTGTACGCCATCGAAAAGCTTTTATTATCATCGTTATCATTCTTGGAATTATTGGTCCTCCCTATATGGTAGTTTTCAGCAAAGTTTCAGGACCACTAGGAATGCCTGCTCGCGCTTTTAGTTCGACCTCGGCTGCACCTGGCTCACGTGATGCCAATTCAGACCTCTATCGTACAGTGGAAAAGAATAATGTTATAATGACTATCAAAACGGCACCCCTCACTGGAATAGGTTTTGGTCAACCTTTCATCCGCTTCATCGAATTCATTGATTTAGAAGGATTTACCCTTCAAAATTATACTCCCCATGTTCAAGTATTATGGCTCTGGCTAAAAGTGGGAATGTTTGGCTGGGGAATCTTCTGGCTTATTCTTTGTAGCTCCCTTTTTAAGCTCGGTCAAGTAATCAAGTATGGCAAGCCGGGCCTTCAGATGACCCTTTCTATTACGGCAGGTAGTACTATTACCAGCATTATGATCTATTCCTACTTAGATGTAGGTCTACTTAATACACGACTGATGACCCTACTAGGTATTTCGGTGGGATTGTTAGAATTGGCTTACCGCACCATTGAACCATTTCAGCCAAAAGAATCACACAAAAAACCAACTAACGACAAGATAAGATGAATTAAGATAGAGGATATAAGATATAATGACTACAGCCCGTCGTAAAATTTTCGCAAATATTTTATTTTTGGGAAGTAACCAAGGTTTAACTTGGTTACTAACTTCAGTTTATGTATTGGTAATACCCCGCTACTTAGGTCCGGCAGGAATGGGCATATTAGCACTGATGATGGCGATTAGCTCCGTCATTGGTGTCTTAGCAAACATAGGGATGCGTATGTTTATTTTGCGGGAGGTCGCACGTGACATTGAAGCAGCTAAGATTCTAGTTGGTCCCGCGATTATTCTTAGCACGGTACTGGCAATAATCTGCTGGTCTATAACCGCGATAATATTAAATATAGTCAATGAATCCGAAACTACCAAATTGGTAATGTATATTTTTGCGGTTGCCAATATTCTAGGTGTTATTGTTACGCCACTTAAAGCCGCTTTGCAGGGAATGGATAAAATGCACTACGCCCTTTATGAGAGCTTAATTGATAAAGGGCTTAACACCACCATTGCCTTGATTTTGGCCGCGCTTAACTTTGGCATTGTGTTGGTCGCTGCCAGCAATGTCATAACCGCTAGTATAGTGGTAGTACTTTACTTCGGGTGGTTCTTCAAACATAGCAGCACCACTTATAATGTTAAAGCCGAAAACTACAAAAAACTATTCAAGGGTAGTTTCTCCTTTTTGATTATTGAAATAAGTTCTAACCTCTACCTTTACTTAGATGCTATTATACTAGCAGCACTCACCAATGAGACCGTTGTAGGCTACTATAGTGTACCTACCCGGCTCTTTGGAACCTTGATGGTAGTTCCAATGGTGGTTGGTCAGGCCGTTCTACCTACCCTCTCACGCTTGGCGGTAGATGCAGCGCAAGAAAATAGCACTATGTATGAATTATCTCGCAAAACCTTGAGCTTCCTGATGTGCAGTAGCCTTCCAGTGGCTGTGGGTACGACCGTAATGGCTGAGCCCATTATCAATTTCTTCTACCAAAGTGAATTTGCACCTTCTATACCCATTATGATCTTCTTAGGCTGGACGGTAGTTCCAACCTATCTCGGTATTGGTCTAGTTCAGATCCTGATAGCCCAAAACAGACAAACCGAATGGACTAAATTGATGGTTATGGCAATTTTCGTCAATTTCGGCTTTAACCTAATGCTTATCTCCTATTTTCAAACTAATAGCGGAAATGGTGGAGTTGGAGCAGCTATGGCTTTATTCCTCACTGAGTTAATAATTGGGGTTTTTGGTGTCAGGATAGTAGGCGGTAAAATTATAAACTCACAACTAATATTAAGTATGCTTAAATCTTTAGTCGCAGCACTGGTTATGGGGGCATTAATCTGGCCGCTACGCGATACCTTACTATTTATTCCAATTCTAGCCGGAGTGGTTTTTTATGGAATAGCGATAATTGCCCTAGGGTTAGTGCCATTTGATTATGTGCGAATGTTACCTAGCCTAGCAAAACGTTTAAAACAAAAGTTTATCCGTACACGATAAGAACAACTAGGAGCAACCTTATGACTATGGCGGAAAAAGATAAAACTGATACGTCGAACTATACTTGGCGCGAGCTAGTAGCAGGAGATATAGCAGTCTGGCTAAAAATCTGGAAACCCGGTTGGACTCCTGCACAGGGCATCCAGCTAAAGGATGCCGTCCGACTCACTTGGAATTACACCGGATTACGAGCCACTTTACTCTACCGACTGAGCCACCATCTCTGGCTCAAGCATATTCCCGTACTACCTGGAATATTAACTCGCTTAAATATTACCTTGCATGGCTTTGACGTGCCTTGTATAGTTAAAATTGGCCCAGGTCTCTATGTACCACACCCGGTCGGTACGGTAATTATGGCACAGGAAATTGGAGCCAATGTCACTCTAATTAGCGGAATTACTATCGGAATGCGAAACGAACCTGACTTTCCCCTTATCGGTAATAATGTCTTTATTGGAGCGGGCGCACGAGTATTAGGTAACTTAGTTATTGGCGATAATGTCAATATTGGAGCCAATGCCGTCGTAGTTAAAGATATACCAGCTAATTGTACAGCAGTGGGGATTCCTGCTAAAATTCTAGCCAACCAAGCGTAAACCAACTATCATTCATACTAGACTAGTTAGAGGTAAATTGAAGTAAGTGAAACCAAAAAAGCAGCTAGAGATTCAATCCATTTTAGGCAAGCTATCCAATTACCAAAAGCGGTTGCCCGGTTTGATGAACCAAGCTCTCCATTTAGCCAATGCCCGGTGGCGGCTACGGCGTTGTACGATAGGACCCTTTGTACAAGTCTTGGGTAATCCTCGCGTGGATAACTGGGGAGAGTTAATCTTGGGCGAAAAAGTGATTATTGATTCCATTACCGCTCGGGCCGAATTGGTTTGTAATTATGGTGCTAAGATGGAAATTGGCGCACGTAGCTACATCAACTATGGAACTAGTATCTCCGCCCACCAATTCGTTAAAATCGGTAAATATTGCCGGATTGGGACTTATTGTAATATCGCCGACAACGATTTTCACGGCATCGAGGATCGTATGACTCTACCACCCTCGGCTCCGGTTATTCTGGAAGATAATGTTTGGCTGGGAGCCAAAGTGATTGTCCTGAAGGGCGTAACCATCGGCCATGACTCGGTAATAGGAGCGGGTAGTGTTGTAACCAAAGATATTCCACCGCGTTCTATCGCCGTTGGTATGCCTGCCAAAGTTATTAGAACGTTTTAGTAAAATTAATACATTTAGTACATGGAGCTAAAGTTGAACTCTATGAATATGGCTACAATCAGTGTGGTAATTCCTAGTCACAACCGACGGGAACGACTGGCACGGGCGTTGTCTCATCTCTATAAACAAACCTATCCCACCGACCTGCTTGAATTAGTGGTAGTACTGGATGGGTGTACCGATGGTTCGGCCCATATGCTAGAAGAGTTGCAAGCTACTATTCCGGTTAAGTTAAAGGTAATAAATCAGGCGCAGGGTGGTCCCGCCGCCGCTCGCAATGCTGGCGTAAGAGCCGCCAGTAATGAATATATTCTCTTTATAGATGATGACGTAATGGCGACCCCTCAACTTATAATGGAACACTGGCTCCTTCATGAAAATGATCCAAAGGCCGTAGTAATTGGCCCTATGTCCACCCCTAAAGATCACCAACGCCCCATTTGGGTACGCTGGGAGGAATATATTCTGGAGGGGCAATATCAGGATCTTCTGAATGGTAAATATGAATTTACCCCACGCCAATTCTACACGGGCAACTGTTCTTTCAAACGGTCTTGGATGATCGAGGCTGGTATGTTTGACGAAAATTTCAAGCGTTACGAAGATGTAGAACTAGCCTATCGAATGTCTAACTTGGGCGTAAATTTCTATTTCAATCCAAAGGCCATCGGTTATCATTATGCCCACCGTTCTTATTCCTCTTGGAAAACGTCCCATTATCTCTATGGACATTATGATGTGAAAATGGAACGGGAGAAAGGTTTGGAAGAATGGATAGACCTCTGCGAAACCGAGTTTAGGGGGCGACATTGGATCACCCGCTTCCTCGCTACCCGCACGTTAAACCATAAAACTACCCAACAACTACTCTCCTTTATTTTATTACAAGTGGCCCAAATCGCTAGTTTTTTTGGTCAAGAGCGACGGGGGTATCAGGCACTCAGTTCTATTGCTAATATGTTATACTGGCAAGGCTTTAACGAAGAATTGAATAAACCAACGTCAGCAAACCTAAAAGCGAGCCTCTAAACCTATAACCTAGAGCGGAGCCTGCAAGATGATGGATTATAATACGGAAAACTATCTGGAAGCCTTTAAGAACCGCCGTATCTTAATTACCGGGGGAGTAGGCTTCTTAGGTTCCAATCTGGCTAAAAAATTGGTGGAATTAGAGGCCGATGTAACCATTATAGACTCTTTAATCCCAACCTACGGCGGCAATCTCTTTAATATCCAAGATGTTAGAGACAAGGTAAGGCTAAATATCGCGGATGTACGTGATCAGAATGGCATAAATTATCTAGTTCGCGAAAAGGACTATATTTTTAACTTAGCTGGTCAAATCAGCCACCTAGATAGTATGCTCGATCCCTTTACCGACTTAGAAATTAATTGCCGCAGTCAACTCTCGATCCTAGAAGCCTGTCGCAAAGTCAACCCCAGCGTAAAAGTCGTTTATGCAGGCACTCGGCAAATCTATGGCAATCCTGACTATTTACCAGTAGATGAAAACCATCTGGTACGACCGACCGATGTCAATGGAATTAATAAAGCCGCCGGAGAACGCTATCATCTGCTCTATCATAGTGCCTACGAAATGCGTACCGCCTCCTTACGCCTAACTAATTGCTATGGGCCACGCCAATGGATGCGCGACAGTCGCTTGACCAGCCAAGGTTGGTTTCTGCGTCAGGTAATGGATGACCAAGAAGTTCAGATTTTTGGCGATGGTAAATTATTACGTGATCTAAATTATGTGGATGATGTAATAGATGCCTTTTTGCGGGTGGCAGCGATTGAGGAGGCCAACGGCCATTTTTTCAACCTAGGTGGGGAACCGCTTACTTTGACAGAGCAGGTAGAGTTAATGATTGAGCTAACTGGCAAGGGTAGCTATAAATTAGTAGCTTGGCCGCCAGAAAAAAAGGCTATTGCCATCAGTGACTATTACGGCAATTATGGAAAAATTCGGCGGATGCTGGGCTGGCAACCTAAAACTAGCCTAACGGAAGGATTGAAAGCCACCATTGCTTTCTACGAACAATTCAAAGAACATTACTGGTAAAAGGTGCATCCTATGACCACCGGGTTACTGAACGTTCCAATCAGTGATACCAAAGAGCAGTACTATAACCATAAGGCCGAGTTTGATACCGCCATCGCGCGAGTTTTAGAGCGCAGTTGGTTTGTCTTAGGTCAAGAAGGAACTGCTTTTGAGCAAGAGTTTGCCCATTTCTTAGGAGCAAAATTCGCTTTTGGGGTAGGTAATGGTACGGATGCCATTCAGTTAGGTTTGAGAGCCTGTGGAGTTGGCGTAGGTGACGAAGTTATTACTACCCCGCACACTGCTCTTTTCACTTTATTGGCAATTAGCCAAGCCGGAGCAAAACCAGTCTTGGTAGATATTGACCCCAAAACGGGCCTAATTGATCCCGAACTGATTGAAGCTAAAATTACACCACAGACTAAAGCTATTGTCCCGGTTCATCTCTATGGGCAGGCCGCCGACCTTGATCCTATTTTGGAACTGGCTAGGGTCAAAGGAGTGGTAGTCGTAGAAGATAGCTGTCAGGCGCATGGTACGCTTTATAAGGGCCAAGCGACCGGGACTTTTGGGCAGATTGGTACTTATAGCTTTTACCCCTCCAAGAATTTGGGGGCTTTTGGGGATGGCGGTGCGGTGGTTACCAATGACCCAAAAATTGCCGATAAGTTGGTTCAACTCCGCAATGGTGGTCAAAGCGAACGCTATCATCATAACCTGATGGGGGTTAATAGTCGCTTAGATGAAATCCAAGCCGCTATCTTGCGGGTAAAGCTGACTTATCTAGCAGGTTGGAACGAAGCCCGACGCGAGCGAGCAGCACTCTACAATCAGTTGTTAGCCGATAGTTGGGTACAAATTCCAGTCGAGCGGGAGTATGGTCGTCACATCTATCACCTTTACGTTATCAACTTAGGTAGCCGCGACGAACGGGATGGGCTACAACAATTCCTCAAGGAAAAGGGAGTTGGCACGGGTATTCACTACCCCATTCCGGCCCATTTACAAAAAGCCTATCGCTGGTTAGGACTTGCTAAAGGTGATTTGCCCAAAACCGAAGAGACCTCCGACCGCATCCTGAGCCTACCAATGTTTCCAGAATTATTACTGGAACAGGTTGAGCAAGTTTGTAAACTGATAAAAAGCTACAGGTAAATAGCCTGATTCAATTTTTTCAATATCTCAATTTCAGTGGAGTAGCGATGAATAGCCCTAACAAGATTCTTAAATCCAATTCTGGAAAAAATCCAAAGCGCGTAGCACTGATTCATGATTGTACGGCTTATGGTGGCTTGGAAGCGCATATCTTGATGTTGGCACGTTACCTCGATCCGGCTCGATATACACCGTTGGTGGTAGTACCTGGTTATACGGATGAATATCGCTCCAGCCCAACACGATTCATCGAAGAAGTGCAGGCACTAGGTTTACCCTTGCTAAGGCCAGTTGACCCAGGTAATAACCGCATCCTGAGTTACCTCAAAGATGTCAGAAATGTCCGTAACTTACTAAAGGCTAACGAGGTGGATATTGTGCATATTCATACTCGTCGCCCAGAGGGAGCCCGCAAGGCTACCCTTAGTGCGCGGTTAGCTGGAATTCAGGCGGTAATTCGAACCGAACATGTAACTCCTTCTGTTAGTATCAAACCCTATTCTAAATATGTCATTAAACCGTTTGATTGGTTGACAAATTACGTGGTGACTGTTTCAGAGTCGAACCGACAAGAACAACTCAACTTGTTAGGTCGCAACCCCCAGAAAGTATATTGTTCTTATGGTGGGATTGAAATAGAACGGTTTAACCCGATTCACGACGTGAGCGAAGCTAAACGCCGCCTTGGTTTGGATCCGGCCTTGCCAGTAGCGGGTACGGTGGGTCGCCTTTCGGAGGAGAAGGGTCATACCTATATCATCCGTGCTGCGGAACGGGTTCTAAAAGAATACGGGCCAGTTAATTTTGTGTTAGTAGGCAATGGGCCGCTGGAAACCCAGTTGAAAGAGCAAATTGCACAATTGGGCTTGGAGCAATATTTTCACCTTGTAGGGTTCCAGTCTAATCCCATCCCCTATATCGAAGCGATGGACATTACACTTATGTCCTCGTTAAATGAGGCTCTAGGTCTCTCATTATTAGAATTTATGGCAATGGGTAAACCCTCGGTGGTAACCGCTATTCCTAGCTTCAAAGAAATTCTAAGAGATGGAGAGAGCGGGTTAATTGTACCTGCACAGGATAGCCAAGCGTTTGCCGAAGGGATTCTGAAATTATTACACGATCCAGTATTGGCAGCAGGGTTGGCACAGGCGGCACTAAAACAGGTACGTCTTAAATTCACTATTCAACGCATGACAAGCGATATAATGAATTTATACGACTCCCTCCTGATTTGAACCTTAACCACATTGTATCTTCTCCAAAAATCGCGGTAGGGGTGTATTGCATACGCCCAACTGAGGCGGGTTTATTCAATAAACCCCTACCTATTGAGATGATACATCATATTTTTAATTGAGCATAGGAGATATTATGTCGGTTGAAGAAACACCTGTACTCCGCTTAGGAGTAATGTGCAATGGCACAACCTTTCCACAATGGCAAGCAGACTGTTTACAGCAACTTCTCGCGATGGCAAAGGTGAAAGTAGAAGTTAGTTTACTTATTATAGAAGATAAACCTACACCTTCTTCTGGGCAAGAGCGGTCGCTAAAACAATTCCTCCCTTTTGGAGATAAACTCTGGACAGTTTATAATGAGCGGCAGGTAAATAAACGTTCTAGGGCGTTGTGGCCTACGGATATGAGTACTACATTTTCAAATGTTCCAAAGCTAAGCTGCCAAGTGCTTCATCAGCAGAAATTTGACTATTTCAAACCAGCTGACCTTACCACCATTCGTCACTATAACTTAGATATTATTTTACAATTTGGTTTTGGTGAACTTGATGGCGAGATTTTAACCCTACCCCGCTATGGGGTCTGGTCGTTCTGCCATTACGATCTAGGAAAAGAGCAGGCTGGTTTGGTAGGTTTCTGGGAAATTTATCGTGGTGAGGAGGTCACCGAGGTAGCTTTACAGCGTCTTACTCCAAAGGGTGGCCGAATTGTACTACAAAAAGGAACTTTCGCTACGGTTAAATTCCCCCATGTTAGCAACTTAGATTTAGTTTACTTAGAGAGTACTGCTTGGCCTACCTATGTTTGCCGCGATATTGCACTCAAGCAAGCCGCATATTTGGAGGGTTCTCCACTTCAACCACTTACACCGCACTATCGCAGACCAAATAACGGGCAAATGCTCTTTTTCCAACTTAGGATAGCTCGTAATCGTCTTGATAACTTATTCACCAAATTTTTTCGCCAAGAGCAGTGGAATGTAGGAATCGTTAACGCGCCTATAGAGAAATTTCTCTTACCCCAATTTCAACCAGAAATACAATGGCTGGCTAAGCCTAAGCGAAATTGCTTTGTAGCAGATCCTTTTATAGTTTATGAGGGTGAGAAGCCTACTTTACTCCTAGAAGCCTACGATTACCGTACTCGAAAAGGCTGGATTTCGGCACTCGAAAATCAGGCCGATGGCTCTTTCTCTAAGCCTAAAACAGTATTGGAGTTACCAATACACCTCTCTTATCCTTACCCCATAAAGTATAAGGGTGAAATTTACTGTGTGCCAGAAACCTACCAAGCACACGAGGTAGGACTTTATAAAGCCAGCCCTTTCCCTGAGAAGTGGGTAAAAGTGGCTACTCTTGTAAAAGATTTTGCGGCGGTAGATACGACAGTTTTTGAGTACGAAGGACGTTGGTGGCTATTGTGTACCAAGCAAGATGGTAGTATTTCCCAGAATGTACGTTTATTTGCTTGGTATGCTTCTGATTTAATGGGGCCTTGGCAACCCCATGCCGCTAATCCGATTAAAGCGGATGTACGGGCTAGTCGGCCAGGAGGTACCCCTTTTGTAAGCGAAGGGCAATTATATCGTCCCTCCCAGGATTGTTCGCATACTTATGGCGGGGCTATTACGATTAATCGGGTAGTATGCCTTACTCCTGATGAATTTAAAGAAGAGTTAGCTATTCACCTTAAACCTGATCCCAACAGTTTTTATCCCGATGGTTTGCACACGCTTTCAGCGGCAGGTAAATTTACCGTTGTTGACGGTAAGCGCACCATTTTTGTATGGGCGGCTTTTCAAGAAGCCTTGAAAGAGGTGTTTCAGCGCCGATTTAAACGAAATCTACATTTGTGATAAAGAAAGGTGGAATAGCGGTGTTAGAATATCCCTTACCCCGAATCATCCCATTTTCAGAGCCGACTGTTGGTGAGGCCGAATACGCCGCTATACGCCAAGCCCTAGAGCTAAAATCACTCACCGGAGATGGCAAATTTTGCCATGAAGTTGAGAAGTTGCTGAGTGAGATGTTTAAGGTTAAGCACGTCCTACTTACCACCAGTTGTACTCACGCGCTGGAATTAGCTATGATGACCTTAGAATTAGAAGTCGGTGACGAGGTTATTTTGCCGAGCTTCACCTTTACCTCCACCGCTAATGTGATTATCCGGCAAGGGGCTAGGCCAGTTTTTGTAGATATTGATCCCGATACTTTCAACCTTGATCCAAACTTGCTAGAAGCCGCTATTACCCCTAAAACTCGTTGTATTCTACCAGTCCATTATGCCGGGCAAGGCTGTAATATGGATGCCATCAACACAATTGCCCGACAGCATAATCTTTTGGTAGTAGAAGATGCGGCTCAAGGTGTTGGAACATCTTGGAACGGTATCGCTCTAGGTAGCCTCGGCGATATGGGTTGTTATAGTTTTCATGCCAGTAAAAACATTACCTGTGGTGAAGGTGGCGCACTCCTTACTAATAATACCCCCTTGGCTCGCAAAGCTGAAATCATTCGCGAAAAGGGTACGAACCGGGCCGCCTTCTTGCGTGGTGAAGTGGACAAATATACTTGGGTAGATGTTGGTAGTAGTTTCGTGCTGACTGATATGCTGGCGGCTCTTCTAAAAGTACAGTTGGAGCGCATGGAGGAGCTAAATAGTAAGCGCCTAGCAATTTGGAAGACTTACTACGAGGGAACCGCCGGTTTAGAACAGGCCGGATTGGTAAAGCGACCCTACTTCCACCCCAAAGCTACCAACAACGGCCACATCTTTGCTCTGCTGATTAATAATGGGCGACGGGATGAGGTATTAACTCAGATGAAGCGGCGCGGAATAAGTTGTACCTTCCACTATGTACCGCTGCACTCCTCACCTTTTATGGTAAGGTATTTTGAGGGTAAAGTAACCTCGCTACCTGTTACCGATTATGTCAGCGATTCACTTTTGCGCTTACCGCTCTTTGCCCATCTGAGTCAAGAAGAGTGCCAATATATTCTTACCCAACTATATGAGGTTCTAGCTTGAGCCACCGCCCGAAATGAGCCAATTTACGGCGGGTTTATGCAATAAACCCCTACCTATTGAGGATACCTCAACTCAAGGGTTTAGGGTAAAAGCTAAAGCTTGTCTACCCAACAAGCCTAAAAGCACCTCGTAAGGGGTGTCCGCATTTTCAGGGTGAAGCTCAAATCTGGCCCGTTCGAACCACTGTACCCGGTAGACCTGACCACTATCAGGGTCAAGTTCATCGTGTTCCTCCGAGATAGGATAACCAAAGCGACTTAGCCCACCCCGTTGCTCCCAGAAGTCTAAGAAATGGGAACTCAAGTTGTGTCCTGTAGCGGTAAAGAATTGGTGCCTTTCAGGAGTAGAGCTATCGGTTAGAGGCGGCGCAGGCAAAAAGTAGGGGTGGCTGTACCTCACTTTGGAACAAAGCTCCAGACCTAACAAACCCAACTCTACCTCGTGGGGTGTTCCCACATTTTCAGGAGAAAGTTCAAACCTGGCCCGTTCAAACCACTGGACTAAGCGGGCTTTACCACTAAGCGGGTCAATCTCAGAGCGAGCTTCGGTTAAGGGATAGCCATAGCTTTCAAGACCACCTTTTGCCATCCAATATTCCAGAAATTTACCGCTGACCGTTTTGCCAGTTTTGGGGAAGTAACGTGGAAGAGGAGCTTGACCCATCGTCTGCCAAGTCTGCCGGGCCACTTCCTGCATCAAGCCGACGGCGGCATCGCCACTGCCCTCGGTTAGGATCGTAAGGAAAATAGCCCGGCCATCGGGGGTATAGATAATCCCGGCATCGTGGTTAAAATTATCCCAACTACCCGTTTTATGGGCAAAGACCATGCCGGAAGGAAGTCCCGGCGAGATATAGATATTGATTTGTTGGGCCTTGAGTAGACTTAACATCAATTCGTAGTCTTTATTACTCAAATTGGGGTCTAAATTATGATTATAAAGCCCCTCAAAAAGGCGGGTGATCTCATTGGCGTTAGTGATCGGGTCAAGGCGAGCGGTGCGGCTTACGCTAAAATTATGGGACACTAGTAGCTCATCAATTCGATTCCAATCTAGGACTTGCGCCAGAGACCAAGCCGCCGTATTGTCACTGTAGGTAATCATCTGGCGACGAGCCTCATCTATCGTTATCGTTCCCACCGCTTGAAGCGGCTTTAATTTAGGTGGAGTTATCGCCACATCCGAAAGCCCACTAGGAGCTAAATTAAGTTCAATATTTCCTTCGTCATACCCAATAACCGGAATTTCGGTATTATCACTGAGATGACCGGTGCTAATCTCAACTTGGAGTTTCCACAACACAAAGAGTTTGTAAAGGCTACCCGAAACAAAAACTTGATCGGCATTAACTTGGATAGTTTGCTGTGAAGTCTGGTCTTTGACCACCAAGCCCACAGACTGTAAGCCTTGGTTTTGATAATTAGCGATTAACTTTTGAAGAGCGGTGTTGAGTTTATCCAAAACTGCAACCTGTGAGCCGGAATCGTCCGAACCAATTGGAAGCTGATTAGTAGGATTAAGCTGACAAGGATTAAGCTTTGTGGTGGGGTCAGGAGTGGGTGTAGCAGCGGTGGCCCACAGCGTGACTTCGGATGAAACGGGAGCCACTAACCACCCGCTGAACCGACTTGTTATAACCGTCGAACATAAAAGAGTAGCCACTATGCTAAAAACAATAAGAGTTAGACGAAGATAAAGTTTGTCCATATTATTTAAGGCCACAATCTTAGAAAACTAAACGAAACGGCCCTTGAATTAAGGGCCGTACTAATTTAATCTTTTCCAGCTCCAGTAACTTAGGCCACTAGTTCTTGTAAGGCCCGCCTATCTACAAGTTGAATAGTCCGGTTCTGGACACTAATCAGTTTCTTCTTCTGAAGCTCAATCAGCTTGCGAGTAACAGTAACACGATTGGAACCGATCATATCGGCTAATTCTTGGTGGGTGAGTCCTAGGTCAATGGAAACAGTACCATCGGATTGTACTATACCAAATTCGGTAGCAAGTTTGAGTAAAATATTAACCAGCCTTAACGAAACATCTCGGCCCAACAAACCTTCAATTAAAATTTGACTTTGAGAAAGTTGTTGCGAAAAGCTATAGATAATTCGGGATGCCAGCAAAGGAGATTGCTCCATCAAAGTTTCCAGCGAACTTTCTTGAATACAAGCAATAATCGAATCCTTCATAGTTTCGGCGTAAATATCATGGAAATAACTATTTTGGTTATTAGATTGGGCGAAAACATCGTTAACCCCCAAAATAGAAAGAGTTATCGCTCGACCGTCCGGTAAGATCTCGTAGAGACGAATGCGACCCATCATGACAAAGTAGAGAACTGAGCGGTTATCGCCGGGTTGAAAGATTTTTTGGCCTTCGCGGTAACGAGTTAGCTTGAAGGCATGGACACTCTTAATCAAGTCTTGCAAACTGGTACGTTCTAGGCGTTGCCTGCGGGCTTCGGCACTTTCGGCAGCAAGTTCTTCCTGAATTTGACGACTTTCGTCCATGTATCCAGTTAGGATAGCGGTTTCGGCGCGTGAGCGCAGTGCGTTAAGTTTTTCAGTTAACGGCTTTAGCAAGGAGGGATTAACCTCAATGGTAGCGGTAGAACTAATTACCTCCCAGACCAGATTCATCATCTCAGAGGTTTGACCTACTACCGATTCAATACGACTAGAGGCACGTGCTTGCACACGGCCTTCGCGGTCAAGGGCCATTAGATAGTCTTCATAGCGTCCAGTTTTGAGCGCTTTAAGCAGAAGATCCCACATAGCCATGTGGCGACGACGCACCTCAGGATCAAATTTGGCAACCTCAAAACTAAAACCACGCTGCTCGATCATTTCGCCCCACTTCTTACGAAAAGCAGTTTTGGCTTCCGTCAAGGCCTTAGCCAGTTCCTCGGACATAGCGTATCCCCTATTTCAGATTTAAGCTTCCACACACAATATTTAATTAAATTCAAACTTCACAAGTTCCAGTAAACTGAATAGCACTTGAGGTATATGGACTTAGCAAAATAGACTTAGCCAAAAGTATTCGATTAGTTTAACAACGTTTGGTTAACTTAATAAGGATATTGCATTTTCAACATGTAACCGCATACCCCCTTGTGGCTTATCCCAAAATGAGCCTAGTGGCGAAATCCACACTTGATGTACCCTATTATAACCATATTCTAACGAAAAAACAAGTCATGTTAGGTTAATATTTACAAGTTAAATTATGGGTTTGTAGAGGTTAGGTATAAGATCAGTAAAAACTAACGGGGTAGTGTAGACTACTGCCAAAAGTAGGGGTTTTTCGCTAAACTAAAGACTAAGCAATCCACACCAAAAGCCTTAATTTAGGAGTCAGGAGAAAATTGGGAATGTCCTCTAATAATAAAGCGGTTCTAAAGACTAGCGAGGTACAAGGTTCCAAAGTAGAAGTACCTAGTCTCAAACTAACCCTCAGTTATAGTATCCGCTTAATGAAGCCGATTACTTGGTTTGCACCAATGTGGGCTTTCCTATGTGGGGCAGTGGCAGTGGGTATGGACTGGGGCGATTGGGGTAACCTCTTTAAGCTCACCATTGGTATTATGCTCTCCGGGCCAATATTGTGCGGACTTTCACAGGTACTCAATGACTGGTTTGATCGTGAAGTGGATGCCATTAACGAGCCACAACGCCTGATTCCCTCTGGCAAGGTTACTAAAAACCAAGTTATTTGGACGGTGCTAGTTCTCTCGGTTTTGGGTGTCGTAATTCCTGCATACCTAGGTGTACCAGTGGCCGTTCTGACCCTGCTAGGGTTTGTACTGGCACTCTCCTACAGCATACATCCCATACGGGCTAAACGTAATGGCTGGATTGGTAATGCTTTGGTAGCCATTTCGTATGAGGGTCTACCTTGGTTAGCGGGGAGTGCCACCT
Source organism: Candidatus Chloroheliaceae bacterium (assembly GCA_013390945.1). Classification (GTDB taxonomy): domain Bacteria; phylum Chloroflexota; class Chloroflexia; order Chloroheliales; family Chloroheliaceae; genus L227-5C. Next base: position 29,109 of record JACAUC010000021.1, read on the forward strand.
ATGGACCCAATCATCAAGCCTCGTGGTCGGCCATCACTGGACTGAGCTTAGCGGCGGCCCTGATCTACAGTTTTGGGGCGCATGGAATTATGACCGTCAACGATTTCAAAAGCATCGCGGGCGATGTTATAATGAAAATTAATACTATCCCAGTGCTTTACGGCCCCAAAACTGCCGCCCTAATTGCCCTCGTTATTATGAACCTCTCCCAAATTGCGATGGTGATCGTACTCGTCCTTTCTGGTAAATTCCTTAATGCTGGAATAGTCGCCCTTTTACTCATCACCCAATTGCCTTTCCAGAAGAAGTTTTTAGCCGATCCTAGAGGTAAAGCCATCTGGTACAACACCACCGGCGTAACCCTCTACGTTTATGGTATGCTCGTGACCGCTATCGGGTTGGGTGTAAACTAAAGCTTTACTTTTAATATTTGAAACTTTTTTCACAGAACACACGTATAATCTGTAATCTTAACGCCACCGTTGTTAGACGGTGCAGGTCAGTCAGATTACAGATCATAGGTGTGTTAAATTTGTGTTTGAATTAGTCCTTGGTCGCTAATATGGTTCGCTTTTTGGCTTAAAAACTGTTATACTTTAAAATCTAAAGCGGTCAGATTGGCTTGACTAGCGACTTTTATATTTTTGAGGACACTTCCCGCTATCAGATCGCTCTGCTAAATCCGCATAATGCTCTAGTCTGGTGGATGCTAAATAAATATGATAGGAAGTGGTCTGGAGGTTATTTTATGCCTGATAATAAATGGTTAAGGAACAGCTTCGTCTACCTGATTATAATGGTGGCGGTTTTGGCACTCTTCTTCACCATTTTGGGGAACCGGGGAGGGGATAGTGCTAGTACCATTTCAATCAGCAAAGTATTACGCGATGCTGCCGACCCAAACTCCAAAATTAAAGAAATTGCCATAACTAACGACAGCGACGCTGTAAGAGTTACATATGCCGATGCCTCTGGCGAGAAAATTTCTCGACGTGAAACAGGCACGGACTTTACCACTCAACTAAAGAACGCTGGCTATGATTTTAGCAAAAGCACGGTAAGTCTCAAGGTTAACGAGTCTTCGCAATGGGGTGGCTGGCTTAATACCCTCACCTTCATCCTGCCAACCTTGCTCTTTATCGGTGTCTTGGTCTTTATGATGCGCCAAGCGCAAGGTTCAAATAATCAAGCTCTCAGTTTTGGTAAGAGCCGCGCCCGGATGTTTATGGGCAACAAGCCAAGTGTCACCTTTAACGACGTAGCGGGGGTAGAAGAATCGAAACAAGAACTAGCCGAGGTAGTAGAGTTCTTGAAGTACCCAGATAAGTTTGCCGCCTTGGGTGCGCGTATTCCAAAAGGTGTGCTACTAGTGGGGCCTCCAGGTACAGGTAAAACCTTACTCTCCAAGGCCGTAGCTGGTGAAGCTGGTGTACCCTTTTTCAGTATTAGCGGTTCTGAATTTGTAGAAATGTTTGTCGGTGTAGGGGCGAGCCGGGTGCGTGACTTGTTCGATCAGGCCAAACGCAATTCGCCTTGTATCATCTTTATAGATGAAATTGATGCCGTCGGTCGCCAGCGGGGTGCCGGTCTGGGTGGTAGCCACGATGAGCGCGAGCAAACGTTAAACCAGATTCTCGTCGAAATGGATGGCTTTGATAGCAACACTAACGTGATTGTCATCGCCGCCACCAACCGTCCCGATGTACTCGATCCGGCACTCTTGCGACCAGGCCGCTTTGACCGCCAAGTAGTCCTAGACCGCCCGGACATCAAAGGCCGGATGGCAATCCTTGATGTTCATGCCAAAGGCAAGCCTTTGGAAAGAGAGGTTTCACTCGAAACTTTGGCAAAACAGACCCCCGGCTTCAGCGGAGCCGATTTGGAAAACCTGATTAACGAGGCGGCTATTTTAGCGGCTCGACGTAATCGCAAGACCATTTCGATGCACGAACTGGAAGAGGCAATTGACCGCGTAATTGCTGGGCCAGAACGCAAGAGCCGGATCATTACCGAGACCGAGAAGCGCATAACCGCTTATCACGAAGTGGGTCACGCCCTTGTAGCACGTATGCTGCCCAACGTAGACCCGGTTCACAAGATTTCGATTATTCCGCGTGGTATGGCCGGAGGCTACACCCGTATCCTGCCCAGCGAAGATCGTTTCTTGGGTACTAAGTCTCAGTTTGAAGATCAAATCTCGTGGGGCTTAGGTGGACGTGCCGCCGAAGAGGTGGTCTTTGGCGAAATTTCGAGTGGGGCCAGCAATGATATTGAGAAGGCTACCGATATGGCTCGCCGAATGGTTACCCAATATGGTATGAGCAAAAAACTTGGCCCAATGGCTTTTGGACAAAAGGATGAGTTGGTCTTCTTGGGACGCGAAATCAGTGAGCAACGCAACTACTCGGACGAAGTAGCCTATGAGATTGACAAGGAAGTGCGGTCACTCATTGATGCAGGCTATAGCAAAGCCAAACGCATCCTCTCCGAGAATCGCGACAAGCTAGTCGAAATCTCCGAACTCTTGATCCAGAAAGAGACCCTTGAAGGTGATGAGTTTGAAGAGATGTTCTCACTTCCCCGGCCTCAACCTAAACCCTTCTTCCGACCTCAAATGTCGGATAGCAGACCAGAGTTAGGCGACCGGGAGAGCGAAGCCGCCGCCCGTCTACGTGACCAAACTCCTTTCCGCCCAGCGGCTGGTTCCGCCTAATTTTAGCCCTAGATAGATAAAATTAAAGGTGGTGAGCTTTTTTATAAGCTCACCACCTTTTTAAAGTATCTTCTTAATAAGTAAGGGTTTATTGAATAAACCCACCGTAGACCCGCCTCAGATTGGGCGTATGCAATACGCCCCTACCCCGAAATATTGAGATAATACTTTTTAAATTTCAAATTAGCCTCAGATTGGGCGTATGCAATACGCCCCTACCCCGAAATATTGAGATAATACTTTTTAAATTTCAAATTAGCCTACCGCCACCCCGATAAAACTTTCTACAAGATACGTTGTGACAGGCTCGCTTTTGCCTTTGAGATAAATAGGAGGCATCGGCTTGGCATTAATGTAACTTTTAGCCCGTTCGTAAGCGGTCTCGCTGATGATAACTTGACCGCGTTGGGCCACCTGTTCAAGGCGTTGGGCGGTATTGACATTATCACCAATAATGGTGTAATCCATCAGGCGTTGTGAGCCAATGTTGCCAACTACTACCTCTCCAATATGTACCCCAATCCCCAAACCTAATGCCCGCCTAGCGGGGTCAGTCCAACGTTCCAGAAGTAGTGCAAAGCGGCGCTGCATATCTAGGGCAGTGCGGAGGGCGCGTTGCAGGTCATTGCCATCGGAGATAGGTGCGCCATAGAACGCTAGAATACAATCACCGACATATTTGTCGAAAGTGCCATAATTGTCAAAGACCGCCTCAGTGGTCTCGTTGAAACACTCATTGAGTACCTCCACCACCTCTTCGGCGGTGGTCTTTTCGGCAAAACTGGTAAAGCCGCGAATATCGGCAAAGAGAACCGCGACTTCTTTTTTCTCACCACCCAACTTCAGACTATTATCGGGATCGGCTAGGATAGCGGTCACAATCTCTTCGCTCATATAGCGATTGAGCAAGCGGTAGAGTAGGCGACGATTCTGTTCTATCTCATTGTAGTAGCTACGAATACGTAATAAGGAGCGTACCCTTGAGAGCAATTCAATTTTGTTAAAGGGCTTGGTCAGAAAATCGTCGGCTCCTGCATCCAACCCCCGAACCTTATCCTCCATCTGATCTAGTGCGGTCAGCAACACTATCGGAATAGAGCGCGTCCAATCTTGGCGCTTGAGTTGCTCGCAGACCTCGTACCCATTCATGCCGGGCATCATCACATCGAGTAAGATCAAATCAGGATCATCCGTAAGGGCTTTTTCAAGTGCTTCATAGCCATCATAGGCCATCGAAACATCGTAACCTTGCACACTAAGTAATGCCTCTAACAACTCGACGTTAGGTACTATATCATCTACGACTAGTATACGAGGCTGCTTGCGTTTCCCATCGCTACCAAACCCTTGACTGCGGGTGGTAGATACGCTGGCAGAAGTAATCGCGTTGTTGCCAGAAAGATTCATGTACAGGTACTCCCTTAAAAACTCAGCAGGGCCATATATGACCCAAATTTTATTGTCCCGGTAGTTTATAGTTCAGGGTTATTTGCTATCTGATATAAACTATAAACTATTTACTATCCAAAAATGCGGCAATTTGCCTAGAAAACTGGCGGGTGTCAATGGGTTTTGAGATATAGCCATTGCAGCCCGCTTCTAATACTTTCTGATCGTCGCCCTTCATCGCGTGGGCAGTAAGGGCGATAATTTTAAGCCCGGCTAGGCTGGAGTCTTTACGAAGAAGTCGGGTAGCAGTGAGACCATCCATACCGGGTAATTGTATATCCATCAAGACTAGATCAGGCTTTTCAAGCCTAGCTATCTCAATACCTTCTTGGGCTGTACTAGCCCCGTGTACTTTGTAACCCCAAGCTTCCAGCAAGTCTTGGGCCAATTCCATATTAAGCGGATTATCTTCAATGATTAATATTCGTTCACCGGCCATACTTAGAAATATCTCCTATTCATTTTGCAAAGTCAAACGGTTCACCGTTTCAAGCAAAGTTTGACGTGAAAAGTCGCCTTTTTGTAAAACCGCCTCGGCCTCATGATCGAGACGCTTGTGTTCCTGAGAGTCAAGTTCTTTAGCGGTGCAAATAAGAACCGGAATATCGAAAGTTGCGGCATTTTGGCGCAAGCGGGTCAATATTTCAAAACCGTCTAATTCAGGCATCATCAGATCTAAGACCACTAGATCAGGTGGGTTACGTTGGGCCATCTCCCAACCAAGTTGACCATTAGGCGCAGTGGCTACAGTTAGACCTGCTCCGCTCAGAACGGTTGTAATCAACTCGCGGTCGTTCGGACTATCATCAATTATTAGGGCGTGGAGCGGTTCACCGTGTTGAACGTGTTCCTTGAGATGGTTGTGGCGGCGACGGCGTAATTCGTCTAGTTGTACTTCTTTTAGCTTGGAAGCTAGTTCTTCGCGGCGAACCGGCTTAACAAAACAGGCCACTGCCCCAAGTTCAACGCTGACCTTACGGTTATCGGCCATAGAAACCACAATCACCGGAATATCGCGGGTATCGGGATCGGTTTTTAATTCGTGCAATACTTCCCAACCACTTTTGATAGGCAGGATTATATCTAAACTAATCACCGAGGGTTTAAGTGCCTTAGCCAGAGTTAGGGCGGCTTCACCAGTGATGGCTCGGCTTACCCTGTAGCCGTTTTGCTCTAGGTAAAGCTGAAGCAATTCGGCGGATTTATCATCATCCTCTACTACTAAGGCCCATTTTTCACCCGGCTTTTGGTTCTTAGAAAGCGCAGTCTCCTTTCCCCAAGCTTTCCGGCGGGGTTCCAACTCCGTCGTCGGTAAACCTTGCTGCGAAGAGGTTATAAAAGGCAAGCTTACGGTAAATTTACTTCCTTGACCAAAGAGACTCTGCACCCGAATAGTGCCACCGTGTAGCTGGGCAAGTTGGCGGCTCAGGGCTAATCCTAGACCTGTACCCTGCTGCTTTTTGGTCAGTACATTATCTAGCATACGGAACTCTTCAAAAATGCGCTGGTGGTCTTCTGGATGTATACCAATACCATTATCAATGACGCTTACTTCTATAAAATTCCCGCTTTTATGGGCTTGAACGTCTACCATACCACCATCTGGTGTAAATTTTACGGCATTGGAGAGCAGATTGTAAAGAATTTGCTTAAATTTAGTGCGGTCGGCTTTGATCTGATAGGTCAATCTGGTGGATTGGAGGCTCAACCCAATGTGTTTCTTTTGGGCCATTATCATAATAATGCCCAGTACCTCATTGATGGCTTCTACCAGATCCATTTCTTCGATAGAAAGCTCCATTTTACCTGCTTCGACTTTTGAGAGATCTAGTATATCATTAACCAAGGCTAACAAGCTTTTGCCACTGGTTAGAATATTGGAGACGTAGCGAACTTGTTTCTCGTTGAGTGGCCCAAACATCTGATCTTGCAGGATTTCACTAAAGCCGATTATAGCATTAAGTGGTGTACGCAATTCATGGCTCATATTAGCCAAAAACTCACTTTTGTGGCGCGTCGCTTCTTCCAATTTACTGTTAGTTTGGCGTAATTCGTTGACGGTGTTATTTAATTCGCTGTAAAGCTCTCCCGCTTCTAGGGCCATCCCAATTTGTCCACCTACCGATAGAATCAAGCCTTGGTCAGCTTCAGTAAAACCGTAGGTCACTTTGCGAGCCAAGATAACTGCACCCATAATCCGGTTTTTAGTGCGGAGTGGCCCGATAGCGAACGAATGTAAGCCTAATTCAGCTAGAAGTGTTTTATTAAGAAAAGAGACCTCTGCTAGGTCGTCTATTACAACTACCTCGCCCTTGTGCATTATTCGCTCTAAGATGGTAGGATCCTCTTTAAGGGGCAAAATGAGTTCTTGGAAACGACTATCAGGGTTACGTAAATTCCAGTGGCGGAAGTCGCTTTGTGGACCCCATAAAAATAACTCGCCGCTATCAACCGTCAGTGCTTCCATCATACGGTCAAGGCAAGTCTGGAGCAAGGTTTCAAGCTCTAAGGATTGGTTGAGTAACGAGGCCACTGAATAGAGGATACGATATTTGCGAAGTTCGTCTTCCAATAGTGCCTTCTGTTGGAGCAGACGGATGATAATATCTTCTTCCGCCGACCGCTTACTAGTTTTGCTATCTAGCGGCAGAATACTCTCGGAGGGAGGTGTGATACCGAAAGTTGGGTCAGCAAAATAAGCCTTCAGACCCCGTTCTTGCAAACTGGTCAACACCCCCTCAAGCAGTGCGTTCTGCTCCTCGAAACCTTCTACTATTATAATCCGGCCCGACATTACTTCACCTATCCCCATAGCTTAATAAAGTATTAAAACAGTGCTTTTTGGCTATCCGGTTATGATAAAATCAACCCATCCACTGTTAAGGAAATTATACTAGACTTTCATTAAGAACAACCTTACGAACTCTTAAATTATAACATATCAAATCATGTATCTACTCAATAAATGGGGGAATCTCTAATCATCGCCAGAATTTAGCCGTAGATTGGTCTAAAAAGTCTCGGTTAGTAGAGACCGCTCTACCCAGTTGCCCCGAAAGATTGAGTAGATACCAAACTACTTGTTAGCGTCGAACTGTTTTGCCGTTACACTATTCTGGTTTGGTGGTATTATAGTAATGAATATGTTTACGTTTTAATAAAGCTAAGAATTAGAGAAAGGTAATAAATTTGGATGAAACCAGCGGCAGAGCGGGTTCAACAAATTCTGGATGAACTAGGAATAGAAAGCCAGATAGTAGAGTTCAGTGAAAGCACCAAAACGTCGGCGGAGGCCGCCGCTGCTATTGGTACGACGGTCTCGCAGATTTGTAAGAGTATTCTATTCGAGGCGGGAGGTGAGCCAATTATGGTGATTGCCAGTGGCGCAAACCGGATTGATACGGCTAAGGTTCAACAACACGTTGGTCAACCACTTGGTAAAGCTACCGCCAGTTTTGTACGTGAAAAAACTGGCTATGCTATTGGCGGAGTACCACCGGTCGGTCATCTTAGCCACTTTCCCATCTTCATTGACCGTGATCTATTACAGTACGATCAAATTTATGCTGCTGGTGGTACACCCAATGCCATCTTCCCCATTACTCCTGCCGATTTAGTGCGGATGACTAAAGGGGAGGTAATTGACTGCCGCCAAGAATAGGTGCTTACTTAAATTGTTGGCCTCTTTCCAGCGTTCGGCGTTTGATAGCCTAATTGGAGCGTTCGTCTATTGGCACAAAGTGAGCTTGAAGCGGGCCAATATAATCAGAATTAGGACGAATCAAACGATTGTTAGCGGATTGCTCCAGCACATGAGCCGTCCAACCTATTATCCGACTAGCCGCGAAAGTAGGCGTAAAGAAATCACCGGGCAATCCAACCGCATCTAGCACGACCGAGGAATAAAATTCAACATTGGTATGGATCTCGTGACCGGGTTTTAACTCATCTAGCAGGGCTAACGCCCGCTCCTCCACGTGCTTAGCCAAGGCTAGATCGTGCGAGTTCGCCAAGCGAGCCAATTCCTTCAACTCTTCGGAGCGGGGATCGGTAGTCTTGTAAATGCGGTGTCCAAAACCCATCAACCGCCCTCCTCCGGTGATAGTATCGCGCAACCACTCCTCTGATTGCTCTATTGTGCCAATGGCGCGGAGCATATCGAGTACCTTTGAGGGTGCGCCACCATGCAAAGGACCCTTGAGTGCGCCAATGGCAGCCACAATTGCGGAGGCCATATCCGACTCGGTACTTGCCACTACCCGTGCCGTGAAAGTGGAAGCATTCATACCATGATCGGACAACATCACCATATAAGAATCCAGCGCCCTAACAAACTCCTCTGCTGGCATTCTGCCGTGCATCAAATAGAGATAATTGGCGGCATTTCCCAGTTCAGGTCGCGCATCCAGCGGATCTAGACCAATACGCAACCGATAAAAGGCCGCCAAAATAAGAGGAAAACGGGCGGTCAACGCAATAGCCTGCTCAAGCGTGGGCTTATTTTGTATCGCACAAGCACCCCAAGCGGAAATGGCTGTGCGTAAGGCATCCATCGGAGCGGTTTCCGGCGGCAGGATTCTTAGGGCGGCCAAGGCTACTTCGGGTAGTGTACGTTCTGCCGCTAGTCGGGCTTTCAGGTCGGAGAGTTCGGCCCGGTTAGGCAAGTGTCCAAACCAGAGTAAATGTGCAATCTCTTCAAAAGTGGTAGTGTGGGCTAAATCACGAACGCTATAACCCCGATAAATCAGCCTGCCTGCCGCGCCTTCCACCTTGCTCAGTGCTGTAGTTGCCGCCACCACTCCTTCCAGTCCACCCCGATTCTGCTTGACCGTAGTAAGACCACTTGCCTCATTTTTTGTATTGCTGCTATTCACTTCTAAGACTGCCATCTCGTCTACTCCTTGATTATTAGATTATAGATCATCTACCCCGCCGTTGAAACTAGTCCGAAAAGACCGCCCGGTAGTCTCCTATTCTTCGCAAAGCAAAGAGCGCGAAAGCTGACCGTGCAGGTCTGACTCTACATTGAGTTTCTGATGGGTATTGGGGAGGTAGTAGCAAGCATCATTTCATCATTGAAGATACTTATGTATTGTATCAGATTTCCCTATACATGGAAGTAACTTGGATTACAATTTATAACTAACCCTTGATTATCCCAAAGGTTCCAAAAAGGGTCTCCAAGATTGGAGCTTACTTTAACAAAGCTTTCGCTGCTAAGGCAAGGTTCATACCGGCTTTACACGCAGACTGGTCTTTAGGATGGTA
>JACAUC010000209.1 GCA_013390945.1 Candidatus Chloroheliaceae bacterium
CAAACACAAGAAGCTAGAGGTGTGTTTAAAGACCAAGACAAACACAAGAAGCTAGGGGTGTGTTTAAAGACCAAGACAAACACAAGAAGCTAGAGGTGTGTTTAAAGACCAAGACAAACACAAGAAGCTAGAGGCGTGTTTAAAGACCAAGTTGGGGCTAACTCTTCGCTTGTGTGAGCGGAACTATAGCCGTCAAGAGAATATAGATTTGTACCGACTTAAACCCACTCTTGACTTGAAAAGTAGAGGTCTTGTTCCTTTACAGAGCAATTACTTGAATACTCATTTCAATTTGATTGCCTAAGTCGCTGTTTTTGTAAGGTAAAAGATGGAATTGAAGATATGGAACAGATGGAATTGACAGAAGAGAAGCAAATTTATAACTCGTATGCCAAAATCAACCTAAGCTTAGAGATTCTGCACAAGCGACCTGACGGCTTTCACGAGTTGGCAACGGTGATGCAGACTATTGGGCTTTGTGATATTTTAACCTTTGCTCCCGCGCCCGACTTACAATTCGATTGTAACTTGGAAGAATTGGTGGATGAAGGCAATTTAGTTTGGAAAGCGGCGTTGCGCCTGCACGAACTTTGTCCTGATTCGGTCAAACAAGGCGCGAATATTTACTTGGAGAAGCGTATCCCCGTAGCTGCCGGGCTAGGAGGGGGCAGTAGCAATGCGGCTACCGCGCTAGTAGCCCTTAATCGGCTCTGGAACTTGAATTTAAGCCAAGCGCAATTGGCGGAAGAAGCGGCTCAACTCGGTTCTGACGTACCCTTTTTCTTAGTGGGAGGTACAGCCCTAGCCGAAGGTCGGGGTGAGCGGTTAACGGTTCTACCCGCGCTCGCTCCGATGTGGCTGGTGCTACTTTACCCACCCTTGGAATTACCGCCCACCAAGACTAAAGAGCTTTACCGGATGTTAGATCGGAATGATATGACGGCGGGATTAGTTACCCGTACTTTGGTACGTAGCATTAACCAAGGTGAACGACCAAGTAACTCGCTCTTTTTTAATGGCTTTGAGAAGGTGGTTTACGAACGTTTTGCCAAGATTGATGGTTTTAGGCAAGCAATGGTGGAGGCTGGAGCCGACCACGTATGGGTTAGCGGCAGTGGTCCTACCCTTTTTACAATTGTGGAGAGTGCGGACGAGGGCCAACAAATTTTCAATAACCTGCAGCAGGGAGGTTACAACGCCTTCTTAACCTCAACTATCCAACCTTGAGTACTGGTAGAGATATTTTCCTTGAAATAATTAAGATTCTTCTAAAAATGGCCTTTAGCACAAAGTAATTTTGTGCTATTTTTTGATTCTGAACCGCAAATTAGCTCCCACTTAGAGTTGCCTCACCAGCATCATCGCCACGTGGTTCATCGTCGTCAGTAGTGCGGTAAAGAGCCAAAGCCTTTAAGTAGAGCGCATTGGCCCGCGTAAAGACGATGTGTAGATCAGCCACACTCGCCGAGCCATCTGGTTGAGGCTGCGTATTGGCAAGCCACTCATCAAAGGCAGCCACTTCACGGCGCAACTTGTTAAGATAATTGTGGGAAATGGGCGGCATTGTTTATAACCATTCTTTCGACTAAAAAATTAGAGAACGAAACTAGAAAACGCGCCAAACAATTGGCCCGATACTCTTCATCTTTGCTTAGTGTAAATCACCCTTCTTAGCCTGTCAAGTAGTTGAGGTACTATGTATTGAATATTATTGAGAGATAAGACCCTTGAAGAACACCCCTATTTTACTCTAGTGGAGTGGATCAGGTTTTATATTGAATAAGGCCAAACACTTTGTTTGGCCTTACCTATGGGAATTACTTTTATCCGCCAGTGCCAGAACTAACCAACGTTGGTCGATTCTTCTGTTGGTAATTACGCCCAAACCAGTCTAGGGCTAGGGCATTAAATTCTTCGGCTCGCTCGTCGTAAAGAGAAAGGCGTACATGGTCAATAATATGTAATTGGGTATCAGGTCGCTCTTTTAGGAAAGCAGCGGCGTTGCTTAGTGGGGTTAAATTTGCATCACGTCCCCAAACCAGCAAGACGGGTTGCTTAATATTAGGCCACTCCTCCTTCACCGAATGGTTAAGGCCAAAGGTAATGAAGGCAACTGGAGCAAACCGAGCGTTGGGTTGCCTAGCACTTTGGTAATAACGCTCTACTAACGCCTCGTCTACATAATTCGGATCATAGTAACCGTCACGGCCCAAAAAGAGACGGGTGGAGCTTCGGCTGGTAAGTAGCCGAAAAACTACCGCTCCGATTGGCCCTCTCAGTACCCGATTGACCAGTAGTGCCTTTTTGCCGGGAGGATCCATCAGACGTTCCAATCCGGTGGGGCAACTCAGTAGCAAGGGGCCAAAAGCTTCGGGTCTACGTGCCACTGCCCCGATAATATGGGCTGCTGCTAGGCTGTTCGCAAAAACAGCCGGAGCCTGCTGCTCAAGCTGGGTTATGTAAAGGGCAAAATCTATAAAGAATTGGATGTATAATTCAGCCGTATAGCTGATAGGCTTACGTTCGGAACGTCCAAAGCCCGGCAAGTCAGGAGCATACACCCGATATTTGGTTGCCAATGGTTCCAGATTATTTCGCAACTCAAAGGCTCCAGCGGAAGCGTTAAAGCCATGTACCGCTAACAAAGGCAATCCGTTGCCCAGCACCGAATAGGTGATGCGATGACCTTGCCATTCCCAGTTTTCTTCCTTACCTATTCCTTCCACTTTTATAGACTTTTTTTTGTCCCTAAGATTCTTAATAAAATCAATCATTTTGGCACTCTTTCTAATTCAGTTTCAAAGCGACCTTCAACGCACGATATTTGTCTAAGCTTTGTATAACTTATTATACACCAATACCCTACTAAAATAGTCTGGAATGAGTATAGATTCGGTGAAAGATCACCTGACGTAGCCCTATGTGGTTGGAGGAAAAAACGGTAATCTTTCTGCATACCGGCGGCGCACCAGCCCTTTTTGCCTATCCCATCCCGGAGGAGGAGGTTTTGTAGGAATTGTCCAAATAATCCGCCCCGAAATTTGGCTAAAAGATAGTTGTTTGGTAAAATAAGAGTAGAGTTGAGGTATGCCTAAGAAAGAAGGTGAGGTATGGTTAATCACCAGCACGAACACAGCGTAGGTGAGGATCCCAAAGTTACTCCAACGGTGGAGGAATATTTGGAGTCGATTTATAACATGACCGTTGACGAGGGCAAACCCGCTATTGCCGCTCGTCTAGCGCAACGTATGGGTGTCTCCCCGGTGACTGTTTTTGACACGGTAAAACGTCTCAAAGGCGAGGGGCGGGGAGATGGTTTTGTAATTGTAGATGAAAAAAGTAAAGAGATTACGCTAACCGAGCGTGGTAAAGAAGTGGCCCTGTCGCTGGCCCGTCGCCACCGCCTGACGGAGCGCTTGTTGGTAGATGTGCTGGGCCTAGATTGGGAAGAGTCTCACGAGGAGGCCTGCCGTCTGGAACATTCTATTTCTCCTAGACTGGAAGAAGCCTTGACCGCTTTTCTAGGCAACCCCCAAACCTGCCCACATGGCAACCCTATTCCTGGTAGTGGAGCCAAAATTGACCCAAGGGCGCATCCTTTAAATGAGATCGCGGCGGGTAGCGACATAATAGTAATTCGAATCGGTGAGGAAGCCGAACACGAACCCGGCTTACTAAAATATTTGCAACAGTACAATTTTGTACCGGGGGTGAAATTCCATGTCAAGGGAGCCTCACCTTTTAATGATGTGGTAACGGCTATCAATAACGAAGGCCGCGAGATAACTTTAGGTGTCAAAACTGCCAATAAAATCTGGGTCTTGCCAGTAGATCACTAATTAAGCGAGTACCCTAGGACTAGGTAGAAAGCTAGAGCTAAACGATAGAAAGGCTTGGTCACTTGGTATGATAAACCAAGAGCGGTTGTATGATTTACTGCTCGATTTAATAACTACTGATAGCCATTCCCGCCAAGAGCGGGAAGTGGCCCTTAAATTAAAAGCCGCAATGGAAGCTCTAGGGGCTAACGTTGAGATTGATGGGGCAGGCGAGGCGGTAGGTGGCAATAGTGGCAATGTGATCTGCCATCTTCCGGCAAACCATCCCTCCGCCCCACCAATTTTTCTAGCGGCTCATATGGATACGGTTACACCGGGCGAAAAGGTTAAGCCTCTCCTTGAGGGTACTATTCTTCGCAGCGATGGCACGACTATATTAGGTGGTGACGATAAGAGCGGTTGTGCTATTATTGTGGAAGTCTGCCGGGTGATAGAGGAAGAGAATTTGCCACATGGAGAAATTGAGGCCGTCTTTACTATTTGTGAAGAAGTGGGACTATTAGGTTCTAAATATCTCGATGTGAAAAGTCTACACTCCAAATATGGGCTGGTGCTGGATAGCGACGATGTAGGCTTTTTGTTTACCCAAGCTCCCGCTGCCGACCATATGGAATGGACTATTTATGGTCTTGCCGCCCACGCTGGAATGGCTCCTGAAAAGGGTATTAATGCTATTCAAGTGGCGGGTGAAGCCCTCGCAAAAATGAAACTCGGTAAAATAGATAATGAGACGACGGCAAATATTGGCTTTATCGTGGGTGGTGGCCCCACTAATGTTGTACCCAACAAAGTGGTGCTGAAGGGAGAGGCCCGTAGCCTAAATGACGCTAAGCTAGAGGCCCAAACCCGCCACATGGATGAGTGCTTTCGCGAAGCCGCCGCAAAATATGTGGTAGAGTTAGAGGGAGTAAAGCACTACGCGCGAGTTGAATCGCACATTGTCCGCCAATTCGACCGCCTAAATTTGCAAGAGGATGCACCTATTGTCCAGCTGGTAATAAAGGCGGTCCAAAACCTTAATTTGAAGGTGGAGACTAGGATGATGCTCGGTGGTTGTGATGCGAATGTGATAAGCGGTAAAGGTCTCGAATGTGCCAACTTGGGTACAGGGATGCAAGCGATTCATACGGTCAGCGAATGGCTCGACCTGCGCGACCTTTATCGTTCGGCCAACATTGTGCTGGAAATTGTGCGATTAAACGCAGGAGTAGCCTGATAATGATGGAACCACTTCCTAACAGCTTTACCTTTAAAGAAAATATTTTAATTCGTATGGTGGTGAGCCTCTTTTTTGCTCTAACCTCGATAGTAGTCGCTCTAGCCTGCTTAATCAAGGTCAGCGACGGTTTGGCTTGGCTGATTCCGGGTCTAGGTGCTGTCGCGCTCACTCTAACTTTGCTGATTTTTGCCTTTAATTCATGGCGTTATCGTCAGGTGGTAGCTGTAACGTCACAGAGTATTACCAGCCATAGCCCCGGTCGTGGTCACGTCGAGATTGCTTGGCCTGAAATTGAAAATATTCGTGAAGAGGAGTTAAAGGGTGAGAACCTGAGGAGGGCGATGCCGGGGATTGAAGTTATAATTTCGATGTATATGTATCTACCTCTTGCCAGTGATACGGAACACCGCTCCCTTTTTATCATTCAAGGTAAAGGCGCACAAAGTATTACCCTGCGCTCCCACTTGATCTATCCCCACCGCCTTGAGCAATTGCGCCACGCTCTTGATAATTATGCTGGGCGAGCCAGCCAAGCTATGCGGATGTTAAGGCTAGACTTGAATAATTAACAGCTAAAATCGCTTATTAAGTTACGAGATAAATTATAATGTAAATGAGCAAAATAGATTTAAACTGTGATATGGGCGAGAGCTTTGGCAATTATAAACTGGGTGACGATGCTGAAATGCTCAATTATGTGACTTCGGCTAATATTGCCTGTGGTTTTCATGCGGGTGATCCGGTGGTAATGGCTCAAACGGTGGCACTAGCGGTAGCGAAAGGTGTTACGTTGGGTGCCCATCCATCCTACCCGGATTTGCAGGGCTTTGGGCGACGCAAAATGGAGTTGTCCTCTGATGAAATCGAAGCACTGGTTCTCTACCAAATTGGGGCGTTAGCCGCTTTTGCCCATGCTTGCGGCACGGAATTAACACACGTGAAAGCACATGGGATGCTTTACAATACGGCGGCAATAGAGCCACCAGTGGCTAAGGCATTGGCTCACGCCATTGCCCGTTACAGTCAAGGTTTAACAATGGTTTGTCTGGCAACCTCGCCCTTGATGATTGAGGCTGGACAAAAGGCCGGATTGCGGGTAGCGCGAGAGGCTTTTGCGGATCGGGCCTACAACGCCGATGGCACGTTAGTCAATCGCAAACAACCGGGCAGCCTCTTTACCGAACCGCGCCAAGCTTTAGAGCAAGTTTTGCGGCTAGTCAAGCAGGGTGAAATTCGGGCAGTAGATGGCTCAACCCTAAAACTAGCAGCAGATACTGTCTGTATTCATGGAGATGGCCCCGCCGCTTTGCCCATTGCCCGCACTTTACGGCAACAATTGACCCAAGAAGGTATAACCTTATCTCCCTATTGATCGTTGGATGCCGCTCTGTCGGTTGATCGTTGGATGCTGCGTAACCTGGGTTCCGTCAGTTGATCTTTTAGAGGTTCTCATATGGTGTCCACCAGACCACTAAATTTTGATTTTGAGCTTAAACCAATGGGCGATACTGCGCTTTTGGCCCGTTTGCGATTGCCGACCGAACATTACTCTACCCTCAATACCACTGTTCGTCAGGAACGGTTGCTAATCTCTCGACGGTTGGCGCAATGGCTCCAACAAATTGCCCCGGAAAATGAATTTGTGGCAGGCTATGATAGTGTCCTGATTCCTTATGACCCTAGCAAGACCAGTTTTGCCGATCAAGTAGAATGGGTACAATCCCAAATAGCCAAATTACAGGCAGCAGATGACAAAGGTTTGGCGGCAGAAAAGAGCCGCTTGCATCGTATCCCCGTAGTCTATGGTGATAAATATGGAATTGATTTGGAAGAAATAGCTTCTCTGAAAGGGCTAACTCCACAGGCAGTAATTGACTTGCACAGTTGTGCCACTTATACAGTCTATTTGGTGGGCTTTTCGCCAGGTTTTGCCTATCTAGGGCCACTCCCGCCTGCTATTGATGTTCCACGTCGCGCCAATCCACGTCCCAAAGTAGCTGCTGGCTCGGTTGCTCTCGCGGCAGGACAGACTGGAGTTTACCCGGTGAATATGCCCGGCGGTTGGCACTTGATTGGTTATACCCCGCTTTTGGTCTTTGATGTGGAAAGTGATCCGCCAGTGCGCTTTCTGCCGGGAGATCAGGTGCAATTTTTCCCCATCACACCGGAACAATTGCCTGATTATGAAGCTACGCGCCACGATTTAACCGCTTCCTTGTCTGGCTCTGGAGTGGATTAGTATGCTGCAAATTCACTTGAGTGTCTTGGAGGGTGGTCTGCAAACTACCCTCCAAGACTTAGGACGAACTACCGGACGACGCTACGGTATTCCGCCGGGCGGTGCTTTGGACCGTGCGGCTCATTTGGCGGCTAATCGGCTGGTGCTGAATCAACCGCAGGCGGCTACCCTAGAAATCACTTTGCAGGGGCCGCGCCTTTTATTTGAGACCTCGGCCCTGATTGCCATCACCGGGGCTGATTTTGGCCCAATGTTGGATGGTCGGCCTATACCAATGTGGCTCTCGGTCTTTGTGCGGGCAGGACAAACGTTGGAATGGAGTGGAGATAGTATACCGCGAATGGTGGAGCCAAAAAGGAACTGGGGCCGAGTGTGCTATCTCTCTCTCCATGGTGGGTTTGCCGGGCCTCAACTGTTGGGGAGCCGAGCCACTTATCTCAAAGCTAAACTGAGTGGCTATAACGGTCTAGGCCGAGTACTTCAGACCGGAGATACACTTAATAATACTGACGAAGTGCTAAGACCTTTTCGTCATCTAGCGGAAGGAGCCGGGCGCACTTTTCCTGAAGTGGAGCGACCCGCTTACCGGGAGGTGGTAAAGTTAGGGCTAATTCCCGGCCCTTACGAGGAGAATTTTAGCGAAGAAGCGTACCACTTGCTCTTTAGCGAATCGTTTACCTTGCTTCAGGCATCTGACCGGATGGGCTTTCGACTGAAAGGGCCACTTCTGCCCCACCGCAGCCCGGAACTAGCCGAGATTGCCTCTTGCGCTACCGTTTTTGGAGCCGTCCAAGTACCCCTCGACGGTCAGCCTATTGTTCTGATGGCCGATCATCAGGTAACGGGCGGCTATCCCATTACCGGCACAATCATCTCCTCCGATTTACCCCTACTCGCCCAACTCTTGCCGGGCGGCAAGGTCTCCTTTCACCCCCTATCGCCAGTAAATTGGAGCTAGTAGAAAGATAAAGGAGGCCGTTATGAATAAGAAGTTAGCACTTCGTTTTGCAAAATGGTCAGGTAAAGTAGCAAGTCTATTGGCCTTAGCTTGCTGGCCCATTCTCTCGCTGATAGAACTTTTCTCTTGGTTATCTCTGCAAATCAACAGCAATACCATCACCACCAGTACCGCCAATAGCACCGTCTTTTTATTCTATGATAGTTTTCCGTCTGGGATTTTGTCTGCACTTGTTACCTGTGTAGTGCCGGGTTTGCTTGGACTACTGGCTCTCTCTATGTCTAACGACGAGGATGAGGATGGGCCTGATCTAGGGGGCGAATTGTTCATCTTCTTGGGTGTTACTGGCACGGGGCTTCACCTTTCTATGTTACTTGTAGGTAGCAGTAACAAGCCTCTTGACGAATTAATGGTTTGGAGTCTGATCTTACTTCCAAGTGCCTTGCTGATGTTGGTCAGTGGATTCATCATCAAAACAACTACGATACTATAAACGACACATTTAGTGCTTTTTCCAGCTTTCTCGCACTCCACCGCCATAGCTGTGAAGAAAGTCTAAAAATTCGGCAATACCTTCTTGAGAAAGCTTCTCTTCCAAAAGTTTGTTTTCTGCTTGTAATTGGCGAAATTCCGTTAAGGATTTATCCCGTTCTTCTTTCAGGGTAGTCAATACCCCTTTCACTACTTCGGGCGATACTTGGTCTGTTTCACCCAGCCAAATAAAAAACTTTTTGAAATTGGCCTGATAGGATTTTAAGCTAGTTAGCGAAGAGCTTTGCGGGGAAACCAATTTAACAAAAAGTAACTTACATCGTAGCTAGTGGCATCCGTAAGTTTTCTTGTCTCATAATTGATCAGATAGAAGGCAAAAAGATGAAGCTCCGTGATCCGCCACTTTATGGTCTTTTCGTTTAGACCGGATTCTTTAAGCCAAGCTTCAAATGCCTCAATAACGGGCTTATTTTCAGCTTCTATTGCTTTTACGCTGCTGTCATAATCATTGGGTTTGCCCATCGGCTTCTCCTTTCTGGTCTAATGTTTTCTCTGTGGTATATTATACTTACAAACGGGTTAAGCGGCAAAATTAGTAAGAAAGTGGTAGCATAGGTTATGCTTACCATTAAGCATAATGAATGTAAAAGAATAGCGAAAGAGCAGAAGTAAGATGAGCGACAAATTTACCTATATCGCAGACCTAGCAAAGCAGCAGGAAGTCCCGATGGATGGCATCATTAGCCGTACTATCTATGTGGATGAACAGGTAAAAGCGGTACTGTTTGGTTTTGGAAAAGACCAAGAGCTTTCCGAACATAACTCTTCGATGGCGGCTATTATCCAGATCATTGAGGGCGAAGCCACCCTAACTTTGGGGGATGAAACCATCGAGGCAAAATCGGGAAGCTGGATTGTAATGCCACCCTTAATGCAGCACAGTCTCTATGCCAAGACACCTGTGGTTATGCTGTTATTATTGTTAAAAGGTTAAACCCTAGTAGCACCCCATTAAGCGGTGAAGTGGCAGGTATATCGCGAAAAGTTGAAAATAAGAGCGTTCATCGGTTAAACTTGGTCTATGAAAAATGAAATAAAGACCGAACCGATGGACGCTTGCCAAGTATTTTGCCCTAACTTGGAGTGTAGCGCAAGCGGACAAACCGATCAGGGCAATATCAAAATCCATTGTCGCAAACGTCGTCGTTACCGATGCACCACCTGCGGTAAATGCTTTACCGAACGTACTGGCACGATGCTTGAAGGCTTGCGTAAAGAACCCCAACTGATTGTCATTGTTGTTACCTTGTTAGCTTGGGGCTGCCCTCTTCAAGCCATTGTTCAAGCCTTTGGTTTAGATGAGCGCACGGTTAGCGATTGGCAAGGTCGGGCCGGTAAGCACTGTGAAAAAGTGCATCAAGACGTAATTGTGCAAGGACGTTTAGGCAAGGTTCATACCGGCTTTACACGCAGACTGGTCTTTAGGATGGTACTCATTGGTGGCTTGACCGGAAATAAATTTCCGGTTGGACTACCCGAATTGTAAAGCGAAGGTTCCCGATTTTGAAACATGCCTTATCCAAAGAGTATTCGACGGGCCTTCCGTGAGAAAGTAGCTCGTCAGCCCGGTGAGAGGGGACGTTTCCGCTTGGCGGAATGGTCGAAACTGGCAATCGGGGTAGTAATCAAACGTACCAGTGGTTCAGGTCATCAATTAGTGGAAGTGGAACGTAAAGTGGCTTTTGGTAGTGCGGTGGATGTGGCAACCCA
>JACAUC010000210.1 GCA_013390945.1 Candidatus Chloroheliaceae bacterium
TCAAATTTCCTAGGCCCACTTACTACTTCCACAATCTTTGTGGACTGTAAGGTAAATAGCTACCGTAAAATCACTTTCCATACCACCCCTGAAACTTTCCAAGTCAGGCAGGTAATATTTAGGCTTCTTCGATTGCGAATTAGGGCTTTTGACAGGAGTTCCGTACTTATGCCAGATAGCATACTGTTTTTTATTTAGCTTCTTGTAGTTTTCCTTAATATGCTCTAAATTGGCAGGTGGTTTCTGATCGTATAAAGTCGAAACCAATTGGTGCAGTTTGTTTTCTACTTCGGGCTTACTATCAAATTGATATTGCTTCAATATTCGTTCACAGGCAGCTATCGCTTCCAAGGGGGAGTAAATATTGATATATGCTTCAAAATTTTCAAACGCTTGATAAGCAGAGTGCAATTTCTGGCTAAATTCGGCTCGTTCTATCTCTCCATTCTCTGGTAGCCGATTTCTAAGAAACTCATGGGCATATTCAGGTACAATCAACCAAACTCGGTTTGGTATTGTAATAACGTCAGGCGCACGTCCACCTCGGCCTAACCGCCCAATCCGTTGGATAGCCTGAGCAGCACTCCTTGCTTCACATACTAGAAATTCCTTGCTTTTTTCATCGGTCAGGTCAACTCCAACATCAATGGTGGTAGTTCCTACACTGAAACGACGGCGCAAAGCTCCAATTCGCTCACTTGAATCCATATAGCCATGTACTTCTCCTACCTGATCGGCAGGGTAGCGTTGACGAAGTGCGGTAGCCACACGTTTAGCTTCATAGACACTATCTACAATAAATACCCCTCGTGCTACTGGAGTACAGCTATCTGCCCATTTCAAGATGTCATCCAAAACCGCCCGCAGTGTGTCACCTCCTTTCCAGCGCATCAAATCGGAGGCTAACAGGTTAATTTCCAGTGGTTCACAAACCACTCGCCCTTCTTCATTGGTGGCAGAACTGACCTCTTCAACCGACAGACCAAGACGTTCTAGGTAGGTTTTAGTTAAATCAACTGGCGTGGCCGATGAAAAGATAAAAATATGGGGCTTATTGGGAGCCAGTTCCTTAGCCGTACCTACCATAAAAGCAGCATTGGCGGCTTGTTTGGCATTGTAAAGATGAAATTCGTCGAAAGCGATAACTGGGTAATTGTTCAAGACATTCTGAAAAACACGTTGCCCATAAGACTTAGCAAAATCGCTGTACATCTGACCATAAAGATCATACATCATCAAATATAATACATCAGGGTTAGTTAGAGCGGCTATAGGCATAGCTTCCCCAGTTACAAAGGCTAGGGTTTGAGCATTATTCTTAAAATGGTCGAAACATTCTTTAATATCTCCTATACCTTGACTGTCAAGCTTAGCGATCTGATTAGGAGGCAACAAATAGGGTTTATTCAATGCTACCAATTGATCGTTTAACAACTCGTTGGTTGGATAAACCCCAATAGTACGTACACCATCAAGAATGGCAGCGGCAAAATTAGCTAGGGTTTTGCCACTACCAGTAACGCTAGTATTGAGTAGGCAAATTGTCTTGTTTTGCGCCAATGCCTCACGCACTTTTAGCAGTGTTTGGTGCTGATGGGTGTAAGGTGTTAGACCTCCTACAAATGGTTGCCCATTCAGGGTGGGATAACGAATAGCATTGGTTTTTACCATGAAAGACATAAGTTTGCTCCTAAGTAACCCATTTGCAAAGGTAGATCAATCGTTATCTTATCCTGCTCCCCTCTAGTGAAAGTGGCAGATAAATAAGGTCCGATAACTCCTTGGAACACAGGGTTATCTACTAGGCGTGTGGGCAAGGCACTGGCAACAATATCGTATACCAGAGGGCGACCTGCGGGAGCTAAGTCAGTCCAATTTAGCAGTACAGGTGACCCTTCTCGCTTTGCTTCGCTGTTAAGTGCGGTGGATCGCTGCACTTGGTTGGCTCTGGTTACTATTATCCGAGTCTTTGCCATAAACTTACCCAACCGTATAAAGAGCGGGAACTCAACTGGTTGAGAGCTTATTACATAAAAACGAAAAATACTACCCGGTCGAAACCCTTTAATAAAACCCCAGTCAGGGTAGCCAATACTTCGGCCTTTACTCAGACTGTAACTTTCGCTCATGGTGTTATATTGGCTGACCAGATAACTACCACCGACTAGGCGAGCAGGAGTAGCATAACGTTGCCCTACCTGACTTAATTCCTCGTTGTAGTGTGGTAATTGTTCTTCGTTACGCCAAGGCGAAGTAGCCCAGCCTAGGGCATAAGTCAGGGCATAATTATGGATGAATGGCCCTGTTTCAGCTACCTTGCCTCGTTCGGTCGTAGCAAAGAAAAGATAATCGTGGAGTACCAGATCACAGCGGTATAATTCCATCGCTATTCCTCACCTTCGGCCTCATTACCTTCACCTGCTTTATCCTTATCTTTGCTCTTGGTCTCTCTCACATAGCGTAGAGTTTCGCGGTCTAGGGCTTCTAGGAGCGACCGCAGGGCCGTTTCGTTCTCGAATAGGGAGCGTACACCGCCTAGCAATCCGGCTAAGTTTTCCACCTTGCGCCGCCGCCCAAATACGGGTGCGAGTGCTTTTTGTTCTACCTTCGGCCAAGCGTTAATAAAATCTTCTAGGCTCAAATAGTCGTGTGGTTGTCCATTTCCACTAGCCTCTGTTAAACCATCATAAAAGTATTGGGTTAGTTCCAAGTTGCTGAACAATTCAACATCGCTGAAATAAATTGCCAAGACATGATTACGGATAAAGCCCTCGCGATTGCTCTCGGCCCCGTACCGCGTAGTTTTAAGGATGTTGCCCAAAACATAGGTAAATTCTGCTGCTGTAACATCCAGCAAGGTTTCGACGGTAGGGATAAAGACTTGGGGTAATAGGTTTTCGCGACCAGAAAAGGCACTCCCAGCTATACCACCCGCAATAGTATCTTGAATAGCGTTAAGTTTGATGTCGCGCATTACCTGTGGTTCGCTCCGTACTACAAACCCACTATCGGTTAAAACCCTAGCTTTCTGGCTGCCTGTGCCAGTAGTAGCAGCATAGCCATACAAAATACAGTCAGGACACATCCCGCAACTACCACCCATAATCTGGCAATCCATTCGGATGGTTTTTTTTGATTTACCACCCTTGTCCTTGTTGAGGTCTTCCCCTTCCCCAATAGGTTTTTTTGGTTTACCGCCTTTGTCCTTGCTGAGGGCTTCTACTTCCTTTAAGATACCTAAGTCTCGTAGCAACGCTTTGCCGGTACGCCGTTCCGGGGCAACTTGCTTGCGCTTGTACATTACTACCCGATCAATGGCAGTAGTATTGGTATTTCCGGCTTGCAATCGTTCTACATCTAGGGTACGACCCTCGGTGGTGAAGATGGCATGGGACTTGGTCTCGCGTAACACCACAATCTGGGCATAACGGTTCTGGCGGTAACGTGGTATTTGTGTGTGAAAAGCGTCGCGGTACTGGTTAAGTAATTCAGTAAATTGCTCAGTCATACTTGTTTCTCCTATCTGGATAAACTCACTATTTATCGTCATTAATTTTTATCTTCAGCATCAGGCTTCAGAGGGACTCCGTCGTTCTGCGCTTTGCGCTTCTTAAACTCATCCCAATGGGTCTGAACTTGTTGTGAGGTTACAAAATAAATTGCATCGGCCATATGATTCTCTTCGTGGGTAAGTTTGGAAATGCTACGTCCGCAACGCTGCATAAATAATTGCCTGACTAATATTTCGGCCAGTTCCTTAGCTACTTCCACCCTTTCTAGCCCATAAACAGGGCTAACTCCGCCACTGAGTCGTTCTAAGCGTTTGAGTAAATTGCCACCCACTCGTTCAATAAGCTCGTTCTCGTCCTGTACGGCGGCACTGCTTTTAATTACTTCTACCCCGGTACGGAAAACCGTTTCGTATCGGTGAGTACGTCCCTCCGACTTGGTTACGGGTAAATATAATTTTAAGCTTAAAGCGGTGATATTTTGTGCCAAGCTCATAAGTTCCTTCCCTTCTTTATCTATCATTAATTCATAGTCCTGCTGGCAGAGTTCGGCGCGGACTTTATCCAGAGATTGACCGATGTAAGGCAAAAGTATTTGGCAAGCGCGAGTAAAGGCCGGGTAAGGGGCAGCTTTATCGCGTTCACGTTCCTTATACAAAGTGGCTCCAGCCAAACGATTGAGATTTAAAGTTTCCAACACGTGGGCTACTTGCTTGTCCACGTTGCGCTGACCATTGTTTTGACTCTCAGTAAGGGCATTGTTAATTTCCCAAGTGGCAGCCAACAGATCGAGCATAATGGGCAAAGTTGCCAGAGGAATACGGGAACTACTTTGAGAGGGACGTTGACCGAAACCGTTTTCAGACTTTTCAGGGTGATGCAGAGGTAACAGCCCATACAGTAAGGGATGCAAACCTTCCATTTCGATGATCGTTTTCATCTCTTCTGGGCGAGTAATACTTAGATAAGGCTTATCAGTAATATAGACCCGTGCGCCAGTAAGCAAGTGAATCAAGACCGACGAATAGAGAGCCTTAGCCCAAATTTCGCTGTGAGTAGGCTGTAATTTGCTATCCTCTCTTTCCCCGACTGAATTGTCGTAAGTAATAAGCATATAATTAGGATTCTTGAAGGTAAAAGTTAGATGATCGCCGTGTTTACGACGCGGTTTACCCTCTTTGCCGGGTGATTTCATCCATTCGGCCTGCTTAGCGAACATCTGGCTAACCTCTTTTAGCCATTCTGGACTGATACTTTGGTTTAATAGCCAGTAGGCAGGTAGAGCCGGATTTTCTTTACTGCCGTGCAACGGTAATTTGGTGACGGTGGTAGGCTCAGCCCGAAAATTGCTCACCAAGGTTTGGGCGGTTGCTTCCCAAAGTTGGGGTGTAAAAGAATAATCAGGCAAAAGGTAGAGGTAGAGGCGATAGGAAGTATTAGTGTTTGTGCCTGCTGGGTAGCCTTGCCCATTTAACTTACGTAGCATAAATTCTAGGTAACACATGGGACACCAGACCATTTGACTTCCTACTTCGGTAGTAGGTATCAAGCGGTTGGAAAAGACTTGAGCTTGTTGCTCGGCAATGTCGGTAATAATCTCATTGCCTTTTACTTTGGTAAGCCGATTGCAGATTACACACATCGGCTTATGGGATCCGCTACGCTTCTTCTCGTATATCGCTAATGGACTCTCGCTCTCTATCCGCTCTTGGGGGGCAAAAGAAAAGATCAGGTTAGTCTGCAGGTAATTTGCTACCTCACCGCGAATACCCAACGTTTCATCCACGAAATTTAGGCGACGCTCATTTTTATCATAAGGTTTAAGGGCTTTTTTAGCTAACTCGGTAAAAGCCTCTTGGACAACCTCAATCGGAACTTCAGTAGCACTACGCTGATCCTCTGAGAACCGAGCCTTAAATAGGACGTGATAGGCTATAATTAGGCAATGGTCAGAAATGCCGCCATCCCGTAGAGCCTTGCTATGCTGCCTGATAGTGTCGGTTATATTAGTCGGAGTCTTAAAGAGGGTCAGCAACCATTCCAAACTGTCTTCTGGGACAAGGGCTTTGGCAATGTTTTCTATACCCATCAGTATAATAAAGACTGCATACCAACGCTGAGCAAAATTCTCTGACTGGTCGGCTTCGGCTGGAATCTGATAGCGAGTATAAAATTCTTCTGGAGTGGTATATTTACGTTTAGTTACCCGTTTTTCCAGAATACGGGACATAAATCCGCTGTTTTTGGCTCCCAGAGGTCGTTCTTTGATAGCTTCAATCATATGATCAAGGCTACAGAAGAGATAAACATATTTTTGAAATTTCAAGCCTTGACCATAACCAAGAGCTTGCTGAGCCGTTTTAAGCCCTTCTTTGCCACTAACGTCCTCTTTAATCTTTGCAAACAAGGTTTCAGTAATCTTCTGTCGCAATTCGTTCACATCGGCGTTTATGCCTTTTGGCCCGATATAAAGTACGCCATTGGCGAAATAGAGAATGGGATATAGGCTAAGGTTTTGCAGAACTTGTTCGGTAGCCTGATGAATGAGCAGGGTAGAAAGACCTCGATAATCATCCAGTTCGTGATAGTAAAAAGTCAACTCTTTCTTGGGCTCAACCGCTTGTCCAGCACGGGTGCGATTAATCTGGGCGAAGATGTCACCATTACGAGCCTTTATTTCTTGGAATCGATTTTCTGAGGTTTTAGAATCACGTGCAGTTTGTTGGCTGGCAAGTGAGTCGGCTAGGCGTACCAAGGTTATTACAGCACTCAGACCAGCTTCACCCCCAGACAGGTCGCCAAACTTATCCCCCTGTAAATAGACACTGGCAACCCGCAATTCTTCCGCCGTTACATTACTAAAGCGACGCAAGCCCATTTTTTCTACTAATTTATCTAGCACTTGTAGTGGTATGCTGGAATCGCTAAAACCCACTTTGGTAGCGGCGATTTCAGGGTCTTTGTAAGCATCGTGAAGAGTGTAAAGTACCAAGGCTTTTTTATATTCCTCTATTTGGACTTTATAGTAACCTTGGTTAGCCAGATATTCTACTACTCGAGTCAGGGCATATAGCCCGTTTAAAATATGAGTACGTAAGGGTTGGTCAACATGGTAGTCTGCACCACGCTGGGCTTGCTGATAGCCAAAACATTTGGCAGCTTTAATCGCCCAGCCCTGAGCCAACATTCCTGGAATGGCGTAATCTTGCAGGTATTCCTTTAATATAGAGTGATATTCCATTTAGTTTATCTCCTGATTTAGATTTCTAACTTACACTTTGATCTTAGCACAAGGTCATGGATGCAATTGCGTCTATCCACTTTCGGTACAATAAATTTGATAGAGGTTGGTGACGGTTTCGCGCATTTGGGTGACGAGTTGGGGTGGGGAGAGGGCGCGACAGTTTTGGCCGTAGCTAAGTAGGAGGCGACGGGCTTCAAATAGTTCGAGGTTGGTGAGGGTGGCTCGGATGGTGGCCGAGCCGTCGGGGTGACATTCGACTTGCTGGTCGGGGAAGTGTTGGCTGACTCCTTGCCGAGCAATAATGGGGCTGAGCCAATATTCGAGTTGGTGGGTGTTGCTGCTAGGACGGATGGGGGCAATGCTGGTGGGGAGCATTTTGGCACTGCCGGGGGTGATTTTGTCGAGCCGAAAAAGTAGTTCATTTTCGTGGTTTAGGCTCCAGCCTTTTAGGTAGGTGTGGCCGCGCTCGAAGGCGAGGGGACGAGGTTCGATGCGGTGGGTGCGCTCTTTGCCCTCACGGGGACTGGTGTAGCGAAATTCTAGTTGTTGACCGCGCCGGATGGCTTTTTCTACTTCGGCGACGGTGTTTGGGTCGGAGTTGCGATAATCGGTGGTTTCATGCAGGTTGATGCTGAAGGGGCGACGGTGCTGGGTTTTGATTATCTTTTGCTGGTCGGGGGGTAATTGTTTTACTAGGAAATTCAGGAGGTCTTGAAGTTTGGCGGAGTGCAGGATCTGGGTCTTTTCAAAAGTATCTAGGAGTAGGATAAAGGCTTCTAGTTGGTCGGAGTTTAGGGCTAGGCCAAAGGGGGAGTTGTGCCAAGTGTAGCGTTTGGTCTGTTTGTCTTGGTACATTTGGCAGCCGTAGCTACGCACGGCTTTGCAATCGCGCTGGAATTGTTCTTTTTGGCGTTGGGCAATTGTTTCAGGTTCATCAAGTGAACTGTAGTCGAGCAATTCGTGTTGGTCAAGCCCTGTTAGGATTTCCTGATAGGTGAGTGGTCGGGCATGGAGTAGGCTGAGTAGAGTTATTTGTCGTTTAATCGCACGTGCTGAGACTGTGTCAGGCTTCATGGCAAGCTTTTCCTGATTTTTGGTTTAGTTTAAAAGAACTCTCAACGAGATTGTGTGTCCTGGTATCATCACAATAATTCGGGGTAGGGGCGTATTGCATACGCCCAGCCTGCGGAGGGTTTATTCAATAAACCCCTACCTATTGAGAAGATACGTGTCCTGGCCCCTTTGCTGACCCTTCACTTTCATTATGGCTCTGCTTATTGAGCTTGAGATTTGAAGGAGGTGTAACAATTCTATTCTAATAGTAAGTATTAAATTTGTCAATCAATATGTTTTGGAGGTGTATTTATGAGCGAGGTACCCGATTATATTCCTTTGGCGATGATGAATGCTTATGCTTATTGTCCACGTCGTTTTTATTATGAGTTTACTTTGGGCGAGATGGTGGTTAATGAGTATGTGTTGGCGGGCCAGCAGTTACATGAGCGGGTAGATCAGCCGGGTCAGACTAAGCGAGAGGGGAAGTTGCAGTTACGCCGGGTCTATCTGTGCGCTCCTAAGCTGGGTTTGAACGGTTATTGCGATTTGTTGGAGGCTGAAACGGAGGGTTTGGGGACGGGTGATCTGGTAACACTGGCTCAGGCGGGTCAACTTTATCCGGTGGAGTACAAGAAGGGGAAGTTGGGACAATGGCTTTCCGATCATATTCAGTTGTGCTGCCAAGCTTTGGCTTTGGAAGAAGGGTTGGCAGTTCCGGCGGGCACTATTCGGCATGGTTATGTTTTCTATTTTGGTTCGGCCCGGCGCGAAGAGGTGGCGATAGATGAGGCTTTGCGGTTACGTACTCAGGATTTGGTGAAGGAGGCACGTCAGGTGGCAAGGCAGTCTTATCCACCTGTACCGATTACCAATCGGCGCAAGTGTAAGGATTGTTCGCTTGAACCGATTTGTCTGCCGCGAGAGATTCTGGCGTTTGAAGCTAATAAACGGAAGAAGGGAGCAACTAACGATGGCGATTTTGTATCTGACTGAGCAACAAGCTTGGGTGGGACGGGAAGGGGAGTGTTTGATTGTTCACATTCCTGAGCGCGATGGCGATAAACGTACTAGCCGGGAACGGAAAATGCCTGTTCCTTTGACTAAAATAGAGGAGGTAATGGTAATGGGCGATATTACTCTAACCACTCCTGCTTTAGTGGCACTATTGGAAGCTAGGATAAATATTTCGTATTTAACGCGGTATGGGCGTTATTTGGGTAGCCTCAATCCGCAGTTGTCAAAAAATAGCCTGTTGCGGTTGGCTCAACATGAGGCCCATGCGGATCTTGCGCGCCGCCATTCGCAGGCGCGGTATTTTGTAGTGGGCAAATTGCAGAATATGCGGACGCTGCTAATGCGCTATAATCGGGCTAAACCTGATCCGATAATTAGTAATCAAGTAGAGAGTCTGAAACGGTGTATTGGCTCCGCCCAGAACTCGCGCTTCCAGCGATCCAGCAGCGAGGAGAAGAAGTTGAATCCACCGGAGTTGGAATTAGATTCAGAAATGGAATTAGACCCAGAAATGGAATTAGGTGAGATAGAGACCGGGCGGATGAATGGGTTGGGGCCACTTTTGGGCAGTGAGGGTGCTGGTAGTGCGGCTTATTTTGGGGTTTTTGCTCAGCTTATTAAATGTGGCTGGACGCACGGTTTTAGCAAGCGGGTGCGCCGCCCTCCTACCGATCCGGTAAATGCGATGTTGAGCTATGGCTACACTATTCTGACTTCTCAGGTAGCCAGTCTGGTATCTGGGGTCGGCTTTGATCCTTATATTGGCTTTCTACACTCTTCGCGCTATGGTAGACCAGCATTGGCCCTCGATTTGATGGAGGAGTTTCGTCCGCTAATAGTGGATTCGGTGGTTCTGACTTTGCTCAATAATCATCAGTTGGAAGAAGCCGATTTTCAGCAGGAGCTGAACAGCTATCGGATGACCGATGCGGCCCGAAAAATTTTCCTCCAAAAATATGAGGAGCGGATGCAGGAGGAGATCACCCATCCTCTCTTCGGCTATAAGGTTTCCTATCGGCGGTGCATCGAATTGCAGGCTCGTTTGCTAAGCAAACATTTGTTGGGTGAGGTAAGTGATTATGTGCCTTTTGTGGTACGTTAGTTAAGAAGCGAGGAGAAAGATGGCTCAAACTGAAACGAAAACGCGAAGTGCGAAGCAAACCACTTTTTATGCGGTTGCTTATGACATTCCCGAGGATAAGCGGCGTACTAAAGTCCACAAGCTGCTGAAGGGTTTCGGCAAGTGGACGGAGTTCTCGCTTTTTGAATGTTTTCTGACGAAGAAGGAGTTGTTGATGCTGCAAAATAAACTGGAGAAGCACCTCGATGCCAAGTGTGATCGGGTACGGATCTATAGTTTGTGTGAGAAGTGCGTTGAAAAGATTGAAACGGTAGGTATTCCCGAACCTAAAGAGGATACGGTCTACCTGATTTAAGCCGCACTGGTTTTGCGAGAGGCGGAGCTGTGTAAGTGCTAGGCGTAGCCTCTCGCTAACTATTTTGAGGCTAAAAGGGCTGCAAGCAGTTGACATTTCCTAGAAAAGGGGTTAGAATTGGTTTTGTGATCGAACCCTCTCGCAAAATGAGCCTTTTAGCCTCAACAGGTAGCCTCAAATACCTCGAGGGGTTGCAGAAACACTAATCGCGACTGAGCGATTGAAACT
>JACAUC010000211.1 GCA_013390945.1 Candidatus Chloroheliaceae bacterium
CTACAATCTACAATCGTTTCGGGATTAGAAATCCCTCCTACAATCTACAATCTACAATCGTTTCGGGATTAGAAATCCCTCCTACAATCTACAATCGTTTCGGGATTAGAAATCCCTCCTACAATCAATTGATTTCGCTAGGGAAGCTTGTTTAACTTATCCTGCACGGCCTTATTCTCGGTTAGACCCAAATTTAAACTCAGAGCCTCATTCAGATAAAATTTAGCCTCACCAAGCTGATTTTCACTGCCCTGACCATTAGGAGCGATAAGATCAGCCAATTTTAGCAAGCTCTCATAATATTTGTTGCCCACCTGATAAAACGCTTTGTCCATAGTATAGACCGACTTAAAGCGACCGGCGGCTTCATCGTAGCGCTGAATCTCCATTTTAGCTAAACCTTGTTGGTAAAAATTGGCCTTTTTTTCCAAATCCTGAAGGTCTTTATCTTCAGGGAAAGAGGTAAGGGCTTTACGTACTTGCCTTAGACCTAGCTCAAAGGTGCTGGCCGAGTTTGCCGTCCTAAATAATTGATCGGCATAGCCCTGATAGGCTTGCTTGAGGCGGGCAGCTATATCGGTGGAAGTGGACTTGAGTTTGTAAGCTTGCTCCAGCTTGGCCGTAGCTGTAATATAAGTGGAACAAGCGATCTTGGAGTTTGGTGAACATTGACTGGTTAGAACCAAAGCTTCATCGAGCAGCGTCTTGACCGCCACATCCGCTGCCGTCGCTGTCTGCGTGGCCTCCGCTTTTGGGTCAACCTGCGGAGGAGGAGGAGGGGCTTTGCCAGCGAGAGCAACGATAAGTACGACAGCCACTCCCAGAAAGAGCAAGCTCACCAAACCGATGATGACTGGGCGGTTAATTGGCCCCTGCTTGGATACGCCGGATTTTTCATCCAGTATATCCTGCATAGATTGTTCCTTTTCCCTCATCCAATCTTCAGGATTGCCGTCCAACCCGTTTTTCTCGGCCATCCAACTATCGTTTTCAGAGCTTCTCTTATTCTTGCTATTAGCCATTGCCTTACCCTCTCACCATTCCCACTGAGTCTAATTGCTGCATTTGTTCCAATCCACGTCTTTTCTAGTCTCAGCAATTTGATTTTTGAAGGGGCCAGAAAGTCGTCCCTTTATCTTTGTATCGTTGGCAACTTTATCCGCCATATCTACATAGGAGAGACCAATGGGAGGTTCGGTAGTATTACAAGTACTCTTGGCACGATCCAGATAAGCCTTGATTAAACGTTCGGCTACCCCGTTATCTATATCTTCTATTAAGAAGGTCGGATCAAGTTGATACAACTCATCCCATTTGGTAATTACAGCCCCTAAAGCCTGCGCTTTAGTTTTGTCGTCAAGATTAGCGGTCTGGGTATCGGCTTCTTGCGCGACCACATATTTTTGAAGTTTGGCACTGGCATCGGTGACTTTCTTCTCCCAGTCATCGAAGGTAAGCACATTCGGGGGTAACGTGGGCTTGCGGTTATTGGCAGTTGTTACACCAAGGTTGCGTATTTTATAGTTAATGGCAGCCGCGACCGCTGTTTTATAGGTCTCGGCGGCTTTTTTGAAATTCTTATCAATGGTAATCTCTCTATCAGCCTGATTAGCAGCGGAGGCAAAAGCATAGAGCCGCGCCTCTGGTAGGGTTCCCGCTGTATCAGTCATGATGATTCCATACATAATAGTGTAAGCTTCGGCGTAACTGGCCTTGTTATAGGCTGTTTGACCAGCCACAAACTGACCCGACAGTGTGTTGGTATCGCCCCCGTCCCTGACGTTAACGTTTTGGAGGCCTGTGTACCAAAAGAAACTACCACCTACTGCTACCAAGAAGGCCAAGAAACCTGAGATCCAGCCTAAAATAACGGCCTCCTTGTGACGCTTGCGGCGGCCCTCCACATCCACCATTGGGCCACCACCACCGCCAAGGCTTGGCGCACTACCACCATCGGCACCGTAGGCACTCAGAGGTGGTGGCACATAACCGCTACCTAGTTCGCCAAAATCATCTATTTCACTACCCATATTAGAATAGTTAGGACTCATGGTATCCCTCTTCTCTAAACAAACTTAACTCTAGCGTAAACAGGTCTTAGACTGGTCGTAGACTGGTCGTAGACTGGTCTTAGCCTGCTTTTAATTCCAATCTTCCCTATTGGTAGGGGTTAAAACCCAGATTACGGCTGACCGTAGGCATCCCTACATTTGGGCGTATGCAATACGCCCTACATTAAAAAAAACAAATAAAAACAAATTTTTGGGTACCACAAAAATTAACCAAAATGGCTCAAGCTAGGCGGCAAAACGGGTGGCTCCGACAAACTCTCCAAGAGTTCCGCATTTTCCGCGAGCAGATCAGGACTGGCTCCCTTACCACAAATGGGGCAATCTGGATCAGCACTGACATCCACAAACCGACTTTGTAAAGGTTCTTCAAAGATCCAGCCTGGCTGCGGCTGATTGCCCCACAAAATCCAGTTGGAGGGATAGGGGTGTAAGCGGGTGGTCTGGTCGTTCTTTAATAAGACCCCCATTGCTGCCCGTACCATTATCAAAGTTACCATCCCCACATCCATACTGAGGGCGGGTTGCGGACGGATTGAGCCATAGTCCCCGATTTGTTCGTGGGGCTGTTCGCCAAAGATGTCGCTGGTAGCCATACGGAAGCAGTGATAGCAAGCCAGACCCGCGTCATTTGGTTGGGAGGTAAAAATATCCCCGCCAAAGCCCATTTCATAGGCCGCCCCATAGACCGCCGGAATCTTTAGCCGCCACGCTACCCGGTTGATGGCAGCTTTGGCATCCTCCGAATCGGTGGCCCCAACCACCAAGTCGCAACCCTCCAGCAATCCCACCAGCACATTCTCATCCTCGGTCACATCTATATCAAAGGTCTCTACTTGGATAAAAGGGCTAGTATTCAAGAGATAATCCTTGAGCGCATGGGTCTTGTAACGGCCCAAGTCTTGTATTCCGCAGACGTGGCGCACTAGATTATGTACTTCTAAACGGTCAAAGTCGGCCAAGCGCATCTTACCTACTCCAGCCTTAGCCAGTTCTACCGCTGCCACACTTCCGCCCGTACCCAAACCAATCACCGCCACAGTCTTACTCGAAAGGCTAACAGTATCAAAGAGGCCAGTAATCCGGCTCTGGTAATTTTTGTAGAAGGTCAGCCGTTCAGCCGCTTGAGGAACTAACTCCCCCTCCTCGGTGGCGCGGTAGAAAAGGATTTGCCCAGCCTCCTCCTGCAACAGCAATTGCCCCGGCTGAAGCTGCGCGGTGGTAATATCGCCACCACGTTGCCAACGTCCTACCACCACATTATCCGTAGTCCGACGGAGGGTTTTGGTCACTCGACTGGCTGCATGGCTCTCCGCTGGACTGACCGCATGGAAATAGAGCAAGCGTATGACGCTACCGCCATCTACCATCTGACCAAATAGCTCTCCGCCCAAAACTTCGCGGTTGGCTAACAACTGCTCTAAGTATTCCTCTGAAACTACTACATACATATTATAAACCTCACGAAGATTGTAGCAAGCTAACCTCGGCTAATAAATTAT
The DNA here is from genome assembly GCA_013390945.1 of Candidatus Chloroheliaceae bacterium. Classification (GTDB taxonomy): domain Bacteria; phylum Chloroflexota; class Chloroflexia; order Chloroheliales; family Chloroheliaceae; genus L227-5C. The sequence goes on from JACAUC010000211.1 coordinate 3,572, forward strand.
CCAAAGCCCCCTCTTCCCAAATCATTAGCTCCAGTTCCAGAGCTTCTGGGTGAAGCTGGGAGAGGTAATAGGTGTGTAACTCTACAACATCCTTACCTTTGCCGTTCGGCGGAGACTCCTGACCGTCCGGTTGATCGTCTGACTGACCAAAGAGCCAACCAAACGAAAGACTATTTTTACCAGCAAGCGTGGCAATAGGCAAAATAATTTCGCCATATTCCAGATTATAATCAGGGTCAGTCAGGATAGTCTGTCCCTGCTTAATATCTTCCCGGCTCAAATAGGTCATCCCTTTCGGATGTTTATGCCACTCCCCGATATAATCTACCCGCACCCCCTTCTGGAGGTAGTCTTGGCAGACTTGATCGAGAGCCTGCTGTAAAGCCTCCACTTCGGGGGCATAGGTATAAAGTTGACGGTCGGCTTTACTACCAGCACCACTGGCTGCGACTACTACCAGAAAAGGTTTGCTATCGTAAGTCACCCGACAACCTACCAATACACCGCCAGTCTCCTTCTTTCCAGCCCGCAGAGTCTCCTCCCGAATTAAGCTCCAAGCTTTTTGTGACATTAGAATGGCACTTGGTATTTGAACCTTACGGGGCGGCTCACTTAGGCTGGCCTCTTCGGTGTCGAACGACATTTTAACTCCCCCTAGCGCCGATTATGGTCTACTTCTGGCCCCGGCCATTCGCGCCGCCCACTCTCCAGCCACGACTCGTAGGCAAAGAACCAAGCCGCCGAAACTGCCACCACCGTGGCGGCAGTAGTCTTTACATCAAAGTCGCGGTCTCCCGGAAAGTAGAGGCATAAATGACCGTCAGGATATTGGTGCTTATACTTATCGGTGCCGGGGTCAAACGCCTCGATTGTGGGCTCGATAGGGTAGACCAGTGGCGGCTTATAGGGAAATTGAACCGGGTAGACCAACAAAATCTTGTAGGCATTACCCCGGTTACTCTGAAGTGTACCGCTCCAAGCCAACCGTCCATCCTGCATCCGGTGCATATGAAAGGAGGGAAACTTGTTGGCCATGGCTTTGCGCTCAAAACTAAGGCGTTGCGGATCTAGCTCGTGCCAAGCGGCATACCAGCGCGTCGGTTTTAACCGAGTACAATTGACTCGACCAGCCACCGGGGTAACGAACGGATCATCAGGATGCTTAGTATGGTGCATACGACTATACCTCTCCGCTTCTAAAGTCTAAAACCAGCGCGTCGGTTTTACCCGTGTAAAATTACCACTACTCTGGGGTACGCCACCGTTCTTTTCGGCATAAGCATCCTCGGTCATTGTATCCTCGGAGACCAGTCTACCCGTCTCGTCCACCATCACTGACTCGGCGGTTTGGAGCGCTCTCTTCAAATCTTCTAGCGAACTATTGGGTTTCTTCTGACCTGACATGTTAATACCTCCACTTTCATCTTTATAATTTTGTATTGTGACGACAAAAAGATTAAGCTACATATGGGTGAGGGTGCGATTGTAAAGCACCCCTACCCTTAACCCGTGTAGAGGGGTAAGGGTGCGATTGTAAAGCACCCCTACCCTTAACCCTTGTGAGGGGCGAGGGTGCTTGCAAAGCACCCCTACCCTTGGTTAACACACCCTTGGTTAACACACCCTTGGTTAACACACCCTTGGTTAACACACCCTTGGTTAACATACCCTTGGTTAACGTTATCCTACCATTTGTTTGACATCGCTGAGTATCCAAAAGAAGACCTCTGGTTTTGGCATTCTAGATAGGTTATCGAGGTTAAAAGGTTTATCCTCGCTGCGTTTATCCGGGTAAACCACTTCTATTTTAACATCACTAGGCAAGCTAGTGGGATAATCATTCTCACAAATCACATAACAGGTGACTTGATTACTGGTTGGTGTTTGCCAATTAAACTGAAGCACATAGCTCTCGCCTAGCTTCTGCATAAAGCATTTGACGCTTTGACGTTGGGCTGCCGTCACCATATCGTTTGAGAGCGCACGTTCGGCACGGGTAGCCTGCCGTCCTTTGGGTGGTTCATAGGCACCCATTCCGCCAATCAGATCGGGCATCACCTCGCTCAAGGGAACACGAGCCAACAGTTTGTTAAAACGCCAAGTCAGTGTCCCACCGATTAACAAACCAAAGATGGTGCTGAGCATACCAGCCATTAGAATAATACGCCAATCCAATGACCAATCATCAGGACGTTTCTTGCTTGGGTCAGCTAAGTACCACAACGTCAGTCCCCCCACAAAATAGCCCAACAAGATACTGGCAAGCCAAAGTGGTACGCTAGTGAGAGCCGAACGGTCGGTTTGACGACGGAAGGTAGGATTGAGCAACCAGATACATAAACCACCTACTAGCAGACCAAGCACCACGCCGCCCAATTCTACGGGCGTTACCACCGGATTACCCTTTTCAAACTTCGGCACCAGCAGGAAGTCCAGCCCCAAAGCTAGACCAACCCATACTATAACACTTTCAAATAGAATGTAACCATTAAGCGCAATCATCGAAACTTATCTCCTATGTTATAGCTGTTAGTTCAAAGTGTAGAGTTATATTTTGACTAATAACTCTACACTAACTGCTGTATCCAATCCCGATCTCCCACCGGGATTATCGGGATTAGAAATCCCTCCTACATTGATTAACAGGTGGGAGGACCCCAGGTACACACAGTTGGTGGTATCGCGGTCGGCGGAACTGGTGTCGGCTGAACTGGTGTCGGCTTCGGTATCGCAGTCGGCGGCACCTGGGTCGGCGGTATCGCGGTCGGCGGCACCTGGGTCGGCGGTATCGCAGTCGGCGGCACCTGGGTCGGCGGTATCGCAGTCGGCGGCACGGGCGTGGGCGGTATCGCAGTCGGCGGCACGGGCGTGGGCGGTATCGCAGTCGGCGGCGGCACTGGCGGATTGGTCGGTGCGGCCACCGCTGGTACCGTAGGTATCGGTGTTGCCGTCGGTATCGGTGTAGGTGTCGGCGGCACGGGTGTTTCGGTGGGTAGTTGTGAACCGCCCGATGATCCCGCCGATGCTGGTTTAGTGGTCTGCACTTGTATAACAGGAGTAGTCGCTACCGTAGCAGGAACGGCGGTGGGAACCTCTGGGCTAGGAGTAGCCTCACTTATTAGAGACGTAGAACCACCCACTTGTATATTTGTCCTAGCAGGTTCGGTCGCGGCGGCATTAGCCACTATTTTAGTAGTGGGCGTTGCCGTAACAGCATTAGCCGTAGCAGTGGCCGCTCTCTCCAATTCCGCTTGTTTTGCTTTATCCAAACTGGACAAACTTTCCTCAAATGCCTTCTGCTTATTCGTTTGGTCTTGACGCACCCTAACAAGGTCGGCTTCTGCCTCGCGCAATCGTTTTTGTAACTCAGGGTTATTCTGATCTTCCTTGAGTTGTCGCTCTATCTCATTCTTGCGGTTTTCAGCCGCAGCCACTTGCTCGTTAGCGGCTTGCTTTTCCTGTAGGGCCAGCACCGCCGCCTTCATCTGATTTTCGCTGGCGGCGATGGCGGTAAAGACCAGAAAGCCACCCGCCAAAATGACTAGCAGCACCAAACTCCCCAAGAGACCACCAATCAGGGCCAAGTTCCGCCGGGCGGGAACCACGCTGATCTCTTTGACGATCTCGGCCAAACGCGCTTCGGCTCGCCAATGGTTTAGCGTGGCACTCTTGACCCGCACCGCCTTACCGTTGCGCTCGGCCAGAACCGTTGGGGCAACCTGTGGATAGTTCGCGTAGGTGGTAAGGTAAATCTGGTAGTTCTCCGGCGAAGGGGTCTCTAGGACAAAAATAACTTTGTCCGCCAACCGCTTTACCTCTACCGCTTTACCTCTAGTCAACTGCTCCAATTGGGCCATTTCTTGCCAGAAGCGGGTCTTATTTTCTGCTCTATCACACCACAGTGGCGTGTTTGGTGCTACATAATCCATCGAAATCACCACTAGTTTCAATATATTGTATTGTTGTTAGTTCAAAGTGTAGAGTTATATTTTGGCTAATAACTCTACACTAACTGCTGCATCCAATCCCGATCTTCCACCGGGATTACCGGGATTAGAAATCCCTCCTACATTGATTAACAGGTGGGAGGACCCAAGGTACACACAGTTGGTGGTATCGCGGTCGGCGGAACTGGTGTCGGCGGAACTGGTGTCGGCTTCGGCGTATTCGTCGGCGGCACGGGCGTTGGCACGGGCGTATTCGTCGGCTTCGGCGTATTCGTCGGCGTATTCGTCGGTGTATTCGTCGGTGTCGGCGGTACCGTTGCCGTCGGCACCACATTGGTTGCCGGTGGCACAGTCGGCACCACATTGGTTGCCGGTGGCACAGGCGTATTCTTCGGCACTACTGGCGGCGTATTCGGCGGCGATGTCACAGGCGTATTGATCGGCTTCGGCGTAAAGGTAACGGTCGTCGGTATCGGAGTAGTGCCTGTTGGTACCACAGGTGGTACTGGGTTATCGGCAGGTGCTGTCGCTGGTGCTACCGTTGGTAACGGCGTAGGTGTATAGGTCGGCGGCACGGGTGTGTTGGTAGGTAGCGGTGGTTTCGTCGGTGCTGCTGCTACAGGTGGTGCATAGGTCGGCACTTGCTTAGGAGTAGGAGTAGCCGCTACCGTAGTAGGAACGGCGGTGGGAACCTCTGTGTTTGGCTCACCCATCGTTGGCTTAGGTGTAGAGACGTTTAGGGGCGCACTAGCCTTAGTTGGTTCGGGCGTGGGAGCATTAGCCGTAGCGGTTAGTGCCGCAGCTGCAGCAGTTTGTGCCACAACCGTAGCGGTGAGTCTCCTCTCGGCCTCCGCTTGCTGTTCCACCTTCAAACTTGCTATAACATCGGCGGCTTTGGTATCAGCCTCTTTCTTTACTTTTAAGCTATCCGCCAGCTCAGCTTCCGCTTTCGTCAGTTCCTCCTGTAGCTTGATGCTGGTGGGGTCGTTCTTGAGTTGCCTCTCAATCTCAATCTTTTTGGCTTCGGCAGCAGACACTCTTAAATCTGCGGCTTGCTTTTCCTGTAAGGCCGCCACCGCCGCATTCGTCTGAGTTTCGGTGATGTAAATGGCGTTAAAGACCAGAAAGCCGCCCACTAACAAGATAGCCAAGACAAAGGTTCCTAGTATGCCACCAATCAGAAGTAAGCGGCGCTTGTTAGAGGCACCGATGATCTCTTTGACCACTTGGGCAAGGTTAGATTCCGGCTTCCAGTGGGCCAGCGTCGCGCTCTTTACTTCCACCACTTTGCCCTTGTGTTCGGCCATCACGGTGGGGGCACTGTAGGGATAGCGCGATTCGGTAGCAAGGTAAATCTGGTACTTATCGGGCTCAGGAGTCTCTAGGAAGAAGACGGCCTTACCATCCAGTCGCTTAACCTCTACCCGTCGCCCCTCGCTTAACCGCTCTAAACGAGCCAATTCTTGTTTGAAACGAGGCTTGTTTTCTGGCCTATCACACCAGAGGGCTATATTTTGTACTGTATCTGCCATAAATTCACCACCTAACTTTTTGGTGCTACTCCAATCAGGTTAATATTTAGCACATAGAAATTATCTAAATTAAAACGACTAATTAAGAGTGGTTCACTATACTCGTTATTCCCATCAACCCCAATAATGACGATCTGACAACTATTGCCAGATTGAAATCCCACCTCGGTCGGATCAAGCGTTACAACGGTACGTTTGGGCTGAATTACGATATATCGCACTCGGCCCGTAGTTTGGTTGATGAAGCGTAAGCCCATCGGTATCTCGAAAGGTTGGCTCAACCAGATAAAGAGCCTAGCTCTGTCGGCCTGATTACTCTCCAGATTGTTTGATACCAGAAGGTTCTGATATTCTAACTGGCTAGTAATAGTACGAAGACGCAATCCATAGGGCAAGGTCACGCTGGCACTGCCGCTCGGTAGAGTCGTAGTTAAGACTGGCCCATTGGCTATTCCGAGTTTGGCCTCTACGGCACTACTTGGTTTATTACCAACCAAGAGGAAGAAGAACAACGCTCCGACTAGGCAAAAGGCCACCACATTTGCCAAGATAACTAAACCCGGCTTAGCGAGAGGCTTAATCAAGAAGGAGGAGCGGGTGGCTAGTTTGGCATCAAGGCAAATCTCATAAAGGGCGTTGGAAACCGACCAACTTTGTAAGGTAGCCGAGATTGCTTTACATTGCTGCCCCTTCTTCTCCACCACTAATTCCGGCGGAATATTAGGGTAACGAAGGCCAGTTTTTAGGTAGAAGGTCAGACCTGGGCGCAGGGGAGATTGAACTTCAAAGATTACCTCCTGAGCGCGAGTTAGCTGAGCATTTAAGACCGAAGCCTCCAATTGCTCCCGCAGATAAACCATCTCCTTTTTATAGCGAACCGCGCCACCGGGTCTCCGGTACCAAGGCAAGGGATTTTCGGTTTTATTTCGAATCTCTTCGGCTCGCGGTGTAAGCGTTCGTTCTTCCAAAATAAACCAGGTCTTTCTAAGCTTGAGTTACTTTATTTCGGGGGGATTAAGAGTGGCTCGCCCTTCTTAACCCCGGTTAAATTAGTGATACGATTCTATTGATTTATTTCTGACCAAAAGACCAATCTACGACCAATCTACGACCAGTCTACGACCAGTCTACGACCAGCCTGCGAAATCTCCGGTCTAATTGCTAAAATCGGTAAAAACCGATTGAATTTATCCTGCCTCAAATATTATACACCAAATCTGATTTAGTTCCTAGGTAGTTTCAATCAATTTCCAAAGCCATTTTTCCTAAGAACATTCTTCGGGATTGGAAATCCCTCTTACAGACTACAGACGATTGCAAAATCGGGATTAGTTGCAACTTCGGGATTAGAAATCCCTACTACATACGGTTGCAACTTCGGGATTAGAAATCCCTACTACATACGGTTGCAACTTCGGGATTA
>JACAUC010000212.1 GCA_013390945.1 Candidatus Chloroheliaceae bacterium
ATTCGGCCAGAGGCAGATCCCTGCCGCCAAAATGATCGGGAGGAGGTGGAGGAGCAGGACAGGTGCGCTGGCGGGTAGGGGCTTGGTTATAGGTATTCTGGGTTACGTTTTCCAACTTGGAATTGAGATTAATGTTAGATTTACTGGCATCACCAGAGAGGCTGTAAGTATTGCCCTGATTAATATCACGACCAGCCTGTTGGCTACCAACGTTAAATTGAGTGCCGGAACCACTGTTGGTATTGCCTTGTGGTTGCTCTGGTGGGCGCAAAGGAGGTGGAGAAAATTCTAAAATCTCTGTAGGTACTACCTGCCGATTGTGGGCGAAGGGACGCAAATATTGCTCCAATTCTTCCCACGCTTTGCTCTTACCCTCCACCTTATAGAGTGCCACCACTAGTTGATCTATTCCACAGGGAAACCAAGCGCAGCTTTCTACGATATTGTAAACGTATATGAGGGGCGTGTTATCATGACTGATGCGATGGATAATATTAGAGGGAAGTTGGCTCACCACCACTTTGCGCCTATCGGTATCAGCCATTGTCGCACATTGCAACATTTTTCGGCTGCACTCGGGATAATCGTTCTTAGGAAGGGTGATATTCTCAGAATTGGTCATCTTTGCCCGCCTGCTAAAACTAAGCTATGGAGTTTCACAATAGCGAAGGAGTAGCCATCGAATGATAGCACTAGTTTCCCTTGAAGATTGTAACATGGAATCGCAAGCTGTATGGGCGTAAGGAGCCACCGACGGAGCCGCACTCCCACAGCTTTCTTGATATTTTCTATCCGCCACATATCGGACATTTATATCGGACATTTTTTGGCGGATAGGAATGTCCGATTGCGCTAGGGCAAATAATAACGCTGGCTGCGTTTACTAACTTTTGTAATTAAAAGGCCGAGTTCAACCATATCAGCTAAATCGCGGAGAGCAGTGCGCTCGGTAGCACCCGTAGCTTCTCGATATTCGCTGTTGTTAAGACTCCCTTGAGCCTGAATGAGTTTTAAACCAGTCAGTTGTCGTTCATTGAGCTTACTCTGTGGATTAACCTCATCCTCAGTAAGAGTAGAGCAGTTGTTACGAAAGATTACTATAAATTCGTGTTGTTCCACAAACTCTGGTTCAGGAAGATCCAGTTCGTGCATTTCGTTTATCATCAAACGAATACCGGAACCAACGCGCTCCATATAGCCGGGTAATTCGCGTAAAAACTGGGCTAAGAGGGTGTTGCGAGGCAGGGAAGGAACCCGCATCTGGCGTAAATCTTCCAAAGTGATGCTTGGCAGTAGTAGACCGGGGCTTCTTATCTCAATCCGATCAGTTTTTTAACAATTGTATCATAGGAGGGCAAGAGATGAAATTGCCAAGCCAAAGCCTATTGACTCGTAACGCAAACATTACTATAATAATGAAATGTACACATTACTATAGAGGGGTGTCAGACAGTCAAAGGACGAGATCAGGAGGGACTAAAGTAAAATGCGTAAAACACTTTATGAAATCAGCCATGAACATAACATACCTTCCAACACGCTCCGGGTGGCTATTCATCGTGGTGTGATAGAAGCTGATAAGGTAGGCCATATCAGGATGATAGAGGATGAAAGCGAAAACTTCAAAACCTACCTTGCTCAATATAACGCTCGCCAAACACACACAACGATTAAAAACGCTTTAAAGAAAACAGAAACATTTAGCCAACCAAAGGAACTGGGTAAAGGATTCTCAAACCTGTGAGACAACCTATATTGACAAGATCAAAGAAGACTGCACCAGTGGTGTTTGGAATAAAGAGAAGCAGGGAGTGCTAAAATGGCTAGATCTACAACAACCCGTAGCAACAAGGCCGATAAGCACGATGATGCTCCTATTAGAAGTGAGAACGAGACCAAACAACACTCTGCAATAGTAATCAGTCTGTGCAATCAAAAAGGTGGAGCAGGTAAAACAACTACCGCCGCAGCTTTAGGAGCGATTTATGCAGAACGTGGCCTAAAAGTGCTACTAGTAGACAGCGATCCACAGGCTAATCTCAGTTTACAATTTGGTATTGACTATGTTACCGACAACTTGCTTGGCACTATCTCTGATCTGTACCTCTTGAAAGATAATTCTGACCAAGTGGCAGTAAAGACACAGGTTAAGGGAATTGACATTATTCCAGCTTCCGTTCATGCGGCGGAAGTCGAATTAGCGCTACCCACCCGAATTGGGGCCGACCTACTACTGGGAACCGCACTCAAACTATACAAAGAACGCTATGACATGATTATCTTGGACAGCCCACCTAATTTAGGGAAATTCGTAATAAATGTTTTGAATGCCTCAGATTATTTCCTAATTCCGGTAGAAGGTTCTTGGGGCTTGCGATCAGTAGATGTAGTTCTTAGATTGGTAGCAGAAAACACTCGAATCTATAATCTTAAAACCCAGTTCTTGGGCATGTTTATCACTATGGGCGACCGAACACGCTTAACTCAGGTATTGAGAGAAGAAGCAGCACAACGCTTCGAAAATAAGTTCTTGAAAACAGAGATACGCCGCTCCACGATGGCTCGAGAGGCCGCCGCTATGGGAACGCCAGTGCCACTTTATGCCACTGACAGTACCCTTGCAGCTGATTACCGGGCACTCGCCGATGAAATCTCGCGGCGGATAAGTTTGAAAATTAAGTAGTAATAGCTAGTGCCAACCTATTCACACAGGAAGTAGTAAAAATGTCAGGGAAAGACCTAAGAAGTGCTTTCACTAAAAACAGAATAACGACCAATTCTGAGGCAGGTGTATTAGGTGTGGTTGGCATATCTGAAATTTTACGTGAAGAATTGGAGCGCAGTGCCGAAGCTATCCGGGTACAAGACATTCCAATAGAGAATCTGGGAGATAATCCTTTTCAATATTTAGCAAGAACATCTGCCGACCCCTCACTGAAACAAGAAGTAATTGAAGAATTGGCCGCTTCTATACGGCAAAATGGCTTCTATGGCGCACTTTTGGCTAGACTAACGCTAAGATCAAATAGCCAAGTTCCCACATACGAATTGGCCTACGGTCATCGTCGTCGTATGGCAGCACAACTAGCCGGTCTGAAAACTCTTCCGGTTAAAGTTATGGAACTGACAGACAGTAAAATGGCCCGCATTATGGCCTCTGAGAATTTCTCACGTGAAGATCTAACGCCAATAGGTGAGGCTAATGTAGTAGGTATGCTTTACACCTTACAGAACCTGTCAGCAGACAAAATCGCCGAAGTAGTAGGTAAAACTCGTCGCTGGGTACAGATAAGGGTAGAACTTTACGAGGCAGCCCAAGACATTAAGGATATGACTGAGCGCAAGCCGGATACCCTTACTTATGTGCCAATTCTGAAGCAAGTAAAAGACCCTGACCAAAGGAAAGAACTAATCGAAGCTATCTTAGACGATCAGTTGACACGGGAACAGCTACGTAACAAAGTAGAAAATCTGAAACAAGCAACTAATCAAACCAAGATTGTGAAATCTATAACTATTTCAACGCAGGGTGCAGATAGTGACGATTTTCACAATGATAACGCTGATCTGGAGGGTGAGGCATACTTAATTGAAAAAGAGGTAAAAGCGTCACCTCAACCTCCAGAGGTTAACCATACAACGGGCAAGAGTATAATAGAAACAAAAGTAGCATTGCCCGAACTCGAAGCTAAGTCCACAAAGGGATCAAGTTATCAGAATGTACTGAAGCAATTGGAAACTACCATAATAAAGCTGGAAAAATTAGCAAAAGTTGAAACGCTAATTATGAATGAGACAGAACGCAATCATTTTGAAAAGCTATTAGAACGGGCAAAGGAATTGCTGGAAAAATAAACAGCTGGTTAAAGTTTCACGTCAAACATTCGATGTAAGAATAGCGTTCAGATTGGTTAAGTTTAGTTGGTTGAGATGAGATAGACCAGTATCATCGTCGGTGGCCTGCTGCATAAGCTGCTGCACCAGTTTAGCGATAACGCTACTCTTGCCCTGTCCGGCCTGTCCGGTAATGGTGATATAGCCCCCGGTGGTTAATTTTTCGGCAATTTGCTGCTGAATTTCGGCTAGTTCGGTGGCGCGGCCCACAAAACTCTCCAAGCGGTCGCGCATAAAGCCACTATGGTCGGAAAACATGGCGCGGAGGCGGGTGGATTTGTCTATACTAGCAGTTTCTCTAGCTGAAGATCCACTCTGGTTAGCCGCTTCGATCTTTTCAGGGAAATCGAGCAATACAAAATCGCCATGCTGCGTTCCTGTCAGCACAGGTATTTGCTCTTTGGGTAAATTCCGCGAAAGATGTTTAAACAGGCTACCAATGGTCAATTCACCATAAGGGTAAATCTCTTTTTCGGCCTCTCCGCGCAGGGCTTGTAACAGGTGATAGGTGAAAAGCCCATGGCCTAGCTTCGTAGGTTCAGAAGAAGTCTGATGCGGCAAACAACTGGAAAGTGCTACCTTTCCGGCACTCATTTCGCCCATAAGCTGCTGGACATAACCTTGCGCCGGGTTTGGCCCACGAAAGTTCTTTCCGGGAAAGTCACCACTATAACAGCTATCAAATATAAACAAGATCTTGTTTGATTTGCTACGTTCAAAAAAATCTCTACGTAACCGGGCCAAACCGAGAGCGTCATAACTACGGAACGCATCATCACTCTCAATGAGTTGGGGATGATAGTCAGCCGTTGCCAGATAAATATCAGTCTCTTCGTCCTCACCCTCAAGCGGCTCACCATGGCCCGCAAAATAGAAAAGCACCAGATCATTCCGTTTAGGTTTGCCGCCAATAAACTCCTTCAGAGCGATATTTATATTCTGGGTAGTAGCATCAGCACCCAGAAGCAGCTTGCAATTCTCGGCAGCAAAACCTTTTTGGAGTAGAAGGGCGTGTAGTGCCTCTGCGTCATTTTCGGCAAACTTGAGCGGACTCAGAGTTCCCGCTTGGTTGATGCCAATACAGAGAGCGTAGCGATTTTCAGTGGGGCCAGTCTTTGCCATAACTTATCCAATACTCCGACGTATTTTAGCGAGTTGGGCGTATGTCACATATTTTAGCGAGTTGGGCGTATGCAATACGCCCCTACAAATTGAATTTTTTTGTAATATAAGCCAGTTTGTCGAGGCCAAGTTTATTTTTTGGACTGCTTGGAAACTTTGCCTTTCACCCGCATTTTGGTGGAGCCGGATTTAAGCTGATCGAGTGTTCCCGGATGCTTGGCCTCGACCTGCTCCATCAAGCTTTGAGCGGTGGCTTTGTCGGTATCTTCTAGGGTTAGGGTTTTGCCGTCGCCCAGCACCAGCTCCACCTTTTTGATGCGGCCTTGCTTGCCAAGTACGTTAATGGCGGCGGTGGCTGAACCAAATAAACCGAGCAGTAGCTCTTTATTCTCGATTGCATTTTGAGCGGTCTGAGCGATAAAAAGGAGGAAATCAGCACCACGTGTACTTTCTTCTGCCGAACCAGAAGAGATGGTATAACCTTCGAGGGCGGTAAGTTCTTGCTGGACGGTACGACCAACTTTTCTAACCGCTCCAAGGGTCTCTAAATCGTCGTCTTCTTTCTCGATAGGCACAAACTCAAGCTCTAACAAAAGCGTCTGATTCGGATTGGGTACTGACATGGGGAAAGTTCTCCTTTGCTTCTGAGTGTAGCACTAATTTCGTGATTATGTATATAACAATTCTATCATGGTGAGTCAATAGTTGGATGGCGGAGGCATAACCTTGCTTCCGTAACCATAAGCCTATCAAGGTGCTGTAGTCTTCTTTGAGCGGCCTGATGGATATTGGTTCGTTTCTACCTCCTGCCGATAGCGTTCGAGTGCTGCCCGCGTACTATACCAGTAGCGTCCACGCTTGATACCCGCTATTCGCCCCTGTCGGAGCAACAAACCCAAGTAGTTAGCACTCCAACCACTTTCGTGGGCTAACTCTGGCAAAGAGCGGTATTCTTCCTCTGGTGCTTCAGCCAAACGTTCGGCGCAGGCTTCTAGGTACAAATCCAAACTGATTTCGGCGGCTCGCCCAACCAAATTAATGATCGGGCCGTAGTTGCGGTTAGAACTGGCCTGATGCAAAGCCATAATGTAGCGGTTACGCCAATCGGTATGAATTAGGGCCGGTGGATAACCTTCGCGCATCAAGAGCAAATTCATCAGTAGCCGCCCGGTGCGACCATTCCCATCGGCAAAAGGGTGGATATATTCAAAATCATGGTGAGCCACCGCTGCCCTTATCACCGGATTAAGTTCAGCATAATCACCTCGCTCTAAGGCTGCTACCCAACCATCCATATATTCCTGCACTTCACGAGCCGGAGGTGGAGTATGCGGTGCGCCAGTAATATAAACCTGCCGGATACGAAACTCCCCGGCCTGCTCATGAACCCCTTCCATAATCAGCCGATGCAACTCCCGAACCACATCCAAAGTGAAAGGCTCCTTTTTTTGAGCCAATTGAGTTATCAAATCAAACGCTTTGGCATGGTTAGTCGCTTCTAGGTAATCTTTGATCGGATGACCCCCGACGGTCAGCCCTGACTCAATCGCAATTCTGGTTTCGGTCAAATCGAGGCTATTGCCCTCAATCGAATTGGAATGGTAGGTAATTGTAATACGAAGCTGCTCGTGTAGCTTTCTGACCATGCCAGATGGTAGCGGGCGGTAGTGGTCAAGCTGCTGCCTCTTCTCTTCCAAGCGCAGGGCTAGGCGCGGATCAAGCCTGAGTTGCGGCGAAGGAATAATCATTTTTACCTCAATTGTATTGATTGGACTAATAAACCTCATTTCAATACAATTATAACCCAACCAGAGAGAAAAGCAATTGATGGCAACCACAACCCAAGTTACGTTGACCCCAAGTTACGCCACTTCCAGCAGATCGGCACTTTCTCTCAGGGTACTTAACTTTCTAACACCCCATTAACATATCATCTTATACGAACAGCAGAAAGAATAATAAAAGCAGCCCAACACTTTTTGCTGCACTTTAACCATTTATCCTCCAGCGCAGCCATTGCTGTTTCACGGGAAACGCACCAAGGGAACTGGACGGCTCTCTCTCTTGGACTACGAGGTTAGACCAAGCTCTGCTTGAGGTTTGGGGAGTAGTTACCATAGACTGCTTCGGTTGTACTCAGACTAGGCAATTTATATTCAAGCCAAGGAGTAGAAGCGGAATTATAGTACAATGTAGCGGGATTCAGTGGGATTGTGGTACAATGTAGCGGGATTTAGTGGGATTGTGGTACAATGTAGCGGGATTAAATTTGTAGACCTAACCAACGAAGCAAGGGAGAATCGTCTGTTGTGGATACTGAATCGCTGGAACTATTAATAAAAAGTGGCGAGAGTCCTACACTGGAACTTAAAGTGGCTCCGCCGCGCTCCTCAGAGTTAGCCGAACGTATCTGCGGTTTTGCCAATTCTGCACTGGGGGGAACGCTCATTATCGGTGTAGTGGATCAGACCTTTGAAATTGTAGGGGTAAAGTCTATTTCAGAGGCAGTTGATAATATTCTCCAAGCGGCTCGCCAATGCAAGCCGGTCGTACCACTGATTCCTTCTCAGCCGCAAGTAGTCAAAATTCGGGATAAATCACTGGTAATAGCTCATATTCCGCCTAATAATGGTGAGCTTTACCAAGCGGGGAACGTCTTCTGGATTAAACGCGGAACGCATACGGTTGGTATGGAAAAACGAGAGCTACTGAATTTTGTCTACAGGCAAGGCGTATTAAGCTGGGAAACGCAACCTGTACTACTGGCAACTTTGGAGGATCTGGATTTAGAGCGCGTAAGGGCATACTTGGAGCAACGTCCCTCCCGTAACAGACAGGCGGGTCGGTTAGCGGATTTGACTCGCGTACTGCTTACGCTCAAGTGTGCTATTAAAGTAGGTGGAGGAACTGAAATCCACCCCACTAATGCTGGTATGTTGCTTTTCGGTTATGCGCCGCAAGATTTTTTGACGCAAGCAGAGATAGTAGCGACCTATTATCAAGATAATCTAGGTGTACGTCGTTACACTGACCGCAAGCTTCTGGTTGGTACACTGGCCGAACAGATTGACCAAGCTGAAGAATATATTAAATTGAGAATACCAGTGGCAGGCCGAGTGGAGGGTTTTCATCGAATAGACGAGCCAGAGTTACCCTTGGAAGCCTTACGAGAAGCAGTGGTAAATGCAGTGGCCCACCGTGACTATAGCATTGAAGGCACAGCTATTCGGCTTTTTTTCTATCCTGACCGGGTAGAGGTACATAACCCTGGCTTACTTATGCCTGGGGTAAGTCTGTCGGATCTGCAACGTGGAATTGCCCCTTCCATACCCCGCAACCCTGTGCTTGTTACTATTCTTAGGGAACTGCCAGGCGGTTATATGGAGAGACTAGGTAGCGGCATTAGTTTTATGCTCGAACAGATGAGTAGTATGGGAAAAGCTGCACCTCAGTTCAAGGAACAAGGCGAGTTTGTGGTAACATTTCCACGTGGTTCTTCAGGTAATTCTGATAGATCAGACCGACCTCTGGCGGCGATTCCTTCTCACTTAAAAGCAGAAGGAGTAAAGGAGATACCGGAGGTTAGTACAAATACGGCAGCATTTGTAGCCAGCCCCTCAGAGAAATTAGTTCCTCCCACCCAAGCAGGGCGACAAGCTCTAGGTATGCAGTATATACATAAATACGGTTTTATCACCAATAAGCAATATCGTGAGCTTATGGGAGTAGGCGAAACAACCGCAATTCGAGATTTAGAAGCTTTAGTGGAACAAGGCTCGTTACAGGCGGTTGGTAAAGGGCGCAGTAGACATTACACTATTTAAGAATGGAAAAGTAAATGCAGCAAGCAAAAATAATCTGTCTAACCCAATCAAAAGGCGGAACCTCCAAAACTAGCTCCGTCTGGAATATAGCGGCCTGTATGGTCAACCAAGGATATAAAGTTCTGGCGGTGGACACCGACCAGCAAGCTAATTTAACCACCTCGCTCGGCGTAGACCCACTAGAGCTAGAGGGTCGAAGTGTCTACACGCTCTTCACCGACTCACAGGTAAAAGCGAAGGAGATAATTATAGCGACAGCCGAAGGCATAGATTTGCTGCCTGCTAACAACGACCTGTCAGTGGTTGAATTTTCTATAAAAGGGGCGGTTAGCCGTGAAAAAATTCTGGCGAGAAAGCTCAGGCCGGTAGTAGAAAGTTACGATTATATCCTGATAGATACTCCGCCCAGCTTTTCCCTGACCACCTTGAACGCGATGAGCGCAGCGAATTACTTGCTTTGCCCGATCCAGCCTGAGCCATATTGCTTGGATGGTATGAACATCTCTATCAGGTAACCACAAGGCTTTCGGAGGCAAACCTATGGATTTGTCACCGCTTGTCCTGAAGAAATACCAGTTATCCATTCAGGGCGCACAGCGTAATCTAGGATACTACTTGACTTATTTAACAAACAATGCTATTTTATATCATTACAAGCTAGGTGAAACATTAGTCAAACGAACCCAGCATGTAGATAAGCTAGAAGTAGGAAAGCGAGGAGCAATTCCTTGACCTGAACCGAAGTAAAAGAAGTATAAAGTAAAATTCACCTGTACCACCAGGTGAATTAGCTCGAAGCGTGTATACCGAGAAAATCCCCCCGAAACCCAAATGTAAAGGAATTTTCCTATCCAAAAGCCCTGTAGATCAGGACTGTTCTTTTTGTGTTAAAAACTAAGCACTTAAATTATTAGTGCGTAAGTATGATAGCACAAAAAACGGTCGTCTGTCAATGGGCAATGGTAATGAAAGTGAGGTTTTTTTCCTATGCTCTTTTGCCAAGAGACCGTACTTTTTACAGGGATGGCTAAATCCCTAATTGACCATGGGGCAGGAGTGAGCCGTCACGCCTTAGTTCCAGCCCAGACCAAATATCAAGGGGGAGGTAACTGAGCTATGGCTTACAAACTCCTTTCCTACACCCAAAGATATGGCGAACCCCAGTTTTCGCGCCATGGTAGGGTCAAACGTGATCGGCCCTGCCCTATTTGTAACCATACAGATTGGTGTACCTTCTCCGATGATGAGCAGTGGATACTTTGTATGCGCTCTGAACAGCCAACTTCAGGCTGGGAATTTATCAAAATAAGTCGCAACGGAGGCTGGCTCTTCAAATCCTCGAATTTGATTGAGCAGGAAAAAGAAGATTATCGCCGCGAAAAGGAACGCCAAGAACAAAAACGTCTCCAAGCTATGTTCGACCGCAAAATAGATGAAGCTTTGGAGGTTTACCACCAAGAACAAGCCAAAAAGCCACCTCAGACAGAGCCATCCAATCCAACATCCGTTATAACAAGCAGTCCTGAACAGACCGGGGCTGAAACCACCAACCCTCCGCCACCAGCACCAATACCAACCACCATACCAAAAGAACCCCATCCCAATAAAGCTAGGCTGGCTACCGAA
>JACAUC010000213.1 GCA_013390945.1 Candidatus Chloroheliaceae bacterium
CGTGGGATGCGGCTCCGACCGTTGATACTGCGTCCCACCCGTGGGATGCGGCTCCGACCGTTGATACTGCGTCCCACCCGTGGGATGCGGCTCCAACTGGTTGCCGCCAGTTGATCTTACCCCAATTTCTCGCAAGCGACGCGCAGGTGATCTAACGCCGCCTCGCGCCCATAAGTTTCGATCATGGCCGAGGCATCGGGTGAATTTTTACGCCCACACATCGCAATTCGCACCGGCCAGAAGAGTAGCCCCCGATTCTTCAGTTCCAAATCGGCGGACAACTGGCTCAAACCCTCGGCAATACCAGCCGTAGTAAACTTTTCATCGGGCAGTTTTGCCAGATAATCAATCGAGGCGGCTAAGATTTTGGCGGTAGCGGCTTTACTCTCGTTCTTGCCGACCAAATCTTGCGCCGGGTATTCTAACTCTGAAGCAGGCTTAAACATAAAGTCAATCTCACCCGGAACCTCCGATAGAATTTTGACCTTATCCTTGACCAGTCCGCAGACCCGAACAATAAAGCCCAAACGCTCACCTAAATCAGCCACCTCATCCTGAGTAATTAGGCCCGCCTCGGCCAAGAAGGGTAGCGAACGCTGGGCAAACTCTTCTCTGGTCAATTTGTGGTTGATATAGTAGGCGTTCAACCAGTCCAGTTTCTCCACCGAATATTTAGCCGGGGTAGGTTGAATACGATTAAGATCAAACTTCTCAACCAACTCTTCCTTAGAGAAGAGTTCAGTCTTGTCATCGTAGCTCCAGCCCAACAAGACCAGATAATTCAAGAGTGCCTCTGGCAGATAGCCCAATTCCCGATATTGCCCAACATAAACCGCACTCTCGCGCTTGCTCAATTTACCCTTCACACCGGGCGGATTGAGGATCACTGGAGGATGCACCATCACAGGCATCTCCCAGCCTAGTGCTTGATAAAGTAGCACATGCAACGCGGCACTAGGCAACCACTCTTGCCCACGTATAACATGGGTAATCTTCATCAGGTGATCGTCTACGATATGGGCCAAATGATAAGTTGGGAAACCATCCGATTTTAGCAGCACCAGATCCGAGAGCGACGAATTTTGAACTATGGGCGGATTTACCACAATATCCGGTACCGTAGTAACACCTTCTAGTGGCACTTTAAAGCGAATAACGGGCTTTATGCCATCGGCAATCGCGGCTTGCCGTTCTTCCTCGGTTGACTCGCGCCAACGGCGGCTAAAAGATAACGAAACTTGCGGGTTTTTCTCTGCCGCTTTACGCTCTTCCTCGGTGCGCTCCCGGTCATAGGAGTAGTAAGCCTTACCTTCGGCTACCAATTGGGTAGCATATTTCAGATAAAGCTCCAACCGCTCCGACTGCAAATAAGGCTCGTAAGGTCCACCTATCCCCGGCCCTTCATCCCAATCCAAACCTAACCAACGCAGCGAATCTTCAATCGCCTCCAGCGAACCCTCCACATAACGCTTGCGGTCGGTATCCTCAATTCGCAACAAGAAATCGCCGCCCGTATGTTTGGCAAGCAGATAGCTAAAGACAGCCGTGCGAATGTTCCCAATGTGAGGTCTCCCGGTGGGGCTGGGTGCATAGCGGGTACGCGCTTTCTCAGTCATGCTTTAAAAATCTCCCCTTCTTTGTTTATCCAATTCAACCTTCCTATTATAGAACCCTCTCCGAGCAGGGTCAAACAGCCTACTACTTTGCTTAGCTGGTTATATTATATAGGGGCTATTCTCAAAGTCAATAGTTCAGGTAGGAAAAGCGCAAAAAAAGGGGAAGCACCTCTTGATGCTTCCCCTACCCAAAAATTCTGGGTAGGGGCGTATTGCATACGCCCTCCTCTGGGTAGGGGCGTATTGCATACGCCCTCCTCTGGGTAGGGTTTATTCAATAAACCCCTACCCCTTAATGTACGGCAGCCTCTTCCTTCTTGGCAGCGGCAATAATATGGTCTACGATGTTGGTAGGAACTGGCTCATAATTCGCTAGTTCCATCGTGAAGACCCCACGCCCTTGCGTCAGGCTACGCAGGTCGGTAGCATAACGCTGCACCTCGGCTAGAGGAGCCTGCGCCTCGACGACGGTAAAACCATTGCCAAGTTGCTCCATACCCAGCACCCGCCCACGTCTGGCACTATTCAGGTCGCCCATCACGTCGCCCATAAAGCTATCGGGAACGGTCACTTTCAGATTATAAATCGGCTCCAACAGCACAGGCTTGGCGGCTAACGCCCCTTTCTTGAAAGCTTGCGAGGCGGCCATTTTGAAGGCCATTTCCGAACTATCTACAGGGTGGTAGCTACCATCATAGAGGTTCACCTTGATGTTAATCACCGGAAAACCCGCCAACAAACCTTCCGCTAATGCCTCGCGCACCCCTTTTTCTACCGCCGGAATGTAGTTTCGAGGCACCGAACCACCCACTACACTCTCGGTAAACTCAAATTCGCTATCTTCAAGGTGCGACACTTCTAAGAAGACATGCCCATACTGACCATGGCCACCAGTTTGCTTTTTGTGTTTGTATTCAGCCTTGCTAGAGCCTAGAATCGTCTCGCGGTAAGGCACTTTAGGTAACTCGGTGGTAACATCCACGCCAAACTTACGCAACAACTTCTCACCCGCGACATGCACATGGCTCTCGCCCATCCCGCTCACAATCGTCTCGCCCGTATAGTTATCGCGCTCTACTCGGATAGTCGGGTCTTCTTCAACTAGGCGATTTAGGGCCACGCCCATCTTATCGAGGTCGGCCTTGGTCTTGGGCTTAACCGCCGCCCGGAAGAGTGGACTTGGGTAACTGGTGGGAGTCAGATGCAGGGGTTTGTCGGCACTCGAAATAGTATCGCCCGTCGAGGTCTCCTGCAATTTGGCAACCGCCCCAATATCTCCAGCCTCTACTTGAGGAACCGAGATTTGCTCTTTACCCCGTAGGTGATAAAGTTGCCCAATCCGCTCATTCTTGCCCTTAGTGGCATTGAAGATAGTGCCATCCCCTTTGAGTATCCCGCTATAAACCTTGAAGTAGGTCAGCTTACCCACATAAGGGTCGGCAGTAGTCTTAAAGACTAGAGCGGCCAAGGGGCCTGCCACATCAGACGTAATACCTTCTTCAACCGGAGCCTGCATCGGGTTTGGAGCAGCTAGAGCCAGCGTGTCCAGCAACTGAGTAACACCGATGTTTAAGGTAGCACTACTGCACAACACCGGGAAGATGGCGTTAGTGATGACCGCTTTACTTAGAGTGGCGGTTAACTCTTCGGTCGAGATAGTATCACCATCCAAGTAGCGCAGCATCAACTCATCGTTGGACTCCACCACCCGCTCCACCAACTTTTCGCGAGCGGCAGTAGCGTCGGCTTGAAGTTCGGCAGGGATAGTGGTCTCTTCAAATTTACCATCGCGGTTAGTACTGTAGAGATAGGCTTTTTGGGAGATCAAATCAATTAGACCCCGGAAGCCACTCTCCTTGCCAATAGGCCACTGCAAGGCTAAGACATTGTCGCCAAAACTCTTTTGGGCCGCTTCCAGCGCGTGAAAAAAGTTGGCGTTTTCGCGGTCAAGTTTATTGATAACGATAAAACGGGGGATTTTACGCGAGGTTGCGTGGTTCCAGACAATTTCAGTACCGACTTCAACCCCACCATTCGCATCAATCAGTATCAAAGCACTATCCGCGACCCGCATCGCCGAAAGGGTTTCACCGATAAAGTCGGCAGTACCCGGTGCGTCCAACAAATTGATTTTGCACTCTTTCCACTCGCACGGCGCAACGGAGGTATTGACACTCATATGGCGTTTGACCTCATCAGGGTCAAAGTCCGAGACCGTCGTACCATCATCCACGCGGCCTAGGCGGTTGATGGCCTTAGCGGTGAAAAGCAATGCCTCTACCAACGAGGTTTTGCCCGCTCCGCCGTGCGAAAATAAGCCTACGTTTCTTATTTGTTCCGTTTTGTAGCTTTTCAATTTTAAGCTCCTTCCCGGCACCCCTTAGTACCAGAATCAGATAGCGTTCGGGCTACCTAATTTTCAATTTTTAAGAGAAGAGGTTCCCTCTCTCCAACTTTCGGGAATCCAAAACAACTAGCCGCTCTTTCTTGGTCGGCTGGCGTTTTTTTGAGAATCCATCACGGAGAGAGACTGAAATTATCATAATTTAGCCTGTAGTGCAGAAAACTTGAGGGTAAGCAGCCTATATTTCAGGTAGTACCCTGATTTGATAATGCTTTCTTAATAATAGCCCATTATACCTTAATTCTTTAAAAGCACAAGTCCTTTATCCAACGACGCGCTCTTCCAGCTATCCAACTTCGGGCTACTACTATATAATAGATCAGGTAAAGCAGTTAATCTAGGAATTGCCAAGAAAATAGAGTATCTTCTCAATGGGTAGGGGTTTATTGAATAAACCCGCCGTAGGCCAGCCATAAACTGGTTTCACATTGGGCGTATGCAATACACCCCTACACAGAAATATTGAGGTGATAAAAATAGAGATGATAGGGAAAAACCATGAGTAAACTCCAACCGCAAAACCTTCCACTAACCCATTTGGTACGTCCACCGCGCAAAGAAGTAGATTTGCCACCACTGCTAATTCTGCTGCATGGACTCGGTAGCAATCAGCACGATTTGTTTGGTACCTCTCGCCTACTGGACGAGCGGTTTCTGATTCTCAGCCCTTGTGGGCCTTATGCGTTGGGGGGCGATAGTTTTGCTTGGTATGAAGTGGAGTTCAATCCCACCGGAAAGAGCATCAATCCGAGCCAAATCGAAGAAAGCCGCAAATTGTTGATCCAGTTCATCCAAGAGGCCGTAACCACTTATGGGGCAGACCCTCAACAGGTCTATTTGATGGGTTTTAGCCAAGGGGCAATTATGAGTGCTAACGTGGCCCTAACCCGGCCTGATTTGGTAACAGGATTAGTACTGATGAGCGGACGCATCCTGCCTAAACTCCTGACAATCAAACACGAACCTGAAGAGTTGGCGGGACTCTCCTTCCTTGTAATACATGGAACCGAGGATACAGTACTACCCATTGAGGATGGCCGGGCCATTCGTGAGCTACTTTCAGAATTGCCCGTAAACCTGACCTATAGTGAGTATGAGATGGGCCACGAAGTCAGCCGAGCGAGCCTAACCGAAGTGGTGCGTTGGCTCTCCGCCCGCTTAGATGAATTAGAGCCTTGAAAATCATTTCAAGCCAAAGGTAAAGATACTGGTGGTCTCCCAAGGTTGGTTCGAGGGTTGACTCAGCAAGGCCACTTCCGAGACGGTGAAAGAGAAATTTAGGCAATAACCGGAACTTTTCAATTCATATTCTATCACGGCCAATTCGAGGTCATCTAATTCGTTACCAATAGTTAAATGGGGGTGATAATGGTCGCCCTCAAATTGATCCAAACCAGCATTGGGCAACACCTTCTGGAGTGCTTGGGCGACGCTTTTATGCAGGTTATAAAGGGGGCGTTCGTCGCGCACTTTGATAAAAACCACGTGGCGACCTGGGTTATGGAAGAGACCATAGCCCTCTAGCTCTACACGAAAAGGCGCAAGGTTCTGGGTAGCTGTTTTTAGGGCAGTAGTCATA
Source organism: Candidatus Chloroheliaceae bacterium (assembly GCA_013390945.1). Classification (GTDB taxonomy): domain Bacteria; phylum Chloroflexota; class Chloroflexia; order Chloroheliales; family Chloroheliaceae; genus L227-5C. The sequence goes on from JACAUC010000213.1 coordinate 5,600, forward strand.
GCAGGTAGCAAAGCTAGGTTACTTAACACTGCCGGACGCTTAATGGTAATGTGAGTTTGTATACCAGCTTTAAAAGCGGGATCATAACGACAGCGAATAACATCCACCGCCGCCGAAACTTCGGGTGAAGAGTAGACTACCAGCGCAAACTGTGGCTGCTTTCGATCAGACGAACTTACCGCGTCAAAGATTCCGGTAAAACTATCACTCAAGCTCTTTTTTCTTAACCTCCACCACTCTACTTTTGTCAGCTTCTCTTTCAAAGCCTAGCCCAAGCCTATTGTCCTAAAGTATACCACTGGCAGCTAATAACTGACAACTAGCTCCTAGAATAAATCCCAACGCAAGCTGTTTGACAAATGTGTTGGAACCTTAAATTGTAAGCCCTGCACTTAGGGGTTATAATAAGTAGTAAGGAGGGTATCGTATGAGTGAAAACCTAGAGCTAATGCTCCGGCAATTTGAAGGGTTGTCGGTGGACGAATTATTGGTGCTTTTAGAAGGTCTTAGTAAGGAATTGCGTCAAAAGATGGTTTCAAACGTAACTCTAATGCGACCGACCAGTTTTGGTAAACGGCTCCGCCCTGAAGATATTTTTCTGCCCAAGCCTAGTCCAGCGGAGATTGAAGCCGATTTAGCCCAGCTTTTTACACCAGAGCAACTAAAGGAGATAAATCAGACTGATCTTAATCGGCTTTCGCCACTGCCAAAAGGTGCTAAATCTTTATCCGAACTGGTAATAGAGGATCGCGAGGATCGCTTCTAATGTCCTATCTATTTCTTGATACCAGTGCCTTGCTAAAACTTTACCTTTCCGAATTGGGTTCAACTTGGCTACAGAGTTTTGCCCAAAGTCGGCGAGTTGTTGTTTCCGAACTGGCTTTTTATGAGAGTGCTACAGCTATCAGGAGGCGTTATGCAGAAGGTGCTTTTACACAAGCTGAAGCGTATACCTTGTATGTTCGGATTCGCCGTGATCGTCACCTCTACGAAGTAGTTGGAATGGGAGGGGAATTACAGTTGGATCGCTTGATTGCTATAACTTTCAATCTACCTCCTAATATGCGGTTACGTGCCTTGGATGGTATACATCTTACAGCAGCGGAGCTTGCTTTAGACTTTGCAAATAATCTCATTCCGCCCGAACCTTTTGTTTTTGTAAGTTCGGACAGGCAATTATTACAAGTAGCCCAAGTACGGGGTTTTATCATTGAGAATCCTGAAGACCATCCTTAGCAATAGAGGTTTTTCATAATTCCTATAACTGATTTACAACCCCCTACTCGCGATTCATTTTTTTCTTAATCTCGCTCAAGCCCTGCTCAATTATACGGCGGGTCTCTTCCTCGGCAATAGCTTTTTCGGTGATAAAAGCCCTTAATTCCTCCTCACCGATGCTGGCAGCTTGGGCTTGAAAGGCTTCCATTTTTTCTTTGAGGTGCTTCATCCGAATAAACGGGTCACTCGAATCTTCTTTCTCCTCCGCTTTAGTCTCTTCAGCCTTAGTTTGGTCTGCCTTACGCTCTTCAGCCTTACTACTAGCGTCTGGACGAGAAGTACTGCTGGCCTTAGCCGAGGCAGAGGCCGAAGTCGTCGTGCTACTTCCAGCTTGGCTCTTACTCTCTTGACGACGAGGGGACCATTCCGCCGCCTCTCGCCGAATATCTTGTAGCCGCGCCACCTGTTTATGTAGAGCCGCTTCCTCCCGGTTTTGTTCGGCGATTTGCTCATCCATCCGCACTAGGGCTTCATCCAAAGCCTCCACTTGCTTTTTAAGAGCCACTTTATCCGTTTCGGCGGCACTCTTCAGAGCCGTGTGCTTTTCATCTACCTCTTGCTCAGCCGTGCGGCGAGTCTCCAGCAGACCGTCGCGACCACGTTGAAGTTGGCGTAACTCCGCGCCTGCGGATTCGAGCGTCCCACTGATTTCACGTAAGATAGCCTCGCGCACCTGTGCTGGGTTTTCCACTTTTGCTAGGGCCGGATTCACCTCCAGCAAATTCAGGGTTATCAAACGATCTAACAAGCTCATAGGTCTCTCCTTTGGTTAGATAATTACCACGCTTTGATGGCGATAATAACGTGAGCTTCGCCCTGCTCATCCTCAAAAGTCTCGTCTCGGCGAATTAGCCCGGCTTGGGCTAAGGGTAAACGAACGCCCGGCCCCCCGCGACCATCATAGCCCAATACTACCCGGTAGAGCCAAAGCAAAACTTTGGCGGTTAGGCTAAAGGGCTTTAGTAGAGCCAGATCCACAATTACCAGCCTTCCACCCGGATAAAGCACTCGCTGAATTTCGTTCAAGACCTCCAATTCGGCAATATAATTGGTTGGAAAAGTACTGATAATGGTCTCAAAGCTGTTATCGGGAAAAGGTAAGTGCTGGATGTGGGCTTGTAGCACCCGGCCTTGAAAACCAACGGCCTCCACTTTCTTACGGGCTTGGGTCAGCATCCGGGGCGAGGCATCTACCCCATAAGCTTTGTAGCCCCTTTGGAGCAGTTCGGTCAGGAGTGAGCCAGTTCCACAGCCCACCTCCAAGATACGCTTGCCCTGAATACGCGGAATGGCGGTCTGTTGCCATTTAGTCCATTGCCCCAGAAAAGAATAGTAGCTGATTTTATCGTAGAGCGGGGCGAAGGGATAGTAGAGGGCGTGGAAGGCCAACCGCAGGAAGCGGATTCTTAGCCGCTGGAAAGTCAAGCGAAACCACTCCATCAGCGAACGACCTTTTGAACATAATCCTCATCAGATAATAACACTTTGGATTTTATCCTTAATAATACCAGCCCACAAAAGACGGATAGAGCTGACGTTACCTAAAAATCAATGACCCCAAAAGAAACTCAGCCAGTTTTGCCAACTTGGTTTGTGGTGGGTCGTTACTTGGGCCACTTCGCTGCCACTCTTAGGCGAACCCGGCGAGGCGGAGCCACCGGGATTTTTATCTGGTACGGTTAAAATTACCGTATCGCCGGGCCGCACCATTCCCAACGCTTCCCGCGCCACCTTCTCCACGTAAAGCATATAACCCGGACTATTATAAAAGTCGAGATGATCCTGCAAAAGTCCGTTACGCTCTTGGACGGCGGCATAAGCCACCAACTTTTGCTGGTACTCGGCCTGCATCGCCTTGATTTGTACCGATTGCCAAACATACATTACGATAAAAGCTACTATTCCTACTATCAGTAGTAACAACATTAGTTGAGTGGATAATTTCTTGACCCCGGCTTGCAAGCCAGCCTTGCTGATTTTAAACATTTCTCTGCCCGTTTGGTACTTTGTTAGGATTCTATCTTCGCGCAGTCATTTAAATCTATGACAAGACAATTTTAGTGCCAAACTAGGTCACTGTCAACAGATTAAGACTTGGAAAGCCCCCAATCTATAGGAGGCTGCTCAGTCAGGCGATTTTGCAGGGAGTAGTGCAGCTTTCGCATTCTATCTGAATGGTGGCGTGACGGATTTGATATTTGTCTTCCAATAGCAGGTTGGCGGTTTGGACGGTTTGGGTAGCTTGTTGCAGGGTGCTGGTGGGCAACATTTGAAGGTGGCAACTCAGCACCGGAATACCGGCCCCAATTGTCCAAGCGTGTAAATCATGCACTTCGCTCACCCCTTCTAGTTCGCTCAGATCCAGCATCAACTTTTCCATATCCAGACCTGCCGGAATACCCTCCAACAAGACATTGGTCGCTTCCTTAATAATACCCCAACTTGACCAGAGAACCAGCAGACCAATTAGAATTGAAATCAACGGGTCAAAGATGGCCCATCCGGTGAGGGCTTGGGCTACTCCGGCCACAATTACGCCTGCGCTGGCGGCGGCGTCGGTTATCATATGTAGGAAGGCACTGCGGACATTTAGATCGCCCTCTGACCAACTATGAAGCAGGCGGGCTATCGTTAGGTTGACCACCAAAGCGACGGTGGCGATACCCACTACCGTCCAACTCTGCACTTCGGGTGCGTTAAAGAGGCGCTGCACTCCTTCAAAGAGGATAAAAGCGGCTATCAGCACCAGCGTTATAGAATTGAGACTGGCGGCAAGGATACCAGCCCGGTGAAAGCCATACGTTTTCTGAGAAGTAGGGGCGCGACGAGCCAAAATTACTGCCATCCAGCTAAAAGTTAAGGCCAACGCATCCGACAGATTATGTCCGGCATCCGAGATTAGAGCTAGGCTATTAGCCATAAAACCAGCGGCAAATTCGATTATTACAAAAGCCAGCGTTATGCCTAACCCTAGCTTAAAGGTGGTGGCTAGTTTACCACTCTCATTTATAAGTAAAGCAGCATTGACATGATTGTGGTTATGTCCGGCATGTTCGTGTTCAGCGTGGTTATGGGCGGTTTCGCAGGTATGCGATTCGGTTGTTACAATGGGTTGACCGCTTGGGCTCTTCAAAGGTTCGCTCCCTTCTTACTAATTAAGATATGAATAGTTGCTCATATCTTAGCATCAAAAATAGAGTAAGTCAAGTGTACCGACCTACTCTTCTTCTTCCTCAATAGGGGAAAAAGGTTTGGACTATTTTGAGTGGAGACAAGGCTAGTTCAGTTCTATGCCTTTGGCCCTCAAGCGGGCAAGTAAGCTCTCCATATTTTGTCGCTCCTGCAGGGCCTGTTGTTCGGCCTGCTCCGCTCGTATTCGTTCCTGCTGGGCCTGTTGTCGCTCTTGTTCAATTTGTTGTTCGGCCTGCTCCGTCCGCAGTCGTTCCTGCTCAACTTGCTGCTCAGCTTGTTCGGCTCGTAAGCGTTCCTGCTCAACTTGCTGCTCAGCTTGTTCGGCTCGTAAGCGTTCCTGCTCAA
>JACAUC010000214.1 GCA_013390945.1 Candidatus Chloroheliaceae bacterium
AGGAAGACCAGCTAAAAAGCAGGTTAATGCCCTCACCACTTAATGGGGTGCTACCCAACGCAATTTACACCTCTTTCTTTGATGATACTTTGGCGGCGTTAGATGGGGAACTGAAAGAGAGCATAGTAGACCAGATAAAGCAAGACTTGGAAGATGCCGTATCTAAACTGGCGGCACTAAAAGAAAAATTAGCGGGGAAACGAATCGTCGCTGAGTCGGAGATAAATTAGGTAAAGTTGCACCGAAGGTACAGTTGATATTTTTAAGTCTGTATATTAAAATAAGCTAGTAGTTAAGGTAGTGCGAACGGGAAACTATTGGATAGCAGGGAAAGGTGCAAGCAAAAGATTATGACCCAGCTAATTGAAGCCGCATTGCAGGCCACAATGCCTATGTTTAAGGCCACCACTCAAAACCGGGTGGTTCAAACCAATCCTGAGAGTAGCTCGTTTGTGGAAGGGGCGACAGGTGAGAGCTTGTTTCAGCCAGTGGCACTCTTGCCAGTGTTGCCTTCCAGCGCACTCGATGAGCTTTTCTGCCGTTTCGGTTTTCGGCCCAATTCGAGGGCTAACCTTATTCGACAGGGGCTTTTCCCTAGAGGCGCGGCTTTACGCGGTCGGGCTATGTCCACTTCCCTTTATCCCACCCTAGCGGTAGACCTGATCGCGCTGCTCTCCCGCGAAAAAGGCCACGAGGATAAAGAGAGTAGACTGACCGCCCGGCTCCGGGAAGAGATTAACGCCCTAGTAGATACGGCCCTGTTCGGTGAGGTCTTAAAATCCCTGACCAAAAAGCTACCAGTGGGTCAACCGTTGAGTATGTCAGCCCTTACCCAACTCTTTATGCCAAAGGTAAATCTGGTTCCGGCCCGGCCCGGCCTGCCTCTAAGCTGGGCGTTTGATTGGTTTAGCCATCTGGATTACCAGAGCCAACTACCTTGGTATCAATTATCCCTGCTCCAACATCAGTTGCGTCTGCTCTTTTTCGGCACTACGCCGACTCAACCGACGGAGGAAGAAGCCCCTGCACTACTGGAGATACTAACGGGCTGGGTAGAGGGCGAAGGGCATAGCCCTGCCGGATATTCCAAAGCCGTTTTTAGCCATAGTGCCTTTGAGGGGGAATTGGCTTATTGGGAAGAGGTGCAGCTAAAAAACCAAACCCTAACTTGGCTGGGTTGCAACTGGTCGGATGCACCATTGGCTCGATTGCAGGCTACTTTAGATCAATACGACAGCCGCTTGGTTTTCTACCTGCCCGGCCTGCAACCGCCCCTGAACCACCTAATTAGTGCGGCCCGTAGTGCTTACCTAGAAAAGCAGGCGGCAGCCACACCCCTAAAAATAATACCGGGTTTCGAGCAACCCTTTGACCCTGATAACCCTGAAGATATGGCCGAACTTTTGGCTGAGCTTGATTTGGAAGAAAGTAACTAAATGGCCTCGCCGAGACCTACATTTGAACTCTATCTCTGGCCTGCCGGAGACTGTGATTGCTTGCTCCTCAAAACACCGGGCGGACGCTGGGGTCTGATTGACTGCGGACTAAGCAGCCTCAATCCGAAGCTGCGGGAACAGGAACGGGTTTGGGCGATGGTAGAGGATTTGAAAACCTTTTTGGCCCAGCAAAACATTACCCGGTTGGCCTTTGTACAGCTATCCCATCCCGAACTAGACCATGCCAAAGGGATGTATCAGGTGCTAAAGGAGATGGAGTTCGAGGTTTTTTGCACCGTTTCGGGAGCCTTGAACCGCAACAGCCTGACCAAACTAAAAGAACTGGTGGAAGACCGGGTAGCAGAGGGACGTACCCGTTTTTTAGGGGCGACGCGGGGGTTGAGTTTCTGGCAGGAACCGGAGCATCAATTTGAACTGGTGGCTCTGGGGCCAGGTCAGCGCGATTTGACGGCTTTTGTAGTGAGCCTTCAACGTAAGCTCTACGGGCCAAACGGTGGAGCAATGCCTGTGGCTGACCCGGTAAAGCAAGTAGGGCCGATTATCGAAGAGACTGAACTACATACAGCAAAGCCTAGCGAAACCCTCAAGCCCTCCTACAACCGTCTGAGCATCATCACTTTGGCTCTGTTTGGCGAAGCACGAATACTCTTGGGAGCAGATGCGTTGACCTTTAGCTGGTGCGACCTAGCCAAATCGCCCAACTTTTCGGTGTCTGCGAGTGCAAACCAGTCTGATTTACGCGCTCAGGTTATAAAACTACCCCATCACGGTGCGACGGACGGACTACCATTGGAACTGGCCCCAGTTTTTCTACAAGAAAAGGCAGAGGCTTTAGTTTCCTCAAGCGGTCATGGCTTTGCCAGCCCCTCCGCTGAAGTACTGGATGGCTTTACTGCGAGGGGCTATCCCGTCTATTGTACCGGACGTTCGGCTTGGTGTCCTGAGCTTGCGGTGGGCCGAGCCTGTACCGGGTTAAATCAGGTAATAGTCGCCTCAGATGGAAGGGTAACGATAGACAGCGAAAAACAAGGCCGTATGACGCACCCAGGTAAGTGCCGCTAGACCACTACTACTGAAGTGCAAAATCAACATTTACATCTTTAAACGAAGAGATTGCCAGATGGGTAGACTGTCAGCTTGCAAAAAACGGCGAATTGCCTGACCCTTGGGAAACCCTGACGAGAAATTACAAGCTCAAAAGATGTTGGTTTGGGGCAGGGAAGGAGCCTGAAATTGGCCTATGAACGGTGGAGGTTCTTCCGCACTTTAAGTGAAGCTTCCGATAAGGTGGTACAAATTTGGCTGATAAATAGCTGGTCTTTCACTCGCTATAGCTATTTTCACTTAAAGTGCGGAAGAACCGTTTTTCGCTTGACAAATACAACCGTTTCAAGGTTACGTTAGCAAAAGTAGAGCTTTTAGGATAGGTGGGGCTTTTCAGGTTTTTCAAAATAGGCCATTTTCGCGAGCATAGATAATCGCCTGAATCCGGTCCCGCAGACCTAAGCGGGACAAGATATTGGAAATATGGTTCTTAACCGTACCCTCGCTGATAGAAAGCTTACGGGCGATTTCACCATTGGAGAGACCCTGCGAGGTAAGTTTTAAGACCTCTAGTTCGCGTTCGGTTAGCCCCCCACTAGCCAGAGAAGAGTTTGAAGTAGGGAGGGGTTGTTGGAGGGGCATTGCTTTGCCCAAGGAGGCTACTACTTTCTGAGCCACTGCCGGGTCAAGCTGGTAAATCCCCTTGTGAACCGCTATAATCGCTTGGGCCAAGTCATCCTCCGGGATGGTCTTTAGCAGGTAACCACTGGCTCCTGCTTTTAAGGCTTCGATTACATATTCCTCATCATCAAAAGTGGTCAGCATCAAAATTTGGCAGGCTGGAAATTGGCGTTTGATGAGCGTGGTTGCCGCTACTCCATCCATGACAGGCATCCGCACATCCATCAGAATAACCTCCGGTTTAAGCGTTTGAGTTTTGTCTAGGGCTTCCTGCCCATTCGCTGCCGTTCCTACCACCTCAATGCCCGCTTGCAAACTTAATAAAGAGGCAATGCCCTCCCGTAATAACCGCTGGTCATCGGTTATGAGTAGCCGGACGGCTGTAATTTGATTGGGGGTTTCATCAGACATAATAATCTTCTTTGCTCCTCAAGAATAAGCCGGGTTCTTTTCGGGTTCAGAGGTGGCGGCAGAATTTTTGGAGACTTTAGCTATCAGCCGAGTACCTTTACCCGGCTGGCTCTCCAACCAGAATTGTCCTTCCACCATTTCGAGCCTCTCCTGCAACCCCTGTAACCCATAACCCCCGGCTTGGTGTTTGATTTGTAGGGGATCAAACCCTTGGCCGTTATCTTCCAGTACCAATTCCACCTCTTGCGCCCGAAAGCTTAAATTTAACTTAACTTGGTCACAAGCAGCGTGGCGTTGTATATTGGTCAGACCTTCCTGAGCCACCCGGTAGAGTACCATGAGGGTTTGTTTGGAGAAACCTGCTTCACTCCCCTCTATTTTCAAGTCAATCTGGCGTTGTTCGTTTTGCAAGCCTGCGACAAGCTGGGGCAAGCTTCTCTCCAGAGAAAAGAGTTCTTGGCTAGTGCGGAGCGATTTTACCGATTCCCGCACATCCTGTAAAGCCTCGTTCGCCAGCCGCCGGGCATCCTTTAGAGCTTGATCGGCTTCCGTCGGGTTTTTCTCCTTAAAGGCTCTGGCCTTGCCTAGAAGCACACTTATCACCGTGAGATAATGTCCCAAGCTATCGTGAATGTCACGGGCCAAGCGGTTACGCTCCCTAGTAGTGGCTAAATCCTCTAACTGGCACTGCGATTGCTCTAATTCCTTCAATAAGCGTTCGGCTTTAGCGCGGCTAATTTTCTCCCGACGAAGGGTATAAGCGGTGGTCATAAGAAAGATGAGGCAAATGGTAAAGATATTTATAAATGGCACAGGCCGAAACATTTCAGTTGACTGTTCGGCTGACCTTTCCAAAGAGGAGAGGGCCACCCGACTTACAAAAGCCAACCAAGTTATCACTGCAACCCCAATCCCCACCGAACTGCCAAAATAGAGCAGGGCCGAAAAGGGGATTATCAGATACATAAAAAGGGTAATTTCATTCGGGTTCACCAAAGAGATAAGGGCCACCAACCCGACCCGAAGCAGAAAATAACTTAGGGCTACCCGTTTAGGTATTTCCTCACCCCAACGCCAGTACTCATAGCGATCAATTGCCAACAAAATCAAAGTGGCTGCGGTCACCACCGCGATTTGCCACCAGTCAAAGAGGTGAACAGTGTTACCGAAAAAGCTGCGGTCATAGGTTAAGCTTAGGCAAGCCCCCAAATAGATTGGGGTAGAAATCCAGTCAAAGGGTTTGGAAATCAGCCAGCTATACCAGTGCCGCGAGCTTCTTTCTGTCACTAATTGGTTCACGTTTTAGTACCTTATCTCTATTCGTCAAAACTATTCATCTCTAACTATAACAGAGGAACCGGCTTGGGACAATATGCCGAGAGACACATTACTAGCGGCACATTCAAAATAGGTCGTGCGCCACATCCAAACGCCTGCATTTATTGTTAAGCTTAGTCCTGTAGAGAAATTTCAAGTTAGGCTTGCTATTAGTATACCCATTATTTAGAAAGGAAACCGATGAATAAGATTGCTATAAAAATTGTCTGGTTAGGGTTTTTGTTGAGTACGCTAGTGCTGACCGCTTGCGGTACAGATACGCCTACCGCTGCTCCGGCCATTACTACCGCCCCCTCCACAACTGCGGTAGCCTCCACCGCTGACGTTACCACCGCCCCGGTTGCCACTACTGTTGCTCTGGCTACCACTCCTGCTGCGACCGCCCCGGTTGCCACTACCTCCGCTCTGGCTACTACTCCTGCGGCGGCGGCTACAAGACCATTGCGTAATGTGCGCTATTGTGAGGTGATTCCGGTCTTTCAGGAATCTGGCAAATTGGTGCAGTATGTCTACAATACGATGGGCCTAAATGATTGTCCGGCGGATGCTTGGAATATGCTAAACGCAAATGACCTAGCGAAGAATCTTGGCGCGATAAAGGTGGTACTGAATGGCCCCCGCTATTGGGTGCTAGACCAGATTATTGCAAGTGGGGATAGTGTCAATGGCGAGGTCAAAACCTTTGGTGATCTAAAGATGCAATATCGCGCCAAAATCGAAGTTCCCCTAAGTAGCGCGACGGCTGGTTCAGGGATTTCCTATACCGCCATTGCCGTTCAACGCAACACTGAGTATGTCTTTTCAGGCGGCAAACCGATTTATCAACTGGTTTCTCCAGAAGGCGACGTGTATATTATGCAGACCTATGCTCAAATTGTTGATCCCAAACTCACCATTAATGATTTGCCCACGCTTGGCACACGTTTGAAACTGCCCACAGGCTGGCAATATCGCAGCACTACCCCTGACCAAGATCTACATCTGGTAGTTAATGGTACGGCTTATGTTTTACAAGATGATCTCCAAAATTCTTATCAGAAGGTTATAAAATAGGGCCATCTATAACAGGAGGAATATAATGGAATTTTTTGGCAAAATCGCGGTTCGGTTTCGCTATCTGGTGGTTTTAATCTGGGTAGGCGTAACTATTCTTTGCGTAATTACCCTCCCTAGCCTAGGAAGTGTCATCAATAGCGACAACAGTTCTTTCTTGCCATCCGATACTCCAACGCTTCACGCCCTACAACTTGCCCGCCCTTTTCAGGCCACTGGTGGTTCTACTGCGGTATTGGTAGCATCGCGCAAAGAGGGCGCACTTAGCACGGCCAGCCGAAGTGACGATCAAACCATTTTTGCTAACCTGCTTTCGTCTTTGAATGGTACGGCCTACCTTAAAGACATTCGCGACCAAGGCATTTCAAGCGATGGTGCGGCTCATAAGGCATTGCTTGAATTTGGGATTGGAACCAATAGCCCAGAGGCCGAAAATGTAATCAATAGTATCCGGGCCAAATTAACCGCCTCAACGCTTCCTGCCGGGCTAAACCTTAATCTGACCGGACAATTGGCAAGTGCGGTAGATAATAATGTTGCGTCGGCCCAAGCACAACGGCTGACCCAATTTCTCTCTAACGCTGTTATCTTGATAATGTTATTTATCGTTTATCGGGCCGCTTTAGCACCGTTTATTACTTTGCTTCCGGCTGTAGTGGTGTTAGTGCTGTCTGGGCCAGTTATCGCAGGGCTGGCAAATTTGGGTCTCTTTCAGGTTTCTGGAGTAACTCAGGCTATTTTGACGATTCTGGTTTTGGGCGCAGGTACGGACTATGGCCTCTTTCTCACTTTGCGGATGCACGAGGAGATGCGGCGCGGACTAACCCCTCAAGCTGCCGTCGTAGAGGCGGTCGCAAAGGTTGGCGAATCGATCAGCTTCTCAGCTGGTACAATCATTGCCGCAATGCTAAGTCTGCTGTTGGCTTCTTTTGGGATTTACCGGGGGCTAGGACCGAGCCTAGCTATCGGAATGGGCCTGATGCTCCTAGCCGGGCTAACTTTACTTCCCTCCTTGCTGGCTATTTTCGGACAATGGCTCTTCTGGCCTACTAAACTTGACCCTAAAGCCACAGAAAAGCCCGGTGCTTGGGGAGAGTTGGCGGTTAAGGTAGTGGAACATCCGGTTATCACCCTAATTTCAGGTTTTATCCTCTTCGGTGGCCTAACAGTAGCGACGTTGGGTTATGCTCCGGCAGGGTTTGGCGGCTCGTCCAGTGGGCCAGTGGGCTATGACTCTGCTATCGGCAGTACTGCTATTGCCGCACATTACCCACCTGCTATCGTCAACCCTACCACCGTTTTACTTCAGTTTCCCGGTTCAGTCTGGAATGATTTGGGTAAGGTACAGGAAGCGGAACAAGCTTTTGAGAAAGCTAATGTCTTTCGCTCGGTCAGTGGACCGCTCAATCCTAATGGCACTCCGATTACCGTCGCTCAGCTACAAACACTTTACGCCCAACTAGGTATGCCCCATACTTTAGCGGCTACGCCACCTGCCTCCTCACCCATTCCAGCCCAAACTTACAACGCTTATCGGTCTTTGGCTCAGTTTATCAGCCCGGACGGAAAAACGGTAGCTTTCTACACCACCCTTACCGCCGGAGATCCTTCGTCTACCTTGGCACAGAAAGCCGTCCCGGAAATCCGTAACGCCATAAGCCAAGTAGCCGTAACGGTAGGCGCAACCGATAACGGAGTAAGTGGTGCTGCTGCCGTCGCTTACGATGTAAGTGCTGCCTCTGATGCCGATTTGATCCGAATAGTGCCAGTAGTAATGGCTCTGATTGCGGTCTTGCTTGGTTTGGTAATGCGTAGCCTAATCGCCCCGATCTATTTGGTACTTAGCGTGGCTCTCTCCTTTGGCGCGTCATTTGGGCTTGCGGTGATAATTTTTATGCTACTTGGTGGGCAAGCGGGTTTAAACTTTGTGCTACCCTTCTTAATGTTCGTCTTTTTGATGGCACTTGGCGAGGATTACAATATTTTGGTAATGAGCCGCATCCGAGAAGAAGCCCACAAATTTTCGCTCCACACCGCCATCGCCGATGCCCTAAACGCGACTGGAACCACCGTAACTTCGGCTGGTCTGATCCTAGCGGCTACTTTTGCGGTTTCAGGTATTTTTGGGGCAACCGATCAGATTCGGCAACTTGGAACCAGCATCGCCATTGGGGTGTTGCTCGATACCTTCCTAGTACGCACTCTCTTAGTACCCTCGGTGGTAGCTTTGCTGGGCCGTTGGAACTGGTGGCCTTCGGCTCTTTTTCGCCAAGTTCCTCCCCAGCCCACCAATAATAAGATGGAGCCAAAGCAAGTGACCGCCGCAGAATAGCTTTAAACTTTCTTCAAACTTAGCTCAAGGTTTCTTCAAACTACTTTGCTATACTTGAATAGAAGAAGAGTGCCGTTTATGTAGACCGGTCTCTACCAAAGGCAGCAAAATAGAGATAAGGAGCTAAAAAAGTATGGATAAAATAGAATATGGGTTTGGCAAACTCTTAAACTTACCCTATGCCGAAGCAGTTGAACTTACCAGAGTAGCCCTCAAAGAGCAGGGGTTTGGTATTCTGACCGAAATTGATATGAAGCAAACCTTGAAAGAGAAGCGCGGGGTAGATTTTCCGCCCTATCTTATTCTGGGAGCCTGCAACCCACCTCTGGCGCATCAGGCTCTCACGGCAGAGCTAGAAGTGGGCCTCTTATTGCCCTGTAATGTAATTGTCTATGAGCAGGGTGAGGGCAGCGTGGTGAAGATACTTGACCCGGTCTTGGCAATGGAAGTGATAGGCAATCCTGCCCTAGCACCAATAGCCCACGAAGCCAAAGAGCGGCTGCAAAAAGCCTTAGATAGCCTACCGGGAGTTAAGGCATAACTATCTCTGGTAGTTGAGCTTGAGCAAGCGAGTAATCGTGACTAAAATATTAGTGGTGGATGACGAGAATAATCTGGTAGAGTTGGTAGAGAGCTATTTACAGCGAGAGGGTTTTGAGGTATTCACCGCCTCAAATGGTCTGACCGCTTTGGAATTAGCCCGTGCGAATAAGCCCGATTTAGTGGTATTGGATTTGATGTTGCCCGGTTTAGACGGGATTGAGGTCTGCCGCCAGCTTCGCCAGTTTTCGGATGCCTATGTGATAATGCTAACCGCCAAAACGGAAGAAGTAGACAAAATCGTGGGGCTTTCGGTGGGAGCCGATGATTATCTGACTAAACCCTTCAGTCCGCGTGAACTGGTGGCAAGGGTCAAAGCGATGTTACGTCGTCCTCGTTCTGGTTTAGCGGCTAACCAAGAGCCGGATATACCTCCACCCCTGTGCTTTGGAGAACTGGTCATTGATGAAGCTCGGCACGAAGTTAGTCTGAAGGGTGAACTGCTGTCGCTCACCACGCGAGAGTTTGCCCTACTTTCTACCCTTGCCAGCCATCCGGGGCGAGTTTTCACGCGAGCCCAACTTTTTGGAAGTGCAGCTTACAGTTGGTTTAACCGAAGGGGCAGTTGAATATAGCGTTACCGATAGCGGCGTGGGCATCGCTCCTGAAAACCTGCCGCACCTGTTCGAGCGATTTTACCGGGTAGACAAATCGCGGAGCCGGACGCTAGGAGGATCAGGTATTGGCCTAACTATTGCCCAAGCTTTAGTAGAAAGCATGGGTGGTACGATTAAGGCCACCTCCATCGGCCTAGGGCAAGGTTCTACCTTTAACTTTACCCTACCGCTTCATCAACATTAATTGCATACCCAAGCAAAGCGGCCAGCCGAGCAGAAAATAGAAAAAGCCTGTCCAAATTTAATTTTTTGGACAGGTTTTTTATTTGAGTCCAACCTCTACTAAATCAAGGTTTGGGCGAGGTAGAAACAGATTTTTCGCCCGATTTGCTACCAGCACCCGTCCCTGCTCCAGATTTAGGGGTGATACTGGCATTCCTAGTCGTAGTGATAGCTGTAGCAGCATCTGTAGTCATAACCGTACCCGCAGTGTTAGCCGTAGCGATACCCGTACCCGTAGTGCTAACTGTAGCCGTAGCGATACCTGTACCAGTGCTACCCTTAGTCGTAGTGATAACAGTGGAACCACCAGTGGAACCACCAGTGGAGCCACCCATTTTTTGTATTACCCAGTTACGCAGGGTGGTTGTTGAGAAATTCTCGCCCTGACCTTCTAGGTCTTTAATGGCGGCACTACTCGGCGTATCTGTCGGTAACTTGAAGGCGGCTATAATTTCCGGTAAGGGTATGTTGTAGGCATTGGAGATGTCGCCCAGCGTCATCCAACCCTTGATCTCTGCTGGGTCAGCCCCGGTTAGGACTACAGGCGCACCGGAGGGAGTAACCCGTCCACTGGTAGACCACAGACCTAACATCTGCGCCCCCAAAATGATACCCATAAAGATTACTACCGCGCCAATCCCATAGGCA
>JACAUC010000215.1 GCA_013390945.1 Candidatus Chloroheliaceae bacterium
AGGAGAGATTTCTAATCCCGATTGATTCCTGTAGGAGAGATTTCTAATCCCGATTTGACGGTTTAACCAAATCGGGATTAGACATACAGTGGCTCTTTTCTTTTACAGCCTTCCAAATTCATCCTGTAGAGCCGAGCGGCGTTTATTTTCGGCTCTGATCTGACCGACATAGCTTCGCCAAGTGGGGAGGTCTTTCAAAACCTCTTGATAGACTTCTTTAATTTTGGCAGCATAACTGGCGGCAAATTGATAGTGCTTTCGATCAGCCCCTGCAATATTCTCCGCCACCAGCTTTTCGTAGAGCTTGATAACCTCATGGGGATAGAGTTGCTTGACAGCTTGGGCCACCAGATCTATTATGCCATAGCCATAGCCATGGGGGGGCTGTTTTTGGGCTATTTCTAGTGCCGCTTCCCATTCTTCTTCGTAGAGATGAATTTGCGCCCGAACCTTATCATCACTACGAATGTAACCCATATACGAGGGGCTTACCTCCGACCAACGTCCTAATCGCTCCGCTAGGGTTTTAACGCGCTGGTACAACTCAAGAGTAGCAGATTTATGTTCCGCCTGCGCCAGCAGTATCCGCAGCAGATTTTCATCATCGTTCTGGCTTTGATAATATTCCGCCAACTTTTTAAGAATTGTACCATCTGCTACATCCTCTTCCAGCACGACACTATAGCTGCTGTAGGGAGATGTAGGTCGACTCGTGTTTGACGCTCGCTGCTGATTGAGATGTTCTAACCAACTTTCCAGAATGGCAAGAGATTGCGGGGTTTGCCCTTTGTTCTGCCAATAGGTTGCTAACTCGTAATAGTGTGCTTCGGTCTCTAGGTGAGCCTCGCGCACCTTCAAGTAGTTCGCCTCGTCACCACCTTTCAAATAAAAGGCGGCTTGCCATTCTACCAGCTTAGAGCCATCGCTTATCTCGTCGGCATGTTCCTCAATCCAGTTAAGCAAGTAGGCATAATCTTCGGGTGTAGAAGCCAATGCTTCCAAGCTTTGTTTGACGGCAGTTATTCTTGCGCCATACTCCCAAATGTCAAGCCCCTCTAACCAACCGAAAAGCCTATCAAAATGCCATTTTTTATCGCTATAAGAGAGACCAAACTCCGCCGCCGTATGACCATAAAGTATCAGGGCTTGCTCCAACTGTGAAGTACTGAAACCGTAGCCATCCGTTGCGTTACTGGCCGCTTCGAGCAGATGAGGCAAGAGTTCAAGCTGATCGGCTGGATTGAAAGTTTCAATATTATTTAAGAAGTCATCCAGCTCTGAAATATCCTCGCATTCATAATAGTCGCCAAGATTGTCAGCAATGTCTTCGAAAAATTTGGTAATCTGTTTTTTCAACTTTGTAACCCGGGCCTGGTCTTGCGGTTGCCGCTGAAACACCTGCGGCGGAATAATCACCATTTTCAGCAATTCCCGGCGAAATTCCGTATTATAATTAACCAACTTCATTACCAAATCAACCAGTTCCGCCGAAGGCAAGGCTTCCAAGGTTTGCCGCAACACGGCATCAAAACTAGAATTTTGCTCGGAATTTGTCATCTAAACCTCCTCTACTTTACTTAGCTTATCCGTATAATACCAAATCTGGGAAAAAGTTTAATTTAAACCGAGGATGTAATCTCCTTGTTCTTAGGTTATAAGCACCATGAAACATAACGGCGGTGTTATATTCATGGTCAAGTTCCCCTTATCTTCTATGCTATTGGGTCATCATCTTATGTAAATCAAACAAGTGCATATCAGGCTTGCGTAGTTCGCCTACCGCTTCCTGCAAGGGTGTTTCGTGCAAATGTCCATTTACCAACCCAATCATAACACCCGAACGACCTTGTAACAAAACCGTGACGGCAGCAGCACCGAGCCGGGTTGCTAGATTGCGGTCAAAAGCGGTTGGAGAGCCACCACGCTGAACGTGACCCAAAATAGTAATACGCGGCTCATAGTGTTGGGCTGGGTTGTCACTCTCCAAAAATTTGGCTAACTGATGTGCCTTAATCTTAGCACCTTCGGCAAGAACAACGATGAAATGCGATTTGTTACGCTCCCGGTAGCGGCTCAAAATACCCCGCACCTCTTCTAAATCAGGCTCATTCTCAGGAGTAAGTACCACCTCCGCTCCACAGTTGAGGGCCGACATAAGGGCTAGATAGCCACAGTTACGACCCATCACTTCTATAATAAAAGCCCGATGATGGCTACTGGCAGTATCCCTAATATTATCAACGGCATGTTGAATGGTATTAAGGCAAGTATCCACCCCAATTGCCATATCGGTACCCTTTAGATCATTATCAATAGAACCAGGTAAGCCTACCACTGGCATACCAAGCTTATGTAATTCTAAGGCCCCGGTTAAGCTTCCATTACCACCAATTATCACCAAACCCTGGATACCAGCCTCACGTAAGTTACTCAGAGCCATCTCACGACCTTCTGGTAACATAAATTCTTTGCTACGGCTAGTCTCCAGAATAGTACCTCCCCGCCCAATAATGCCACCTACGCTTCTGGCATCCATTTCCTCAAAGAGTTTTTCTAGGACACCTCTAAAGCCCCGATAAATACCAACCACTTGACAGTTCTGAGCAATAGCCGACCGCACCACCGCTCTAATGGCCGGGTTCATACCGGGCGAATCGCCACCACTGGTTAAGACACCAATTCTCTTTAACTCCATTATGCTAATCGTACTCCTTCTCCCTATAATATGGTTTAAAATTATTCTATATTGAGTTGCTTTCTATCCCTGACATTTTACACCAAAACCTAGAAACCTACTTACAAACGGAAGGAGGTCTGCACCAATCCACTCCTATTAGAAGGTCCAAAGAAAGCCAAACAATTCAGGATAGCACCCTACTAACCTAGACGATTTTATGTTATAATACTACTGGTATAATAATGCTACAGCGTAACTTGGATTAGTTAGTAACCCATAATCGGCGGTAAAGTAAGGTCTTGGATTTTGTAAATAGTTCGCGAAAGTTTATTTTGCAAAGCCGCATTACCCTCGAAACAATGCGAGGCGTAAGGCTTTCTTACATTCGCTGGCTGGTAATAGCTGGCATACTTATAATTCATATACTTAGCCTTGTCTCAGCCCAAAAACCGATTGGTCTTGACCCTGCTCTAATATTGATAGCGGGTTATCTCCTTTTCAATTTAGTCATGTGGCTACTCAGTGTTACCCGTGGCAAGAACAACAATAAGTTTGTCAATGCCTCCTTGGTGATAGACCTAGTTTTTACTACGGCAATTTCGAGTCAGCTTAACTCATATGTCTTTTTCTTCCCTTACCTCTTTAGCCTGTTAATGATACTTTTGCTTGGGGTCTGGGAAGGGGTTATTGCCTCCCTCTTAGTAGTAGGTGTTAATTTCGTTACACTCTTTTTCAAGGTACCGGGGTATAACTTGCTGACTACTAAAACTACCCTTCCCACCAGTTTAGATCTACTTGAACTTATTTTGACTCTTCTTATCTTCGGAGTAGGCGTTTTTATCCTAACCAATTCAGCCACGGCCCTTACCCGCCTTCAAGATGAACTCTTGGAGGAAGCGGTAGCCCGAGCCAATACTTCCAACCTAACCGAATTACAAAACCGGGTCAAAGCGGTTTATCGGGTGGCCCGTACTCTTAGCCGCACCCTCGATTACCGTAAAGTAATTGAAGATATTTTAGTGGAACTGGAGAGCATCTTCGATATATCGTCAGGAGCAGTACTACTCTTTGATGAGCGTAGTAACCTGCGGGTGGAAGATGGTCTGCGCCTAAGCCCCACCGAACAGACTCTAACCATTGATGTCTTACCAAAAATAATCCGGGAAGTAATAATGAAAGGTGAACCAAACCTTGTAATTGACCCGGAAACCCTAGAAGAGATCTATGGGCTCTTTCCCTCTCTGCGCGGTTGCCCCTCGGCAGTATTGATGCCGATGCGTGGAGGCTACGAAGTATTTGGCCTAGTCTTGATAGCCAGTCGGCTAGAAAACGCTTACAACTCCCAAGATCTGGAGTGGATCGTGGCCCTAACCTCACACCCCATCATTGCTTTGCAAAATGCCAAACTCTACCAATCTATTATGGCCGACCGCAATAAGATGATTCGAGATGTGGAGGAGGTGCGGCATACTCTAGCCCGCAACCTCCACGATGGACCAGCCCAAGCGGTGGCCGCTTTCTCGATGCAAGCCGAATTTATCCGCCGTTTAATCAAGAATGACCCTGACAAGGCCGTTGAAGAGTTGAGCAGTCTAGGTAAACAAGCGATTCAAACCTCTAAAGAAATTCGTACCCTACTCTTTGAACTACGTCCCTTGGCACTAGAATCGCAGGGTTTGGATGCCGCCCTAGAACAGTATGCTAGTCGTTTCCCCACCCACCCCGACGATCCAAGAGTTCATTTTTCAGCCAATAACTTTTCGGGCAGGCTTGCACCTAACGTGGAAACCACTATTTTTACTGTAATTCAAGAATCGGTTAATAATGCCCGCAAACACGCCAAAGCTCAAAATATGTGGTTAAGCCTAGAAATTAAAGGAGGTTACGTAACCGCCTCGGCTCAAGATGATGGAAAAGGGTTCGATATGAAATTAGCGGAGGCCAATCCTGAGCGTCGCCATAGCCTAGGTATGACTAATATGCGCGAACGAGCAGCTCTAGTTAATGGCACAGTGCGGGTAGAATCAATGCCAGGACGTGGCACTATCATTATTCTCAGTATTCCGCTTAACGAAGCAAACACCACCATAACGGCCCAACAATCTAAAAACCCCTAACCTAGCGTCCTGCACTATAAACGGTCGCTTTAGGGTCTAAAGATGAATTTTTCTTTATCTCGCAACAAAGTGTTGCGCTTTGTTAAGGTCAATGCTATACTCTAAAATAAATAAAGTAGGAGAAAAGTACGCCATCGGACTATGACTATTGAAGAACCAATAATGCCTGATAGGGAAGCAACGTCCGAGGTAGAAACAACTATAGGCGATACCTTCCTCCAACAGGCGCAAGAAATCTTAGCCACGCAACTCAGTCAATTGCGTGATTTAGCCGAAAAGGTCAACCACCTTTCGGAAGAGACTAGTACCGAACGTCGTAATTTAAGTGTAGACCGTGAAGAAGTCAACTATCGGTTACGCTTCTTGGATCAAAAGGATGATCCGTTGCTTAAAAAGAGCAGCAACAACTCTCAGGAAAAACAGCGCCAAAATCTCCTAGAGAAACAAGCCGCTTTAAGGGAGCAAGACCAACACTTCGAAACCATTTTAGTGGACTTGGATGACTCAACTAAAAGGTTGAACCTACTTATACGGCAACTTGAAATTGCAGGCAGTCAGCTTACCCGTAGCCATCCACCCGGTAGTAGTAAAACAACCGAGGTAAGCCAAGACCCTTGGGAAGTAGCTTTACGGGCGCAACTTATCCAAGGACAAGAAGAGGAACGTAAACGTCTAGCACGTGAAATTCACGACGGCCCCGCTCAGGTACTTGCCAGTGCCGCGATGCAATTGGATTTCGTCGGTCAGCTTTTCCAAAGAGACCGCTCCAATGCCATCAGCGAGTTGAGCAGCTTACGTGGAGTAATGCGTGAATCGCTGGCTGAAGTAAGACGCTTTATGTTTAACCTCCAGCCTAAGATGTTAGCCGAACAGGGTCTCAGCCCAACTTTACAACATTATTGCACGGACTTTACAAACCAGTATGGTATTCAAGTAGAGGTAAATCTACCAGACTTGAGTAACTTACTTAGTACCAATCAGGAATTGGCAGCTTTTCGAGTAATACAAGAAGCTTTGCAAAATGTACGTAAACATGCCAATGCTACCAAAGTGCTTATCTCTGCCATCCGTCAAGCCGATGGGAAAGTGTTGCTAACTATAAAAGATGATGGCCGGGGCTTTAACCCCAATGAAAAAGAACCCAATCTAACGCATGGGGCCGGATTACCCGGTATGCGCGAAAGGGCCGAGTTAATCGGGGGTAAACTCAAAATTAACAGTAAACCTAGTTATGGAACCGAAATTTCGCTTCTGTTATAATATCTTTTATTAATCGAACTATTTAGGGACATAGTACGAAAGAGGTATCGCTACGAGTACCGATAAGACAAATGCTGATAAATCCAGCCACCGAGGCCGCACTGAACGCCCTCGTTTATTAATTGTGGATGACCATCCGCTCTTCTTGCGTGGTGTACGCTTAACGCTGGAAGATTCGGGCGAATTTGACATTGTGGGCGAAGCCATTGATGGTCAGAAGGCTATTATGCTTAGTGAGCAGTATCAGCCCGATGTGATTTTAATTGATATTAACCTGCCTGGCATGAATGGCCTAGAGGTAAGCCGGGTAATTAAACGTCGCCAGCCACAGACAGCTATCATTATACTCAGTGTTTATGAGGATGATGAACAGCTTTTCAGTGCTATTAAAGCCGGAGCAGCGGCTTATTCGCCCAAGGACATTAGCCCTGAACATTTGGTAGAGATGGTTCGGCAGGTCGCTCACGGCAATTATATCATCAACGAAAATGTGCTATCCAAGCCCATCGTTGCCAAACGGGTACTTAACCAGTTCCGTGAACTGGCTAACGCCGAAAATGAGAGTGAGCCGATTTTTGCACCACTGACCAATCGCGAGGTAGAAATCTTGGACTGCATCGCCAGAGGCAACTCCAACAAAGAAATCGCCCGCAATCTCTCCATCAGTGACCAGACTGTCAAAAATCATATCACCAGTATCCTCAAAAAGCTGAATGCCAATGACCGCACCCAAGCCGTAATTATGGCACTCCGCCATGGTTGGATCAAAATGAGCAACGACATTCAAGGCACTGGCCGCCCCTAAACGCTTGGGGGTCAACTGACAAAACCTAGGCTACGCAACACCCTACAAGGTAATTATGTAGGATGTTGCTTAGTTAGTTTTCTGCTTGGCAATTAAAATTGACCCAACATCTTCACCACCGGGTTTTGTTGTTCTATTTGGACATACTTCAACGAGAGGTATTTGCTCAGGCTTTCGTTGGGATCTAGATCATTGCCAAAAGCAATCGTGGTCATAACGGTCGGCTGGTCGGCGGGAACACTACCCGGTGGGACTTCGCTGCGCTGGAACGAGATACGCTCGAAAGGTGGTTTTACCTTCGGGTCGGTCACAAATTCACGCACCGTTACACGTCCAGTTACACGGTTGGGTATAGAGGGAACAATATCAAATTTACGGTCGGTACGAAGACTCTCCTCCATTGGATAAGAACCATACCGAGTCGCTAGGGCGGTAAAGGCACTCGCCTCGGCCTCTTTTTTATCAGTCGGAATTTTGTAAACGTATTTCACGCCATTATATTCGAGGGCTACGCTCTGCATTTCGCCCGCTAAAACTGCGTTTACAATTAGATCCCAACCACTCTGCTGTGGGTCTACCGAATGAAAGACGCTGCGCTTGGGTAGACTGGCATAGTCCTTCGCTAAAGCCGCATCTACCGCTGCTTCGTAGCCCGGAGAAAGCTCATAATCGGCCCGGCCCTTCGCGGTCAGGTAGGTATGGTTAGGAGTTTGGGACGGTACTACCACATAATAAACCTCAGAAAGGTCTTGTGGCAGATAGACTAAGGCACTCAAATCGTCCGGTTTTTGGAGCAGATTCTTGACCAGCAGCAGGTATTCCGCCCACTGATAGTCAAAACGAGCAATCCAAGCATCGGAGAAGGTCTGGACATAATCGGTACGGCAGACCGCTACAAAATCACCAATCTCTGTGCCACGCTGGAGGTTCGACAACAGAAAACGTTCCTCCTCCAGTTTAATCAATTCCGTCCGGTTTGGTTCGTCTTTTTTATCGCGGCTTAAAAATCCCATTACTCCTACCTCCCTTTAAGAAAATAGTATAAAGCATCGCCAGTACCACGCCTATTATAACACCGAAGTCGGTTTGAGCCAGCGAGGTACCACTTTGAATAGCCCTAATTAGCCTAAGCTATTTATAGAAACCCTAAAGCTCTATTACTTTTTCCTGCTTGAAATGGTTTTGAGGAGGTAGTGGCATTGAGGATGGTATGGGCTAGATTTTGATCCCAAGCATCAGCGGTCTTCTCAAGCTGTAGACCCCCTGTTGGGCTTCATAATTTAGTATCAGGTCAATATCACCAAACTTGATCGCAGCCATAAATTCTCGGAAGGCTTCTTTTTCTTTGGGGTCATTTTTAGTACTAACCCGCTGGCCCAACTTAATGGTCATCTCTATGTCATCTTTAGCCGCCATCATTTCATTGAAATCCAGAAGCTTAGCCAAGTCTGCCGCTTGTTTAGGCATATTTTTAAACATGCTAGGGTTCATAATGGCATCGCGGAGATTTTTATAATTCTGCCCTTTCTTCCCAAGTTCCAACCGCTCTTCCCTAGACAAATTGCCCTCCTGCCCACGTTCATAAGCTTCTTGCTGGCTGGCAAGGCGGGTAGATTCATAGCCGAGGTCGAGGGAAAAAGTACCCATTTTGAAATAAGAGCCGAGACTCTCGCCCAAGCCTTTACCCCGCAGTTCTTCTTTAAAGCGTCCAAAAATAGCTTTGCGCTCTTCGGCAGGGGCTTTCTCAATTATTTTGACGATCTCATCTGCATTTGTTACAGGACTGGAAACCAAACCCATTGCACGGGCTATTTGCATCTCAGTAGAAGGCTGACCCTTTTCCAACATGCTATTCAGGTACTCAACGGTATGTTTCTGGAAGGTGGTAAAAACGCCAACGATGCCGTCCGAAATATCTTCTTTTTGTGAAGGGTTAAAACTACGTCTGCCGCCCAATAAAGAAGTCACCGCATTAAATAAATCGAGCGTGGCTGGGTTAGGCTGATGTTTTTCGTTATAGAGAAGAGCTACCAACTGGTTATAGCAAGTATCGGCACTCATCACCAACTGCTGCTGAGCCTCTTGGTAAGATTTTACACTTCCTGCTTTAGAATCACTTGAGGTGATTTTAACATTACTACCTCCAAGTTTGCCTGTGAGTCGGTTCTTACCAAAAAAGTTAAAGCGCATTACCGACTGGCTATCAGCAGAGGAGTGATAGTTCTCCACTTTCGGACTTTGCTCAGTAGAGGTGGAGGAGGTAGATGGGCCGCCGAGGTTTGTCAATTAGACTAAAGGCTAATTTGCAACTAAGACCTTTGTTGTAAACGTTATAAATCTAAAATCAGCCATCTAGCAAATCCGAGGTAATGGATCACCTACCAGCATATCCAGCACTCGTGTTCCGCCAATATCGGTACGAATAAAGACCATCGCCACCGGCGTGGCCCGTACTTCGCCAATAATAGCCGCCTCTTGCCCTAGGGGATGTGTCCGCATTGCGGCAAGAGCCGCCTCCGCCTTTTCGGGAGCCACGATTGCCAGCAATTTGCCCTCATTGGCAATAGTGAGCGGATCAAGGCCCAGCAATTCGCAGGCACCTCGCACGTCAGACCGTACTGGAATAGCCTGTTCCTCTAGCGCGATTGAAACTTCTGAAGCCATGGCGATTTCGTTTAGGGTAGTGGCTACTCCGCCACGAGTGGGGTCTTTCATACAGTGTAGACCAGCACCAACCGCCTGTAACAAAGCGGCGACCAACCCGTGTAAAGAGGCACTATCACTTTGTATATCCGCCTCAATTTCCAGCAGTTCTCGCGCTAGTAGGATGGCAATCCCATGCTCTCCTACCGAGCCGCTCAGCAAAACCTTATCGCCCGGCTGAACTTGGGCTTGTCCCATCGGCCAAGTCGCTTCCACCAGCCCAATCCCAGCCGTATTGATAAAGAGACCGTCGGCTTTACCCCGTTGAACTACTTTGGTATCGCCAGTCACAATAGAGACTCCCGCTTCTGTTGCCGCCGCCGCCATCGCTGCCACAATCCGGCGCAAATCGGTAATAGGGAAACCCTCTTCCAATACAAAGCCTGTCGAGAGATAGAGCGGTTTGGCTCCCGCCATTGCAAGGTCATTAATCGTACCATGAACCGATAAACTGCCAATGTTGCCACCGGGAAAGAAGAGAGGACTAACCACGTAAGTATCGGTGGTGAAGGCCAGCCGAGAATTACCCGCGCCAAGCTCAAAAGTAGCCGCATCGTCCATCCGATCCAACAGGGGATTAGAGAAGGCTGGGGCAAAGATACCCTCGATCAAGTTATGGGTAGCTTTACCGCCGCTCCCATGACTAAGGGTAATGTACTCGTCGCGCAGATAAAATTTTTGGCGGCGAGCCTGTCGTACCCGTTCAATTTTCTCAATTACACCCAACGGCGTAGCGGTAGGGTCAATCATCAAGGCTCTCCTTAATGTAAGAGGGATTTCTAATCCCGATTTCTAATCCCGATTTCTAATCCCGATTTCTAATCC
>JACAUC010000216.1 GCA_013390945.1 Candidatus Chloroheliaceae bacterium
GAGCGGCTTCCCACAGGATTGTGAGGAGATCAACCGACAGAGCGGCTTCCCACAGACCTAATCCCTTTGTAAATCTTGGGAAAGTTCTGTCATTTGATTTTTGTCAGGGTGGAAAAATTTATATCGAAAAATTAGTATTGAATATCTCAATAATTTGTGGTAGGGGCGTATTGCATACGCCCAAAATAAGGCCAGCCTAAGGCGGGTTTATTCAATAAACCCCTACCATTGAGAAGATAAAAAATTTATATAGTAGGAGGTAATATCACTTGTCAGATCAAGAACCTCAAGAGGCTGGGCCTATTTATTTCTATAGTTCTAGAGAGACTCCTTACGGATGTTTCTCCAATTTCTCACCTCATGGCGTAGAGTTGGATGGAGTCTGGTGGCCTACCAGTGAGCATTATTTCCAAGCTCAAAAATTTGTCGGAACGCCCTCTGCCGAAGAAATACGTCACGCCCCTAGCCCCAAACTAGCGGCGGAAATGGGGCGAGATCGTAAACGTCCGCTCCGTAGCGATTGGGAGCAGGTCAAAGATGAAGTGATGCGAAGGGTAGTATTGCAAAAATTCAAAACTCATTCGGATATTCGCGCCATCTTGTTAGCCACAGGTGAAAGACTACTTATCGAAAATGCCCCCCACGACTATTATTGGGGCTGTGGCTCGAATGGTAGTGGCTTAAATAAGTTGGGCAAACTCTTAATGGAGGTAAGAACGGCATTGCATCACCCCCTCTGAGTGAATAGAATCTATGAATAGAGCCTACCGATAGCTATAAGACTTTCAGGTGTAGGCTCAGCCATTTTTCACCGTTTGTCCTGAAATGGTAGTTATTCACTCTGGGATCACACCTGTATGAGGGATTTCTAATCCCGACATTTTGGCGAGTGGACGTTTGGGAAATCTAACTTTTGGATTAAAGCCACACTTGAAAAGGAGTAACTATGCGAATTACCAACCATTTTTCGGTACTAATTCTACTACTCAGCTTGTGTTTAGTGGCCTGTGGCGACAGCCCTACCGCCCCAAACCCGGCGGCAACAAATCCAACCATTGCTCCACCAGCGACCTCCCCGGCTGTAGCCACCGCCGTTCCCGCTACTATTCCGCCGTCGGCTGTAGCCACCAGCGTTCCCGCTACTATTCCGCCGTCGGCTGTAGCCACCGCCGTTCCTGCTACTATTCCGCCACCGACCGCTACTAGTCTACCTACCGTTACGCCTGCCCCTTCTATTGCACGTGGCCCCTATACCGGTAAGATTGTCTACGATACCGCCGATGGTCAGATTTTTGTGGTTAACCCCGACGGTAGCGGACAGAGAAAGGTTGCTGATGGTAGATGGCCCCTCTTTTCACCGGATGGCACTCGGGTCGCCTTCCTGACCTCCGCAAGTATTCCAGGTGATGATATAGGACACAAAGTGATTATTAACAGCGTTAAACTGGATGGCTCAGATCACCAAGAGCTTTGCAGTTGGGGAACTAGTGCCGCTACATCCATACGGCGCTGGTCATCACTGGGACGTTTTATAGTTGTCAACAGTACCCAGCAAGGACCAGGTTGGAGTTATCTCTGCAATGTGGCTGATAAAAAGCTCGGTGGGGAGATTAAAACCAGTCAGGGAGGAGTAGCAGGTGCTTACGATTGGACCCCGGATGGTAATTATGCGGTCTGGCAGGCCAGCAAGGATACCAATTACCAGCTTTACTTTGGAGACCCGGATAAAGCTGGTAGCGGAGCAGTGCTGCTCCAACCTAAAGTTGACAGCCGCTATAGTTCTGGCGGGTTTAGTTATTATGGCGAGATTCGTATCTCCCCGGACGGTCATACTATCGCGGTGGGAGGCACCAGTCTAAACTTTTTAAGTGTGCCTGGCTATAATAGCCCTCTGGAAGGGCAAACTTTTAGAGGCGCGGCACCTATCAGCCTAGCTTGGTCGCCCGATGGACGGGCTTTGGTGCAAGTGGATACTGCGCCCGGCCTTGAACCGACACGAGTTATTCATATTCAGAATTACATTGGCGAAGCGAGTGGAGGCAAAACCTTTGAGCTAACTCAAAACGTGGGCGGTGGTGTAGATTGGTCTCGTCAGTAAAAACATATCATCTCAATTTGTAGGGGTTTATTGAATAAACCCGCTGGCTGCTCAGAGTGGGCGTATGCAGAGCGGGCGTATGCAGAGCGGGCGTATGCAGAGCGGGCGTATTCAATACGCCCCTACCACAAAATTTTGATAGGGTACGTAAAAATCTTCAGACCGAGAGGAGTAATCATAGAAAATGTTTAGGCTAGATGGCAAAGTGGCAATAGTGACCGGGGCCAGCCGGGGAATCGGTGGGGCGATTGCGGGTGGTTTGGCCGGGGCGGGGGCAAAAGTTCTGCTGGTCAGTCGAACCGAGCCACAACCCGAAGTGGTGGCAAGTTTGGAAGAGACTACCCAACCTTACGCCTATTTTAGGGCCGATTTGAGCC
Organism: Candidatus Chloroheliaceae bacterium; assembly: GCA_013390945.1. Lineage (GTDB taxonomy): Bacteria > Chloroflexota > Chloroflexia > Chloroheliales > Chloroheliaceae > L227-5C. The sequence goes on from JACAUC010000216.1 coordinate 2,476, forward strand.
AAATGAGTAGCGTGGAGGCGGTGGTAGCCTCAGCCCTTGCCTGTTTTGGGCGGATAGATATTCTGGTGAACGCGGCAGGGACTACCCGACGCAAACCAGTGTTGGAACATACCGAAGTGGAATGGGATACCGTCCAAGATACCAACTTGAAAGTACCCTTCTTCTTGGCTCAAGCCTGCGCCCGCCAAATGATTGCCCAAAAACAACGTGGCAAGATTATTAATATCTGTTCGATTCTAAGTTTTCAAGGTGGTATTTTAGTGCCGGGCTATAGTGCCGCCAAACATGGATTGGCGGGAATTACCAAAATTATGGCAAATGAACTGGCCTCCTACCAGATCAATGTCAACGGAATTGCGCCGGGCTATATCAAGACCGAACTGACTACCCCCCTCCAAAACAACGAGGCTCGCTATAATTCCATCCTCGCCCGTATCCCGGAAGGACGTTGGGGGGAACCCGCCGACATGATCGGAGCGGCGGTTTTCCTAGCAAGCCCAGCCTCCGACTACGTGCAGGGACAGATTTTGGCGGTGGATGGCGGTTGGTTGAGCAATTAGCGTCATCTCAATAAGTAGGGGTTTATTGAATAAACCCGCCTCATTTGGGGCGTATGCAATACACCCCTACCACGAAATTTGGAGATGATTGAGCAATTAGCTTACTTGAAAATTTTGGCTAGAAAAGTGCTGAGCCTTAGCAATTCATCTAGGGTAATCTGGTGGCCTCCCCAAAACTCATATAGTTCGGCAGGAACTCCGGCGGTTCGCAATTGATTGTAGCAATAACGTCCGGCTTGGGTAGGTATCAAATAATCAAAAAGCCCGTGTGCCACCAATATTGGCACACGGCGCTCGGCGGTCTGTGCCAACAATTTTTGGAGATCGCCTTGATCTCGGCGGTAGTAGCCCTCCATGTCCATTGGGTTTGCTAGATTAAAATCACTATCGGCGGCAAGGAAGCCACTGAGCGAGAAGAGTCCCCCCAACTTCTCTGGGTAGTGTAGCCCCACATCGAGCGTTACCATTGCACCCAAACTGAAACCACCTAGTGCCACGCGGTCAGCGGGCAAATTATAACGTTGGCGTAACTCTTCAATTAAGGCGATAATCAAGGGCCGGGCTTGGGCTATCGAAGGAGCCAAATTAGCCAAAAACCCCCCTTTATATTCGATATTAAACCAACTAAAGAGTACCCCGATTATGTGGTTCGGCCCGGTTGGAAAGACATAGCGATAGTTGGTGGTGCTAATTAACGGTGCAAAAAGGGTATAGGTTTCGCCCCAGTCCCCCCAGCCATGCAAACCAATGACTAAGGGTAAATCCGGCTTAGCCGCTATAGGCGCAACTTCTACACAGTTTAAACCGGCGGCTTGATAATGTGTTACTTTCATCTCTTACTCCTAAGAATTAAGTTTAGCTTTATTTACTTGGCTATGATTATAGCGGATTGCTAAAAAATAGTATAGGCTGCTGCCGCTAAGCCGCTAAGGTGTCGCCCAAATTCTGATAGGAGAATAGTCCTAAGAAGTACGGTTAGGGTTTGATTAGAGGGGGTCTTAGAGTAGCCCGCTCTCCTTGACTTTTAAAGTGGGCTATGATAATTTAGTTTTAGATAAATGTGGTTTTCAAAGATGCTTTTGGAAAAGATTAAACAAAAAAAAGCTGCTTGCTGTTAAGGTGGAGGAGGCTATAACCTCATGCAACGTGCATCGTTTAGTGCGAGTGCTACCCGCACCGCTACCCCAACTTCGATCCCCGGTTTTGAAAAACACCGCAAATCGGCGGTAAAGGCTAACCTGAAGTTTTACCTAGTGGGTGCCGTAGTGGCTATTGCGGCGGTGGTTATTGCTGTCACGGCTATGCAGGGTAGTTCGGTTTTTTACTACACTGTCGGCGAGTTCCAAGATAAGCAAGCTACCCTGAATATCGGCGAACCTATGCGGGTGAGTGGTACAGTGCTGACAGGTTCCATTAAAAAGGATGAGGTCAGCCGGGCTATTACTTTTACAGCGATTGATAAGCTGGATAAAACCAAGAGTCTCACGGTCACTTACAGTGGTATTCTCCCCGACACCTTTAAAGATGATGCCGACGTGGTAGTGACTGGCACTTATGGTCAAGGAGTCTTTCAAGCCAAAGAGATGCTTGCCAAGTGTCCTTCGAAATATACCTCCGGTAAATAAATGCTTGATGGTTGAACGATGAAAAACGAAACGAGCCGCTTCATCGTTCATCATTTAATAATAATACAAGTTAGAAGAACAATATTATGAGTCAAATCGGCTATGTGGCCCTACTGTTAGGTTTTGCGGTAGCGGTTTATGGTGTTGTGGCCCTCACACTGGCGGCTTGGAAAGGCTATGCCGAGCTTGCACGTAGTGGTCGGGTGGCGGCGTGGTCTACTTTTGGCCTAACCAGTTTGGGCTCCTTCGCCCTAATCTATTCGTTGGTGACAGACGACTTCTCACTCAAGTATGTCACCCAAACCAGTGCTAAGGCCATGGATTGGTTCTATAAAGCTGGAGCCATGTGGGGCGGTCAAGAGGGTTCGCTGCTGCTGTGGGCTTGGCTTTTGTCCGGCTTTATGGCGATTCTGCTCTTACAGACCCGCCGGATTCAGCCCAAAGAATTTACACCTTGGATCTTGGCTATAATGCTTAGCGGCACTGCTTTCTTCCTCGCACTCTGCTCAATTGTTACCAACGTCTTTGAAAAACTAGATCAACCCGCTCAGGATGGCAGTGGCCTCAATCCCCAACTTCAGAATCCGGGGATGCTCTTTCACCCCCCCCTACTCTATGCTGGTTATGTTAGTACAGTGGTTGCCTTCGGCTTTGGCTTTGCCGCCCTCGTCACTGGTCGCTTAGATAATAGTTGGATACGCCTTAGTCGCCGCTGGATTCTAACCAGTTGGATTTTCCTAACGATAGGTAATTTCTTGGGGGGGCAGTGGGCTTATGTAGAACTAGGTTGGGGCGGTTATTGGGCTTGGGATCCGGTGGAAAATGCCGCACTGATGCCTTGGCTAATTACCACCGCGCTCTTGCATAGCATTATGATCCAGCAACGCCGGGGTATGTTCAAAATCTGGAACCTCTCGTTGGCAGTGGTAGCCTACGCCCTCGCTCTCTTTGGAACCTTCCTAACCCGTAGCGGGGTGCTTAGCTCGGTTCACGCTTTTGGCGAAAGCACTTTAGGGCCGTACTTTATGGTTTGGATCGGCATCGTGTTGGTGGCCTCTTTTGGCCTAATCTTTATGCGGATGCCCGAACTACGGCCCGAAAACAAGATGGATGGCCTCTTGTCCCGTGAGACTAGCTTCCTATTTAACAACATTCTCTTCTTCCTCTCGGTACTCTTTATCCTGTGGGGTACACTCTCGCCTTTAATCAGCCAGATTACCACTGGCATGAAGAGCGAAGTTACGATGGATTATTTTGTACGCACGGTTATACCCGTCTTGTTGGCGATTCTCTTCCTCATGGGTATCGGGCCACTGATTGCTTGGCGGCGGGCTTCCTTTGAAAGCCTGAGCCGAAGTTTCTGGATTCCCTCATCCTTTGCGCTAGGAACGGCGGTTATTCTGCTCCTGCTGGGAATACGCGAGTTTATGGCGGTCTTGGCTTGGTCCCTCTCCGTCTTTACCGCCAGCACGGTGGGCCTCGACTATTGGCGCGGTATCCGAACTCGTCGCCGTCATACCGAGGGCAAAATTATCCCGGCGGTTAAACAAATGGTCAGCCGCAGTCGTTCCCGCTATGGTGGTTTGTTGGTTCATTTGGGAATGGTGGTTATTGCGATTGTAATTATAGGTTCATCGGTCTACAAATCTACGATTGTGACGATTAACAACCAAAAGATTGATACCAAAAATATGTTGGTGCTTGTCAAACCGGGTGAAAGTTTGACGATTGAGGGCTTCCATAAATATAAGTTGACCCTCACTAAAGTCGAAACAAAGGGTTCGCCCCTAAAGATGAGCTTTATCTCCACCTTTGCGATGGAGAAAGATGGTAAACCACAATCTCCTATCACCGTTGCCAGTGAACTTTTCACCAGTAACCAAATGCCTAATACGGTGGTTTATATCGGGGTAGACCCGGCGGAAGATTTCTATATTAGTATGTTACAACAAGGTCTTCAGGTGCAACGGGATGCTCAAAGTCAGCCAATCCCAGATGCCAACGGGATGCCGATAATTACAGAGGCCGCTTTCCAAGTCTTTGTAAATCCGCTCATGGTTTGGTCATGGGTTGGTCTGGTGATTACGATTGTGGGCTTGATGATCTCTATTTGGCCTGATCCCAAAGAAGCCTTGCGACCTCTCCCAGCGTGGGAACGGGCGGGAGCCAAAGAGAAAGAGGTTGCACGAGTTTAATGTATCAGGTTACTACTATTGTTTTTCAAACGCTGCCGCTTCAGGCCACTAGTCCAAGCGAGAGTAGTGTTTTGGTGGGTTGGCTACTAGGAGTGGTGCTGGCAGTGGGGGTGCTGGTGATGATTGCTCGCCCACTCCTAGTAGCGGAGGTGGGTGTTAAGCGGCGAGTACGTCAAACCTTGACCCAAGAAGAGGGCAAAATCCAATCGCTCTACGAACGCGCCTCTACCGAGCGCAAGTCCTTAGAAGAGTTAGACTTCGATCACGAGTTGGGCAACCTCCACGAGGAGGATTATGTGCTACTCAAACAAAAAACGGAGCATAAACTCACTAAGCTAGAGCAACAGATCAGCCAACAGGAAGAGACCTTAGCCAACTTGAGTCAAGGGCAGCAGGCTAAGGCAAAAACCTCAAAATCGGCTTCCGCCAAAAAGACTCCGGTTTCGGCAACGGGTACAAAAGCCACTTTGCCGAACCAAGAGACCGATGGCAAGTTGAAACCGACCATCAAAGGGGCAATGAAGTGCAGCGAATGTGCCACCACTTTCAAACCGGGCGACCGTCTCTGCTCCAAATGTAGTGCCCCCCTGCCCCTGCTTTGTCTAAGTTGTGGCACTGAATTGAAGCAGGATGATCGTTTTTGTGCCAAATGTGGGGCGGCGGTGGTTAATTAGGTGGCGGATAATGTTATTCTAAGGGCAACCAAAGTCACCAAATCCTTCGGCCATTTTGCGGTTTTGAAGGGGGTAGATCTGGAGTTGCAGCAGGGCGAATTTATTACGCTGCTGGGGCCAAATGGCGCAGGCAAGACTACGCTCTTGCGTATTCTGGCTACCCTAGCCAAACCCACCAGTGGTGCAATTGAGTTGGCGGGTATTCCCTTGAAGGACGCAAAAGCCAGTATTCGCGGTCTGCTCGGTGTCATTAGCCACCAGACCTTTCTGTATGAAGACTTGACCGCTCGCGAGAATTTGGTCTTCTATGGGCAACTTTACCAAGTAGCCCACCTAACCGAGCGGGTGAATGAACTCTTGGCAAGAGTTGGTTTGGAACGCCGGGCCAATGACCGGGTACGCAATTTCTCGCGCGGGATGCAGCAACGCCTCTCCATTGCACGGGCTATTCTGCACAATCCACCCGTTTTGCTGTTGGATGAACCGGACACTGGCCTTGATCGCCAAGCCGCCGATATGCTCCAAAATGTCATTCGGGAACTGGCAACCGGCGGTGAGCCACGTTCCATTATAATGACCACCCATAACTTAGAGCGCGGCTTGGCAATGTGTGACCGTTTGGTGGTCTTGGCGGGGGGTCGAATGGTACGCGAGGCCCAAGCCCGTGACCTAACACCAGAGAATCTGCAAAATTGGTATTATGAGGCGGTCAATAGCCGAAACTTAAAACCTTGAAAAGCTATCTCTATAAAGTTTGGGCTATCTTCTCCAAAGATGTGCGTACTGAGTTACGCACCAAAGAGATTCTCAGTGCGATGGCCGTCTTTAGCTTGCTGATGGTCTTAGTCTTTATCTTTGCGCTACCGGGTAAGTTGCAAGAGCCTCAAGATGTGGTACCCGGCCTGCTCTGGATCGCCTTCACCTTCGCCGGGGTGTTGGGCTTGAACCGTTCTTTTATAATCGAGAAAGATCGAGGCTCGCTGGAAGGGCTACTCCTTGCTCCGGTAGACCGCAGTGCTATCTTTCTGGCTAAGATGTTGGGCAATTTCGCCTTTATCACTATCGTGGAACTATTGACGCTGCCACTCTTTAGCCTGCTCTTTAACTATTCGGTCTTCAATTTGGGCTTGTTGCCCGTCCTATTGATGGGAACATTAGGTTTTGCCGAAATTGGTACTATTTTTGCGGCGATGGCGGTCAATACTAGGGCGCGAGAAGTATTGCTTCCCGTCCTCTTCTTTCCGGTGATGCTGCCCGTAATTATTGCGGCGGCTCAGGCTACTTCCGCAGTATTGGCGAATCGCCCTTTCGGGGAAATTTCAGGTCAGCTTCAGCTTATTGGTATCTTTGACCTAGTTTTTCTTATCGTGCCACTCTTGCTCTTTGAACTGGTAATAGAAGAATAAAAATATAATCTCAAAATTCTGGGTAGGGGCGTATTGCATATCGGCTGGCCGCGCCCAACCTGCGACGGGTAATAGAAGAATAAAAAATATGGCAACTAATACAAAATATATGACGACCACTAACGTTCCGGGCAAGAAACTGGATTGGATACCAATTTTAAGCTATGCCCTGCTCTTTATGTTTCCCCTTTCGCTGCTCTTTGTGCTGATTTCCCCCACCGATGTTAATCTGGCCTTTTCGCAGCGCATCTTCTACTTCCACCTCCCGGCCAACATTATGTGTTTTCTCTCGTTCTTGGTCTATTTTATTGGGGGGATTGCCTATTGGCGAACGCGCCAGCGTAAATGGGATATTGTGATGGTCTCTAGCCTAGAGTTGGGGGTCTTCTTCTCTTTTATCGGGATTGTGACTGGCTCTATCTGGGCGCGTTACGCTTGGAACACTTTCTGGACTTGGGACCCTCGCCTAACCACCGTGACGATTATGTTGGTAGTCTATCTCTCCGGTTTGATGCTCCGCAACGCCACCGACGACCCTTCGCGCAAGGCTTCCCTTACCGCCGCGTTTGGGGTGATTGGCTTTATTGATGTGCCATTGGTCTATTTTTCTACGCGCTGGTTCCCACGTGGTCTGCATCCGGTCATTTTTGGCGACAACGGTAATGCGATTGGGCTAGAAGGTTTTATGATTGTGACTATGCTTACCTGTATGGTTACGATGGGCCTGCTTTTTACCTATTTCTTAATCCAGCGTATCCGGTTGGAGCAGATGCGCGACGATGTGGCGGCACTCTTTTACGCCCAAGAAGGCGAGGAATATTAAGATGAACCAATTATTATACACCCTCCAGTTTTTTCAAGAAGAGTTGCCCACCAAAGTAACGGGCGATGTAAATAGCGGCTTGACCTATCTAGCCTTAGCCTATGGCGTGGTTTGGCTCTTTATCTTTGGCTACCTCTACAGCCTAAACCGTCGGCAGAACACCCTGCGCCGGGCGATTGATGCACTTAAACCAGAGGAGACCGCCCCCCAAGAAGAAGAGGCCGGAAATAAATTAGAAGACCGGAAATTTATTTCCGGTCTTGACGCTTATGGGTACTGAGTGCTAGTTGGTTTAGGCGTGTAGGTCGGTGCTGGCGACGGCTGATTAGCACTAGCTATCTGCTAAGCTTGCTAGGGCTGTTGCAAAGTCAGTTGGGTGGTAGGCCAAAATCAACTGGCGGAGCAGCATCCTACAAGATCTTGGCCTAAATCAAGACCAGAGGTAGGTCAAGATCAACTGACGGAGCAGCATCCTACAAGAATGGCCTAAATCAAGACCAGAGGTAGGTCAAGATCAACTGGCGGAGCAGCATCCTACAAGAATGGCCTAAGAAAAAGCAGATAGGTAGGTCAAGATCAACTGGCGGAGCAGCATCCTACAATCTTGGCCTAAGAAAA
>JACAUC010000217.1 GCA_013390945.1 Candidatus Chloroheliaceae bacterium
TCGGAGGGATTTCTAATCCCGATTGGCAACACAACCGTGTCAGAGGGATTTCTAAGTCGGCGGGTCGCCCGATTTGCAACCAAATTAGCCAAAGAAGAGGTTATAGCTATGGAACTACAGGAAATTGACATCTATATTGAAAAGGATGGGCAAGTGCGCTTGGAGGTGCGCGGCGTTAAGGGCCAAAGTTGCCTTGACCTGACCAAAGCACTAGAGGAGGCACTCGGCGGCGAGGTCAGTTCACGCGAGATGAAACCCGAAGCCTACGAGGTTAACGAAGTCAATCGGCAGAACGACATCCAACATATCAACTAAATGACCGAAGCAAAAGAACACTATTTGCGAGTTCACCAATTTTTAGAGTCTAGCCGAGCGAATGGCCCCGGTCTAAGAGCGGTGGTGTGGGTGCAGGGCTGTACTTTGGGTTGTTCCGGTTGTTTTAATGTGCCAACCCACGCTACCACCGGAGGCGAACTTGTTCGGGTAGCTGATCTAGTGGAGCGCATTATTGCCCTTGCGGAGAAGATTGAGGGCGTGACCATTAGTGGTGGGGAACCCCTTCAGCAACGTGAAGGGGTTGCCGCTTTGTTGCACCAACTTAAAGCGCGTACTAACCTCTCGGTAATCCTTTTTACCGGATTTAGTTGGTCTGAACTGGAGAGGATGGGAGGAGTCACTTCAGCGGACGGAGCCGCTTCCCACAGAATGTCTTTGGGAATGTTAGAGGATGTGGATGTGTTGATAGCCGGGCGTTATGATGCTACTCACCATTTGGCCCGTGATTTGCGCGGTTCTACCAACAAAACCACCTACTTTTTAACCGGACGTTATGCCGAAGATGATCTACAAAGGGTGCCTCTGGCAGAGGTGGTTATTACCCCAGAGGGCGAAATTCTAATGAGCGGCATTGACCCGCTCAAGTGGTAACTGTGCTAATATCTCACTTATTCAACGTAGGGGCGAATTGCACTCGCCCATTAGAGAAATTTTGCACAAATAAAAAAGCTCCGGTGAGCGAATACCAGAGCCTTTAGATTAGAATAAAAGAAATAAAGAACCCGGCGGAAGTGCCAGGATTTAGGAGAAATGGTGTGGTTAAAATGAAGATGATTCCACTAATCTAATCTAGCAAGAAACATGCCACCAATTCTGTCAATCTACTAAGCCTAAACCAGAAGGCTGAGTGGGTTTTCAGGATGCGTTTTAGCTCTTGCAAAAACCGAGCGGTGGTAGCCCCATCTAAGGCTGCTGCAAAGTCGTGATTTGACAAGACCGGAGGTATGTCAAGATCAAGCGACGGCACAACCAGTTGGCGCAGCATCTACAAGATTTGGGCCTTCCGACTAGAATGTGGCTATGGAAAACTATTTGTAAACTGGTTTAGACTACTATCAGCTTGTAAACTGGTTTCTCTTAGGCCAAGATTGTAGGATGCTGCGCCAATTGGTTGCCGCCAGTTGATTTTCACCTACCACTACTCTTGCCAGAATAGTAACTTTCATGATGTGGGTTATTACCCATGCACGTCAAGACCGGAAATAAATTTCCGGTCTTGACGCGCATAGGCTATTACCACGTGGTTATAGCACTCCTGATTAGATTTATAGATAGCAGATAATATTACTATTTCAGATTTTCTTTGAGGAAATTGAGAGCTTGCGGCCAAGCTTTTTGGGCCGATGCTTCGTGCCAAGTGCCATGATCGGGATTGATAAAGGCGTGTCCGGCAGGATAGACCTCTATTTGGAGATTACGCCCGGCTTCTTGCATTACTTGGGCAATCTTGGCGCGTTGTTCTGGTGAAACATAAGCGTCGGCCTCACCGTAGATTGCCAGTACCGGGGCGTTGATCTTGGCGGCCTTCTCCGGGGTGGGTTCGTACATAACGCCATAGAATGGCACTATTGCGCCCAAATCTGGATATTGGCTGGCTAATTCCCATGTAACCAAGCCACCCATACAGAAGCCAATCAGACCAAGTTTTTTAGGCCCGACATTGGGTAGTGCCTTAACGTAGTCCAAGGCATAGCTGATCTCCTTAAAGACCCGCTCCAAATTTTGAACCGTTGCCATCATCAGCTTTTGAGCGTCATCTGGTTCGGTAGCTATCTTCCCGTGATAGAGATCGGGAACCAATACCACAAAGCCTTCAACCGCCAGTTTTTGGGCAAGGTCTTGAATATGCGGTTCAATCCCCCACCACTCTTGAATAAGTACCACTCCGGGATGAAGAGCCGAATCATCGGGTTGTGCCAGATAGCCCCACGCTCCCGCGCCATTAACCTTTAAATCCACCTTCTCGGTGCGAATTACTGCCATAGGTTTGCTCCTCCATTTTTAGTTTCATCTCAGATTTGAATTTTGAAGCCGCTATAACCAAACAAAGACCTACAATGCCTGTAATCGGGTAAAGATAGTACTTTATTATATCAGATAAGATCAATGAGCGGAGCCATTTCCTAGGGAGGGGTGCGTCAGGCCGGAAATAAATTTCCGGTCATTCACATCATAGATCAGGGATTTATGACCATTCAGATCAATTGTAAAATTAGCAATTAACTTGGCCTTTAGGGTTAAAATCCATTCGGTTTTAGCCCCGACTAACTTCGGCGGGTTGACGGTTTTCGGTTCTGACGCTAACAGCCTTGGGCTTGCGAATCAGGGCCAAAGCACCTAAACCTAGACCCAAAATACCTACCACGATACCGACAATTCCAAAGGTAGTTGCTGTGCTGGCACTCTCCTTGGCCTCATTAATCTGACTGTGCATATTTGCCATCATCGTGTCTGCCGGATAAGCCTTGAGTGGTTGGGCTTCCCCAAACGTATTAGGACCACTGGTAAACTTCTCCTCAATGGGGTCACTTGCCAGACTACCGAAGATATGGAAGGTGTAAGCACCCACTTTGCTGGGGTTAAAATAGCTGCTGTATTTGCCGGGTTGAGCGTAGCGTGGGGCAATCTCGATAGGTAGCGGGGCAGAATCAGCTGTACTTACCTCCACCTTGAGGCTCTTCTGAGCATCATTTATCGGATTGGAGACTACGCGACTACCATCCTTGACCTCATACTTACACTCTGAACCCTCGCAAATGGTGAGATCAATACTGTTCAACTGTCCGGCATAAGCTGGTTCGTTGAGAAAACCCACCACGAAAGTATACTTTCCCACCACCCTTTTCTCATGGGCGAAGGCTAGGCTAGGAACCAACAATACCAATAGCAATGCGCCTACTAAGCTGAGTAATCCTACTCGTTTTTTTGCAACTAACCTCATTCTTGAAACCTTTAGCCTTTCTCTAGGTTTAATTTTAGAACCGTTCGCGGGGTAAAAAAATTGGTTTTTTGAACCTAATGAACTTAATGAAATTGATGTATTGCGTTTGCGCCAAAGTTTCCACTTTGGCCTACTCTACCCTATTTTGGATAGATATAAGAGGTCTAATCCAATTTTTCAAACCCCGTGAATGGTTACTTAATTTTAATGGATTTTTAACTTCTGTCTATAGCTCATTTTGCCAAAAAAAGAACTAAAAAAGAACTAGTGCCAATAACAGGATTCATTTGACCTATCTAACAATGTAATCAGTGCCGAGTAGTTCTTTTATAGCTCTTTATACCCCAATCTAATCAGTGCCGAGTAGTTCTTTTATAGCTCTTTATACCATCAAACACTTATTTCCATTTCTCTGATTCTCTCTTATAATAATAGTGAGGAGAGTGAAATAAACCCTAAAGTTTTGTATAAGGGTCTCAATCATCGGGGTATCATCTCCATAATTCGGAGTAGGGGCGTATTGCATACGCCCAATGTAAGGTCAGCCCACAATGGGTTTATGCAATAAACCCCTACCAATTGAGATGATGAGATGAGACTCGTTGGGCTCTTCAGGAGGATGAAGTAATGTCAAGGCAAGTTCTAAAATTGAGAAAGATTCGGCTGGCCGTTCGGCTGGCCGTTCGGCTGGCCGTTCGGCTGGCCGTTCGGCTGGCCGTCCTGATAAGCTTAATATTGATCCTCTCGGTTGGTCTGCTGTGGATAACTCCTAATCCCGCCCAAGCGCAACGCGAGACCCCTCCGACTGACCTTTCCCCTCTGCTAGTAAAAGTGGTTGGCCCCTATCAGGTGATTGTGAAGCACAGTCCACATCCAGCTAATCCTAAAACCCATCTACTCTTGGAAATAGAGGTATTCCAAACCAATACTACTCAGGGAGTGACCAATGCCACCATAACGATTAACCCCAGTATGCCGGGAATGAAGATGAAAGGAGTGCTACCCGTCATTGCCAAACTTAATCCCGCTAACCGCAATTATGAGGCAATCGTGCCAGTGGAAATGGCAGGGTTGTGGGAATTTCAGGTTGCCATTCAAAGTACCCAATTTCCTCCGGCTGAATTTACTTTAACCGATCAGGTAGAAAGAGATCAGCTACCTTGGATTTTAATTTTTGCCCTTCTGTTAGGGCTTCCTTGCTTAATGATAAGAATTTGGGTCTATTTATTACACAAACTAGTCAATGAACTTAATACCGCTTATTTATGAGAGCTATTTGAGATAATACTAAAAACGAAAGGATGAATTTAGTCTTGAAAATTTTTCAGTTTAGAGGTGAGGGTCAGCACCTAAGATTAACTTCTAGCAAGTGGTTGGCTCTAGTACTGGCGTTGGTAGTGGTAACGTTCCAAGTGGGTATCGCTTTTGCCCACGCCCATCTCCAAAGCTCCACCATTCTCCCAGATGCCACTATTACTGCTGTTCCGACTACACTCACCCTTACTTTTGGGGAGAATACCAGCATCACCCAAAGTAAATTGCAGGTGTTAGATGCCAGTGGCAAGCAGGTGGATAAGGGCGACTTGAAGGTAGTTGGCGCAACCACTTCTGTAAGCTTGGGAACACTGACCAATGGTAAATATACCGTCAACTTCCGCAGCTTTACCGAGAATGATAATGGTATCGTGGCGGGCAACTTCAACTTTACCTTAGCGATAGGTGGGACGGCGGTGGCGGGTACAATAGACGGAGTGCAAGAAAGTGAAAGTATCGCTCCGGGAGTTCCTAATACTGGCATGGGCTATCGTAGCACTCTTTCTAATACCCCTACGAACAATTTTAATCTCTGGCTTGGGGTAGGCTTATTGGCGGCCTTGGCTGCCACTATCGGCTTGGTTTGGCTCAAACGGGCAAACCGCAGTCGGGGCTAGTGATAGCAAGCCCTTTTTGCGTATCTTCTCAATTGGTAGGGGTTTATTGCATAAACCCAATTTAGGCTGGTCGTAAACTGGGCCAACTGGTTGTTCACATTGGGCGTATGCAATACGCCCAATTTAGGCTGGTCGTCAACTGGGTCAACTGGTTGTTCACATTGGGCGTATGCAATACACCCCTACCCCGAAATTTGGTTAACTAAAACTTAATCATATTCAATACTAATTTACGTGCATATGGTATATAATAAGTCAGGTCAAATTAATTTAGCCTACTTGAAACTTAAAGCTCTTACATGGATCGCAAGAAATTCAGACTTATTAAGTGGTTGATAACATTTGTTCCGGCCCTTTCAGTCGGTTTATATGAGACTTTACGCCATTCGCTCTTTGATATTGGCGGGTTTTTTGGTGAGTTCGCCCTCTCACAGATGGGGAACCTGATTACGGCTGGGCTAGTTTTGGTCTTCTCACTTATTTTTGGACAAATTGTTTTTGGCTGGATGGAACAGGCCCAAGTCCGGTTAGCCAGCCAAAATCGTACCCTGAGAGCTTTGAATCGGCGGTTAGAGCATAGTGCGGTGCTAGAAGAACGCCAACGCCTCTCCAGAGAGATGCACGATGGAATCGCCCAACTGCTCGCTTACGTGATGGTCAAAACAGACACTATCGAGGGTTTGTTGCAGGCCGGACGGACGGAAGAAGCGCGGCGCGAACTGGAAGAGATGCGCCAATCCTGCAATAAAGCCTATGTGGATGTACGCGAGGATATAAGCGGCCTGCGAACCGATCTGCTTTTGCTGGAAGATGGGGGCTTAGCCACCGTATTGCGCGAGGCGTTAGAACGTTTTGGCGATGAACAGGGTTGTGAGGTAACTTTTTCCTGTGAGGGGTTTCAAAATACCACGATTGAGCCTGCGACTGAGGTCCAACTAGTACGAGTAGCCCAAGAAGCACTTTCTAACGTGCGTAAACACGCCAGTGCCAATCAGGTCAGCCTCGTATTAGGTCTTGAACCCGCCACGAAAGAAGCGGAGCAACCCTCACTCCTTAGAATGGAGTTGCGTGATGACGGGTGTGGCTTCAATCCGACTCAGCCTTTCCCCGATCATTTTGGATTGACCTCCATGCGGGAACGAGTCGAAAGCTTGGGGGGGCAATTGGAAATCGAGAGTAGACCCGGTTCTGGTACACTCATACGAGTAACGGTACCAAGTAAACTACTCTTCAACCAGTATGAAGAAGAGAGTAAGCGATGAGTAGAGAACCGCTCCAATCTATGCGCCTGTTATTGGTGGACGACCATCATTTATTTCGGGAGGGGGTGACGGCACTTTTCCGCTACCAGCCCGATTTTGAGGTGGTAGGTCAAGCCTCTAATGCTACCGAAGCCCTCCAACTTTGCCGCGAGTTACTACCAGAGTTGGTCTTAATGGATATTGACATGCCCGGTATGAATGGGCTGGAAGCCTTGAAGGTGATTAAGGCCGAATGGCCCACCGTCCACGTCGTTATGCTCACGGTCTACGAAAGCGACGAAAAGCTCTTTGAAGCCATCAAGAATGGGGCGCAGGGCTATCTGAATAAAAATATCCGTACCGAAGAGATGCTACAACTCTTGCGTGGGGTGGGACAGGGCGAAGCCCCGATCACTCGTCGCCTCGCCGGGCGCATCCTAAAAGAATTTGCCAGAGTCAGCCAGTCGCCCGCTCTAACACCGTCGGCAATTCCGGCTCCACCGCCTGAAACCCCCACCAGCGCCAGCGAAGAGACGCTTACCAGCCGCGAGCGAGAGGTGCTTGAACTGGTGGCGCAACACTTTACCAACAAAGAAATTGCTCTTCGGCTCAACCTTAGCGAATATACCGTCAAAAACCATCTCCGCAACATTCTGGCAAAACTTCACCAGACCAGTCGCCGAGCGGCAGCCGATCACGCTCGCCGGGACGGGTTACTCTAAAAATCCTAACTCTTTGGTGGGTCGGTTATCCGCACCAAAACTTTACTTAACTCTTCCAGCCGATAAGGTTTGAGCAATACATCCACAAACCCATACTCCCGGTAATTTGACATTATCTGGTCGCTGGAATAGCCGCTACAGACAATCGCTTTTACTTGAGGGTCGAGTTCCAAGAGCTTTGTCATCGTCTGCTTACCGCCCATTCCGCCCGGTATAGTCAGATCCAGCAACACTACGTCGAACGGTTCGCCCTCCTCCAGCGCGGTTTGGTAAAGCTTTAGAGCCTCCTGACCGTCTTTAGCCAATTCTATCCGGTGTCCATATTTTTGAAGTGTTCGTTTTATCAATTCCCTAAGAACCGACTCATCATCCATTACCAGTAATTTTATAGATTTGCTTAGTGACGAGATAATTAGTCGGGTACCGACAATGGAAGCTTCAGCCTCTAGTTGGTTTTTAGAGACGGGCAAATAAATGGAGAAGGTCGTACCTTTTCCAATTTCACTTTCTACTTGGATATAACCCTCGTGCTTTTTAATAATCGAGAAACAGACCGCTAATCCTAACCCATTACCCTGGGACTTAGTGGTAAAATAGGGATCAAAGATTTTTTCCAGATTTTCTGGCGGAATGCCTTTGCCCCGATCCTGAACGGTGAGCATTACATATTTACCC
The DNA here is from genome assembly GCA_013390945.1 of Candidatus Chloroheliaceae bacterium. Classification (GTDB taxonomy): domain Bacteria; phylum Chloroflexota; class Chloroflexia; order Chloroheliales; family Chloroheliaceae; genus L227-5C. The sequence continues at coordinate 7,847 of JACAUC010000217.1, forward strand.
GGTACTAGGGGCAGTAGGGTTCCTTCGGTTAGTTCCACATTCTCTCCTCTAATATGGATAAAACCACCCTCCGGCATCGCTTGGTCTGCATTTAACACCAAGTTTTGGATAACCTGCCCCATCTGACCGGTATCTACCTCTACCGACCACAAATCGCTCTCTAGTTCAAAAACAGGTTCTATATTTGACCCGTGTAACACAAAGCTGGCCGAATCGTGAATAATCTGGATAAGCTGAGCCGTCTTCTTGATAGGCGCACCGCCCCTAGCAAAAGTTAAGAGCTGCATTGTGAGAGTCTTGGCTCTCAAAGCAGCTTTATAGGCTTCTTCCAAAAAGCCTGTGACCTCTTCGATCTCTTGCTCATTTCTAGGGGCCAGTTGGAATTTAGCCAGATCTAGGAACCCAATTATACCTGTGAGCAAGTTGTTGAAATCGTGGGCAATGCCACCCGCCAGCACCCCTAACGCTTCCAATTTGGAGTTTTTCTGCCGTTCCTCCGCAATTTTTTGTTGCTCGGTTATATCCCGAAAGACTAGGACGGCTCCAATAATTTTACTAGAATAATCCCGAATGGGGGCGCAACTATCGGCAATTATCCGTTCTGAGCCATCACGGGCTACCAGCAGGGTATGATCCCGCAAGATAACTATTTGGCCTGTACTTAAAACTTGTTCAAGTGGACTTATTTGCGGTTGCCGCTCTTTTTCGCTAATAATCTGGAAAACCTCCACAAGCGGTTTTCCAACGGCCCCTACTTGTGACCAGCCAGTAAGTTCTTCGGCGACGCGGTTAAGGAGCGTAACCTCTCCCTTCAGGTTGGTGGTAATAACCCCATCTCCGATGGAGCGAAGCGTGACGGAGAGTTGCTCTTTTTCATCGGCCAAAATTTGCTCGGCCTTTTTAAGGGCGGTAATATCCTCGCTGAAGAGCATACCCGCCGTAATACTGTCCTGCTCATTTTTGATGGGTACCGCCCGGGTCAGGTAAACGCGGTCGTTATAATAATCCTCAAAGGTGTTTTCAAGCCCGGCTAGAGCGGCTTGGTAGTAGGGCAAGAGGCGAGTCACCGCTTCCAGTGGCAACGCCTCTTGGAGTGTCTTGCCTTCTAGCATTTCTCTGGAAAATCCACTCTTATTCAAGGCTCCTCCTTCGGCTATCAGGTAGCGCATATCCCGGTCAAAGATTAAGACCGAACTATCCGGCAGGTTGCGGGCCAAAAGGCGGTACATCTCTTCACTCTGGCGCAAGGCTTTCTCGGCTTGTTTACGGTCAGTAATATCCCGAAAATAAACCGAAATTCCCCCATTAGCGGGATAAACTTTAACATCTACCCACTGATGAATATAGGCCGAATAAATCTCAAATTCCACTTGGACTTGTTCCGTCAGGGCGCGATTTAAGCTATGGTAGGGCGGTAAGTCTAGCATCTGAGGAAAGACTTCCCAGATCACTTTACCGACCAACTCTTCGTGGCTTATTCCCCAAAGTTTCTCTGCTTCATTATTCACATAGGTAAATCGCGCGTCCGCATCGAGGGCATAGAAGGCATCACTGATACTCTCCAAAATATTGTGGATATGTCGCTTAGATTCTTCTAGGGCTTGCTGGCTCTGTTTGCGCTCGGTAATATCACGGGCAATCGTGGAAGCAGCAATAATGGTTCCAGCTTTATCTTTGATAGGAGAAATGGTGAGCGATACGTTTATATCAGTGCCATCTTTGCGCCTCCGCACCGTTTCATAGTGGGAGACATGCTCCCCTCGCTTGATTCTTTCCAAAAGCAGGGATACTTCATCCGGGCGCGTGGGCGACTCTAGGAGAGAGACCGAACGACCGATTACCTCTTCAGCACTGTAGCCATAAATTCGGGTAGCGGCCTGATTCCAGCTTAGAATAGTCCCCTCCAACGTCTTACTCATAATCGCATCGTCAGAAGATTCCACGATAGCCGCTAACAGGCTTTGAGTCTGGTAGGCCAACTCTATTTTCGCTATGCTACTATCCGTGATTACTAGCTCTGATCGGGATCGAGCAGCTAAGATCACCACTTCGGCGGTGGCGGCAGCAGGCGCTACTACCACTTCATAGCCAAAACCCTGTAATAATTTTTGAATCTCGGCACCCACAAACTCCTCGTCTTCGACAATTACGATTTGTGCTTTAACCATGATTTTAACATCTTCTTAGTATTCCAATTATCAAGATTAAACATAAAAAACGGTTTGGCTCCATTATTCCTTAATAGCTTAGCCTAACTAAAGGGTGGCATAAACTTAAATGCTCTTCAGGTTATTTTGCCCAACCTGCCTTAACTAACACAGTTGGCTTAGTAAGGCATACTTGTATTATACAGCATACTTATGACTTCTCTTCGTATTGAATATGTTTACGTTTTAGTTAACCAAACATCTAAAACCGCTATCATCTG
>JACAUC010000218.1 GCA_013390945.1 Candidatus Chloroheliaceae bacterium
CTTGTTCGGCTTGTGTGACACGTACCTCGGCTTGCTCGGCACGTTGCCGTTCTTGTTCGGCACGTTGCCGTTCCTGTTCGGCCCGTTGCTCTGCCTGCTTACGCTCTTTGTAGACTACAAGATAGGTAGAAAAGCGTCTCCCTTCAGAATCATAAATATTCAATTCCCCATTAGGACCATCCAGTTCAAAATGTATATCCAGAAGAGGACTCTTCCAGCCATTCATTTCGGTAATGGACTTTAGTTTTCTACCTTGACGTAGCCAGCCTGTGAGCATAAAATTATCAGGATTATAAATATAATACTCTTGCACTCCGTAGCGCTCATAAAACCGCCGTTTAAATTCCATTTCAGGTAGGTTATTGCCGGGAGAAAGTATTTCAAAGACTACCTGTGGTGCAATATTACCCTCCACCCATTGCCGATAGGAACCTCGATCACCTTTAGGTCGTCCAAAGGCCACCATGGCATCTGGCGCAGCACGAATCTTGGGCTTCCCCTCCACCGGATACCACAATAAATTGCCCGCTACAAAAACATCGGGCCTATTCTCAAAAATACCTTCAAGACCACCTTTAATGGTCTCTATCCAATTACATTGCTTGGTGTTATCGGCCATTGGTTGCCCATCACTTTCAGGATAGATGATCTCTTGAGGTCTAGGCATACTTGCCATATTCATCACTCCTTTCCTGCAATAAACTAGTAACCCAACCCGAAGACTTTGAGTTGAGTCACTAATACAAAACCTACTTACCTATAATAATCTCAAGTCCGCCCATATAGGGCCGCAATACTTCCGGCACGATTACGCTACCGTCGGCTTTCGAGAAATGCCGCCCAAGTCCCTCCTGCCGCCAATCCGCTATAGGGACAAATGCAGGTTTGGCATCCGTTAAACAAGTTAATTCTAGCATTTGTACCGACCTAAAACAAACAGAATCATCTCAAACGAATAGTTCCAAAATGAGCGAACGATAAGCATTAATGGTAAAATTAGCTTGACTAGCATCGGTTTTAACCGATTTTAGCTCATATCTTTTCAATAATTCGGGTAGGGGCGGATTGCATACAACCCATAATTCGGGTAGGGGCGGATTGCATACAACCCATAATTCGGGTAGGGGCGGATTGCATACGCCCAAAAGGGCTTTAGCTATGAGACTAACTTGGCAAAAGGCGGTTTTCTTTACCCTGATAGGCTTGGTGCTGGCAAATAGCAGCCTCCCTCCTGTGCTGACCTCTGCGTGGCTCCCCTCTTCCTACGCTACCGCCACTCCCATTACCATGGAAGTAAAAGCCGGGTTTGATAGTTATTACAAAGAGTACGCTTGGCTACCAATCGAGATAAATTTGACCTTGCCTTCTGGTACGGCTCCCTTTCAGGGTTGGGTCGAGGCTTCCTTTGGTAACTTTGATTCTGGCATGGTACTTTTCCGACGGGCGGTTCAACTTACGCCTCCAGCCCACAAAACCGTCTGGCTCTACCCAGATGGACAACGTGCTTTGCGGCAGGTACAGGTGCGCCTAGTGGCCGACGACGGTACGGAAGTAATTGCCCCCATCAGCAAAGTGATTAATCCGCTAGGGGAGAGCAGTTTGCTAATGGGCATCATTAGCGATGATACTAGCGCTTTAAACTATCTCAACAGTACCCAAGTTGGTTTAGAAGCCCTCGCCTATAGCCCACTCCTTCTCAGCTACAGAAGCATTGTTCAAACCGCTACTCCGGCACTAGGTACTCCACCACGTGTGACGGTAGCCCACCTTACCCTAGCCGATTTGCCACCAAACGGGATAGCTTGGAACTCGCTGGATAGTCTGGTAATCTCTGATCTGAATAGCTCTTTTGTCGGTGAAGAGGAATCCTTGCGAAAAGCACTGGCAAACTGGCTCACGCAAGGGGCGGCCCTCTTTGTGGCCGGGGATAGCCCCCTGCGCCATGCCACTTTCCTCCGAAATTTCCTACCCGTGCAGAGTAGCGACAATCTACCAGACCCACGCGCCATTTCTGCCGCTAACCTGACCGGACTGCAAGATTTTAGCCAAACCAGTAGCCCTTTACCTGCCACTATGCTAACCCTAGCGGACACCGCTTTAAATTCAACCACGCCCGGTAGCCAAAGTCTACTCGATCAGGAGGGCCGTCCTCTATTGGCAACCCGTCCTTTTGGGCTAGGTCGGGCTTGGTTTTTTGCACCGGAATTAAGGCCATTGCGTAATTGGGATGGGATGACCGCTTTCTGGAAAGCGGTCTTTAAAGATTATCGGCTCCGCCTGAATTATGCCGCCACCGCGCGACGAGCCATCGAAGGACCCTACCGCGAATATAGCCTTCGCCTAACACCTAGCCCTCAAAGACCAGAATTGCCCGGCCCTTGGTGGATCACGCTCTTCTTAGCCATTTATGTGATTGCGGTTGGCCCACTCCATTACTTTGTCTTGCGCCGCTTTGACCGCCGGGAATGGGCTTGGGTCACGGTTCCGCTCCTGACACTACTCTTTAGTGCGGGGGCTTATGCGGTGGGTAATTTCAGTAGCCAAGGTGCGATGGTAGTGAGCCGTTTGGCAATTATAACGCTGGGTGAGGGAACCGATGGACGGCTAAGTGGCGGAACCAATAGCCTCGCCGGGCTTTATTCCAACGGTCGCAACGATTTTGAGCTAAAAGTGGGGGAAGAAGCCCTTTCTACTCCCGTCTTTGATGGTGGGCAGAGCCGTATGAACTTCAACGGAAATAATAATGCCAGTGGGCCAATAGTACAGCAGGGGCCGGGCGGCGGTTTTGGGCGCATCAATATGGGTATTCGCGCCCAGCGCAGTTTTGTCTTTGAGCAAGACGGTAGTGCCAGCGAGGGCGTTAGGGCTAGGCTAAAAATTGTCACCGGTAATCTGGAGGGGACTTTGGAAAATCTCAGCAACAAGGCTTGGGAGGATCTTAGCCTAATCTTGCCGGGGGGGAGGGTGCAGAAAGTAGGCAACCTCCAGCCGGGTGAAAAACGGGAGGTAGGAGCCAGTAGCCACACTCCCGCCCAAACCTATCTGGTACAAACCATCACTGGAATGACCAATTTTTATCAAGGTTCTAACCCTTCAGGTAGACTTAGTACCAATACACCCTATTACCTCAACTCCAACACCTCGCCCACCAACCCGAACGCACACAAGGCCATCGTGCTAGAAACACTTTTTGGCCCAAATGGGGATGGCCTCCCCACCGACTCCGGGCGTTTCTACCTGATTGGCTGGCGCAACGAGGCCACTGTACCCTTCTCTATGGAAGGCCGCACCTTTCAAAGCTATGATCTAACTCTCTTGTTCGAGCCGCTAAATGCGGAGTAACCCTTAGCTCTGGCCCTTTGGCCCGGATTGGAAATGTTCATTATGAGCGATGAGACCGAAAGCCAACCCTTAACCACCCCTGAGACCCCTCAGTTAGTGGTAGCCACCGAAAACCTAACTAAACGGTACGGGAATTTTACCGCGCTGGAAAATTTGAATTTGCAGATCGAAACCGGAGCTATTTTCGGCTTTATTGGGCCAAATGGAGCCGGTAAAACTACCACCATGCGTATCCTAGCCACCTTACTTGAGCCTACTTCGGGCGACGCGCAGGTCTGTGGCTATTCGGTAGTTGACCGAGACAAGGAAAACCAAACAGAGATCCGCCGACGTATCGGCTATATGCCCGACTTCTTTGGGGTTTACGACCGGATGAAGGTTTGGGAATATTTGGAATTTTTTGCCTCGGCCTATTATGTTGAGGTTAAAAAACGCTTTAGCCTGATTAACGATTTGCTGGCCTTAGTAGATTTATCCGATAAACGGGGTAGTTTTGTCGAAGGGCTTTCGCGCGGTATGAAACAACGGCTTGGACTGGCCCGTTGCCTCATTCATGACCCGGCTCTTTTGATCTTGGATGAACCCGCCAGCGGTCTGGATCCTCGCGCGAGGGTGGAGTTGCGCGAGCTACTGAAAGAGTTGAGCCGGATGGGTAAGACAATCCTTATCTCCAGCCATATCCTGACCGAACTGGCCGAAATGTGTAGCCATATCGGGATTATCGAGCGCGGCCATCTGCTCACCAGTGGGCGCGTAAGCGATATATTGCGGAATGTGCGCCAAGAGCGGCGCGTGGTTATCCTCAAGGTGCAGGCTCTCACCGAACATTTGGCTCCCCTTGAAGCCCTTATCGCGCAAGGGCCGGGGGTGCTAGAGCTAAAGCCAGTGGTGACTACCCCCTTAGTCCAAGCCGAAAAGAGTGGCTGGAGCCTCGCAAGCTGGGAACTTCAGTTAGAAGGCCATGAGACCGAACTTAACAACCTACTCCGTTATTTGGTCGGGCAAAATGTGCCGATCTATAGCTTTGCCGAGCAGGAAGATGACCTTGAAGATATTTTCTTGAAGGTGACAAAAGGGCTAGTCTCTTGAAAACCGGATAACCAGTTGACCTTTATGCAGGCTGAAGGTTAAGGAAAGGTTCAAAAATTAAAATATAAAATATAAGGAAGGAGAGTAACCAATGTCAGTAGCCGCAGAGCAGGATAGTTCTTGGAAGGAGATACTGGATCAATATTTCCCTGAGTTTATGGCCTTCTTCTTTCCAAAGATCCATCAGGATATTGATTGGAGTAGAAACCCGGAGTTTCTGGACAAAGAGTTGGAGCAACTCTTTAACGAGGGTAATGCCGGACGACGGTTGGTAGATAAATTGGTCAAGGTTTATCGTCTTGGCACAGAGGAACCCATTTGGTTGCTAATCCACCTTGAAATTCAGGGGTATGCCGACCCTAGCTTTGCCCAGCGAATGTTCATCTACAACTATCGGTTGTATGACCGCTATTTCCAACCCAAAGGGATTGACCCAGGTAGTGCGGGACGGTTGGACAAGGTTATCAGTTTAGCGGTTCTGACCGATGGTAACAAACGCTATCATCCCAAGCGGTTTCACATCAAGGAGTGGGGTTTTGAGCTTTCGTTCAAATTTCCCTCGGTCAAGTTGTTAAAATATAATGAGAATTGGGCGGCATTGGAGGCCAACCCCAATCCCTTTGCGATAGTGACGATGGCGGTACTGAGGATGCACCAAGACAAACGCAAGCCACCAGAGGAGCGTTTGAGTACCAAGTTAGGACTAACTCGTCGCTTGTACGAGCGTCACTATAGCCGTCAAGAGATTATAGATTTGTACCGATTTATAGATAACATAATCCGGCTACCAGAGGAACTCGATCAAGAGTTTCGGCAAGAAGTAACCCGTTACGAGAAGGAGGAGCGTATGCCTTACGTAAGTAGTATTGAGCGTTTGGGAAGGGAGGATGGACTGAAAGAGGGGTTAGAGAAGGGACGACAGGAGGGTAAGCAAGAGGGTCGGCAGGAGGGTAAGCAGGAGGGCAGGCAAGAGGGCATCTTAATTCTGATTCTGCGCCAACTCAAGCGTCGGTTCGGGGAGCAAGCTCCCGAAATAGAACAAGCACTCAGTGCCTTATCTTTAGTCCAATTAGAAGAGTTAGGTGAGGCTATCTTCGATTTCTCAAGCCAAACCGATCTTGCGCTTTGGCTGCAAGCTCAAGCGAAAGCCCACTCTTGAACTATAAAGCTGGTTTGAATTTTGCCCTAGACCGGAAATAAATTTCCGGTCTAGGAAGAGGTCACAGGAAGAGGAAAAAGAATGACCGAAACGCCAAACTTAACGGGTCAGGCTAAAATCTGGCCGCTAAGCTGGATCAGAAGCTTGAGACACAACCCCATCATCCTAAAAGAGTTGCGCGGACGAATGAGAAGTTGGCGGGCGCTCTTTAATGTTGCCCTCTACGTCGGTTTATTAAGTATTTTCGCTACTTTAACCTATGCGATCTCGGTACCCCGTACCGATTATTACAATAGTTACTATTCCTATTCCTATTACAACAATGATTATGAACGCCTCGGAAGCAATATTTTCAGTGCCATTATTGGGGTTCAGCTTCTCTTAATCGTCCTACTGGCCCCCGGCTTTACTTCAGGAGTGATCTCCGGCGAAAAGGAGCGGCAAACTTACGAGATCCTCTTGCTGACCCTTTTGCAACCGGCTGAAATCGTCTTTGGAAAATTGCTCTCCACCCTCGCCTATCTCTTCCTGCTGATTATTGCGGCTCTTCCGGTGGAAAGCATTGTCTTTCTAGTGGGGGGCGTAGGAGCCGATCAGTTGATTATCGGCTTGATTGTGCCACTGGTGACCACTCTGACGCTCGGTACACTTGGGGTAATGTGGAGCAGCCTTCTTAGGACTTCGGGCCGGGCTTCTCGTGCCACTTATATCAGTATGGTTGTCTTGGTGCTAGGTCTACCTGCTCTAGCCATACCCCTGAGTCTCTTGTCTTATGGATTTCGCGGAGGTAGTGATAGTGGCGATTTAATGCTCTATTGGGCCAGTGCCTTTAATCCCGGTGTCGCGGTCATCTCTACCAATGAACTACTTATTAGCCATAATAGTAGAACTACCGAGCATAATATCTTTTATTATCTGGATAACGGGTATATTTACCCGATGCCTTGGCTGGTCTTTTTAGTAGCGGCCCTAGTCCTAAGCACCATTTTTACTCTTCTCGCCATTCGCTTTGTCAAGCCCCTCAAAACCGATGGGGATCTGAAATTCAGAGGTAAGAAGAAACCAGCCAAGTAGCCCGTCCCGAAAACCAGTTTACAACCAGTTTACCAAAAGAAAACAATTTACTAACTATGCCACTAAAGCGCGACCGGGTAATCCACAAAATCCAAGAATTTGATTTAAAGGCCATCTTTATTAACGATTTGGGCTGGAATATCTATAAAGCCAGAGCCTTGCAGGTAACGCTGGACGACCAGACCTATAGCCTAATCCCCCTTGCCGAAAAAGGCGGGATGGTGGTCTATACCTGCACCACTCCCCACCTGCCCGATTACGCTACCCGCCGCAAGCTTGAGCTAGAGGTAGTTAAAGCGGTTCATGAACACCTGATTATCTTCATTGATACCGCCCAAACTACCCAAATTTGGCAATGGGTTCGCCGCGAAAATGGCAAGCCTGATGGCTGTCGGGAACATAAATACCACCGCAGTCAAAGTGGTGAAGCCCTCTTTCAGAAGCTGCAGGAGCTAGTGGTCAGTCTTGAAGAAGAAGATAACGCTACTATTGTGCTGGTGCGCGGCAAAGCCAAGAAAGCCTTTGATGTCGAGACCATTACCAAAAAGTTCTATGAACGCTTCCAGAAAGAACACGCTGCTTTCCTCAAATTCATTTCGGGCTTTGAAGTAGAGACGGCCAGCCGAAGTGATCGCGAGTGGTATGCTTCCCTGATGCTCAACCGACTGATGTTTATCTACTTTATCCAGAAAAAGGGCTTTCTGGATGGCGATACCGATTATTTGCGCCACCGTTTACAAAAGCTACAACGTAGTCAGGGTAGTGGTAAATTTCATGGCTTCTACCGCCAGTTTTTGCTGCGCCTCTTTCATGAGGGGTTGGGTCAGCAAGCCCGTTCCCCGGAGTTAACCACTCTCTTGGGTAATGTGCCTTACCTCAACGGTGGCCTCTTTGATCTACACGACCTCGAACGCCATAACCCCGACATTCAGATCCCCGATGAGGCGTTCGAGCGCATCTTTACCTTTTTCGATGCTTATAACTGGCATTTGGACGAGCGTCCCCTCCGAGCGGATAACGAGATCAACCCGGACGTATTGGGCTATATCTTTGAGAAGTATATCAATCAGAAGCAGATGGGAGCCTACTACACTAAAGAAGATATTACCGAATATATCTCCAAAAACACCATCATTCCCTTCCTCTTTGATAAGGCGGGAGTAGAGACCGACAATTTTTGGATTTGGCACTTGCTCCGCGATAACCCTAAGCGTTACATCTATCTTGCTGTCAAACATGGAATTGAAAATGAGCTACCGCCAGCGATTGCCGAGGGTCTGAACGAAATTTCCAAGCGGGGCGAATGGAACAAAGCCGCTCCGTCAGAATATGCCTTGCCTACCGAGATTTGGCGCGAGGTGGTGGCCCGGCGCAAGCGTTATGAGGAGATTTATGTCAAGCTGGCGGCAGGCGAAATCACCTCCACCAATGATCTGATTACCTATAACCTGAATATTCGCCAATTCGCCCAAGATCTAATTGAGAATTGCACCGAGCCGCTCTTTCTCTGGTCTTTCTATCAAGCGATTGCTCACGTCAAAGTGCTAGACCCGACGTGTGGCTCCGGGGCGTTTCTCTTTGCCGCCCTCAATCTGCTTGAGCCACTCTATGAAGCTTGCCTCGAACGGATGCAGGTCTTTCTTTCTGAAACTGAAATTAGCACAGCGGCTAAAGCCATACCTAGTTACAAAAAATTTGAGGAGTTGTTGCGCTTGGTAGACCTGCACCCCAATCGTCGCTACTTTATCCTGAAGACCATTATCATCCAAAACCTCTATGGTGTGGACATTATGGCGGAGGCGGTGGAGATAGCCAAGTTGCGCCTCTTCTTGAAGCTAGTAGCCCAAATCGAGAAAGTCGAGCAAATCGAGCCTTTGCCCGATATTGATTTCAACATTCGGCCCGGCAATACGCTGGTGGGTTTTGCCACCTTTGACGAGGCTAAAGCCGCTATTGATCGCAAGTTTGATTTTGATGGGGCCAAAGCGCGAATTGAGCAAAAGGCGCAGGAAGTAGACCGTAGTTTTACGGTTTTCCGCAATTTCCAAACGGCCAGCCGAACCCAACACGCTGTCGGTGAAGATAAGCAAAGCGTGGCTGTGGCAATTGCCCAAGAAAAGCAGAAGCTACGCACCCAAATCGCCGAATTGCAGGCCGAACTAGACCGTTACCTAGCCGGGGAATATGGGATTGATCCGCTCCACCTAACCAAAAAGAAGGAGTATGAGACGGCCTTAGAGAAATGGCGCACCTCTCACCAACCCTTCCATTGGTTCGTCGAGTTCTACGGGATTATGGCAGAGGGCGGCTTTGATGTGATTATTGGCAACCCGCCGTATGTGGAATATAAGGAAGTAAAGAAAGATTATCTTATCAAAAACTACCAAACAGAACCATGCAGTAACTTATATGCGTTTGTAGTGGAAAGAAATACCAGTTTAATGTTTAAGGGTGGTAGAACTGGTATGATAATTCCGCACTCAGCTTTTTGTACAGATCGAATGGAGCCTTTGATAAATTTATTCAAAGGAGACACTATATCTTGGATTTCAACTTATGACATTCGTCCAGCGAAGCTTTTTAATGGCGTAGATCAAAGGTTAGCCATCTATTTACAGGGTTCGGCATCAACACATTCGATTTATAGCACAAGGTATTATCGCTGGTCGGAGGATTCACGTGTTTATTTATTTTATTTATTGAATTATACTATAATTGTTAATATGGAATATGAAAATTCCTTACCAAAAGCAGGGAATCAGATTGAACAAGCAATATGGAATAAGCTTACTAAGCAGAATATATTATCAAGGAGCCTAGGTAGCGGCTCAAAAATATATTTTCACAACGCACCAAGGTACTGGATCAGAGTCATGACGTTTGCCCCATATTTTTGGAATGAGCGTGAAGGTGAACAACTTTCTACTCAAGTAAAGAGACTCTCTATTCCTAACAGGCTAGACTCCTGTGCAGTAGTATCTAGTTTAAATAGTTCGTTGTTCTACTGGTGGTTCGTGCTTTTATCAGATTGTAGACATTTGAACTCTCGTGAAATAGAAAGATTTCCTTTGGATTTAGCAAAATTGCATCAGGACTTAAAGATAGCTATGGAAAAGCTTTGTGAACAACAAATGCTTGATTTAGGTAAGCACTCCACTCGAAAAGAAGCATATTATAAGGCCACTGGTAAGGTGGTTTATGACGAATATTACCCGAAACATTCAAAACCGATCATAGACCAGATAGATCGTGTGTTGGCTCAACACTACGGCTTCACGGAAGAGGAACTGGATTTTATCATCAATTATGATATAAAATACCGAATGGGGAGAGATAGTGGGGAAGAAGAGGGGGAGGCTTGACCCATCAACTGACGGAGCAGCATCCCACAGAGCGAGGCCATCTCTCAAGATTTGATTTACCTCCATCTTGGAATTAGGGGCAAGATCGTAGGATATGGCTCCGTCCATTGATCTTACCATTCATCAAGTCTTCAAA
>JACAUC010000022.1 GCA_013390945.1 Candidatus Chloroheliaceae bacterium
AGTTGATCTTGACCTACCACCTAACTTGTCAGATCGCGACTTTGCAACAGCCCTATACCCGAATTATTGAGATGATACATTACAGCTTTATTATGGTATATTATAAGAGTGTATTCAAAGGGTAACTCTCCTGAAACCGACCTTTCTGAATAGTCTGAATAGGTTGCTTTAAAATTGCTTGATTGTTGAAATAGGCGGGACTAAAAGATTATCGGCAAGCGGTTAAGCATTAATTTGGAGTAGGAGATCAATGGTAACACAGCAAGATGAAGGCCAAAACCACTCTCTGAAGGTGGCCGAAGAATTACAAAGATTACGGGCCAAGGTTGCTGAGCTTGAGTTTTCGTGCCAGCAGACCGAAGAGATCTTGTATGGGCAGGAGCAACAACTCAAGGCACTAATTGAAAATACGCCCGATATTATTTCGCGCTTTAATAGGGAATTTCGCTATATTTACATTAATCCGGTTGTAGAGCAAGTTACGGGCCTACCACCTCACTTTTATATTGGAAAGAATCATCAGGAAGTGGGTGTACCCGAAGATAAGGCCGTTTTATGGCAGACCGCTTACCAAGCGGTCTTTGAAACCGGTCAGGTGATAAGGATTGAATATGATTTTCCCTCCCCTACTGGTTTGCAGTACTATCAGTCCTATCTGATACCGGAGTTCGGTAAAGATGGTACCGTCGAAGCAGTGCTAAATATTGCCCGTGATGTGGGTCTCAGTAAGCGGGTGGAGGAGCAATTCCGCCGGACTACTCGGGCACTCCGGGTGCGAAGTGAATGTACTAAACTCTTGGTTCAATCTCCTAGTGATACGACTGAGGCCGCTTTAATGCAGCAAATCTGCCACCAGATTGCAGAAGTGGGCGGCTATTCCCTAGTTTGGGCTGGGTTTGTGGAGCAGGACGAAGCCCGTATGGTGCGCCCTATTGCCTATGCCGGGCTTGGAAGTGGCTATGTGAAAAACTTAAAGATTAGTTGGTCAGAAGATAATGAATTTGGGCGCGGACCAGCCGGGACGGCTATTCAAATCGGTAAGCCAGTTCCATTTCATAATATCTTGACTGCCCCGGACTTTGCGCCTTGGAGGGAAGAAGCTATCAAGTATGGCTTTAAGGCGGTCTTGGCTTTGCCCCTGACCTCCGAAGGGCAGGCTTTTGGTGTCCTGACCTTTTACGCCGACCAGATCGATTCTTTTGATCGAGAAGAGACTAATCTCTTGGAAGATTTGGCTTCCGATTTGGCCTATCGAATTAATTCCCTACGTATCCAAGCCGAGCGTAACCGTGCCGCCGAAGAAGTGAATCGCTGGGCTCACTTTTTTAAACATATTAGTTTAGGGGTGTTAATAGGTAAGAACGAATCCCTCACGGTCGAAATGGTCAATCCGGCTTTTGCCGCGATGCACGGCTACACTGTGGAAGAGCTTATTGGTCAGCCGATAAGTTCTTTATTGTCACCGGAAGCCTTACCCGACCTCCTAAAATCGTCGGTGATCGCCCAGCAACAGCACCATTATATTCATGAAACCACTGCTATCCGCAAGGATGGTAGTCTCTTCCCGGTACTAGTTGACGTAACAGTGGTAAAGGAGCTAAATGGTAAATCGTTCTACGGAATTACCAGCGTTCAAGATATTACCGAACGCAAGCAGGCCGAGGAAGCCTTGCATAAGAGCCAGCAGCAGCTTTTGCAATCCCAGAAATTAGAATCGGTCGGAAGGCTGGCCGGTGGCATTGCCCATGACTTTAACAATTTGCTTACCACCATTACAGGCTATAGCGAATTGATTCTAAGTAGCCTAGACCCAGAGGATTTCCTCTGGTCAGATATTACGGAGATCAGTAAAGCGGCTGAACGGGCCGCCGCCCTAACCCGTCAATTGCTGGCCTTTAGCCGCCAACAGGTTTTGCAGCCCAAGATACTCAACCTTAATATCGTGATGGCTGAAATGAACAAACTACTCAGACGACTGATTGGGGAAGATGTGGAGTTAATTACACTGCATCATCCCGATCTTCATCTGGTACGGGCCGACCCCGGCCAAATCGAACAGGTAATTATGAACTTGGCAGTCAATGCGCGTGATGCTATGCCGGAGGGCGGTAAACTTACCCTAGAAACCGCTAACGTCGAGTTAAGTCAAGAATACGTGCTAAGCCATTACCCTAATGTAAAAACTGGTTCTTACGTAATGCTGACAGTAAGCGACACGGGTTTTGGAATGGATGCTGACACCCAAGCCCGCATCTTTGAACCCTTCTTTACCACCAAGCCGATAGGCAAGGGTACCGGGCTGGGTTTGGCAACCGTCTACGGTATTATCAAACAAAGTGGAGGCTACATTTGGCTTTATAGTGAGCTGGGCGTAGGCACTACCTTCAAGATTTATCTGCCCCAAGTGGTAGAATCGGCGGAGGATGCTCCAACTAGCGTCGTGCTTGACTCCGCCAGCTTGCGCGGCTCGGAAACCATTTTGCTAGTGGAAGATGAGACGGAGGTACGTGGCCTAATGCACCGAGTCTTGGGGATATACGGCTATACAGTTTTGGAAGCCACTCACGGATATGAAGCTTTAAGGTTGTGTGAAGAATACCCCAACCCGATTGATTTAGTTATCACCGATCTGATTATGCCCCAAATGGGCGGGCAGGAGATGGTCGAAAAATTAGTCGAGTTGAAGCCAGATCTAAGAGTGCTATATATGTCCGGCTATACCGACCGGGTCTTAGGCCAGCAAGGTCTTTTAGGAGAGCGTAAAGCCTTTATGCAGAAACCTTTTACTCCGCTTGCTCTAGCTCAGAAGGTGCGCGAGGTATTGGCTCTTGCTTGAAGCTGAATACACCGAGCTGCCTGCTAAAACGGCTAGACCGGGAGAAATCGAATGTTTGGGTCTAGCCTTTGAGAATGAGCAGCAGCGGCGGGACTATTTTCTGGATCGGCTAGGAGAGAAACTAGCCGATCCAGAATTTCGCCAAATTGAAGGCTTTCCAGTCGGTAGCACTGAAGCTATTTTGGCCCTCTCCGATCCGCCCTATTATACCGCCTGTCCCAATCCATTTATAGCGGCTTTTGTCCGGCACTATTGCCAGTCCTATAATCCAGAAGAGCCGGGTGTTATGGAACCTTACGGCGGAGATTTCTCCTCCTCTAACCGTCACCCGGTCTATTCTTTTCATCCTTACCATACCAAAGTACCCCCCGAAGTTATTCGGGCTTTGATCGAACATTATACTAAACCGGGCGATTTAATCCTAGATGGCTTTTGTGGTACAGGAATGACCGGGGTAGCGGCGCGTGAGGCTGGACGTAATGCCCTAATAGTGGATCTCTCTCCGGTGGCAAGTTTTATCAGTGGGGTTAACTGCCAGTCTCAGGATGGGAGGCAAGCTCTGTGGGTCTTTGAGGAAATTATAGCGGCGGCAGAGCAGAAATGGGGCTACCTCTATCAAACCGAGGAGGCACTGCAAAAACTTTCGGTAAACTATTACGTCTGGAGCGATATTTTCACCTGTCCGGCGTGTGACTATGAATTTCCTTTTTTTCCGCACGGCGTAATTCATCACAGTAACAAGGTAGAGACCCTCAAATCTTTTCCCTGCCCCTCCTGCTTGGCTCCGCTTACGGTGCGGCGCATCGCGCGAGTAGTGGTGCAAGAAAAAAAGCAGAAAGCGTTGGTGTGGGTCAATGTGGGCAAGGGAAGAGAGCGAATCAATCGTCTACCCAATGAGTACGATTTGAAACTAGCCGCGCACCTCGAAAAGATCGAACCGCTGGCGTGGTATCCTCGCGATGCGGTTAACCCGGCAGGCTACTCGGCTCAACTTGCCCAACTAGGCGATAAGGCCATCACTACTGTCTCCCGCTTTTTATCGCATCGCAATCTAATAGTTTTTTCCGACTTGTGGGAACGGGTCTCCCGGATTGAAGATGTGGCCCTAAGAAACCTTTGCCGCGCCACGTTAACCAGCATCTTTACCGTTATTTCGGAGCGTCAAGGCTATTTCGGTGGTGGCGGTGGTATGTCAGGAAACCTTTATATGCCCATTGTGCGAATGGAGAAGAATATCTACGCTACGCTACGCCGCAAGTTGGCTCGGCTCAAAGAAGCGGAGCGAGCCAAAGAAAACTTGCCGACACGGGTGCTAGTCTCCAATCAGTCTACTACCCAACTCAGTGCTATCCCCTCTGCCACGATAGATTATATCTATACCGATCCTCCTTTTGGAGCGAACATCATCTACAGTGAGGTGAATTTAATGTTGGAGGCGTGGCTACAGGTTAAGACTAATCAGGAAGCGGAGGCGGTGATAGATACTACCCGCCAACGTAATTTTGAGAGCTATGCTACCCTGCTGCGAGATTGTTTCCAAGAATATTTCCGCGTATTAAAGCCGGGCCACTGGATGACCGTTGAATTTCATAATGCTACTGCTAGAGTCTGGAATCTACTCCAGACCGCCATTGGTGAAAGTGGTTTTGTAGTCGCCGGAGTAGGGGTAGTTGATAAGGGTAGCACTACTATTTTGGCCGATATTCGGCCCGGCGCGGTCAAATCTGATCTGCTAATATCGGCGTACAAGCCTGTCGCTGCTTCGGCGGAGGGTTTTCGGTTAGAAACGGGTACGGAGCAAGAGGTTTGGGATTTTGTCGGTCGCTATTTGCAACAACTACCGCTCTTGCCTAAGTTGCAACCCTCAAAAGAACCCGCCGAGGTGATGGTTGAGCGGATGGGCTATTTGCTCTTTGACCGGATGGTGGCCTTTCAGGTGCAGCGTGGGGCGACGGTTCCTCTCTCGGCGGCTCAATTTTATGATGAATTACCCCGTCGGTTTTGCCTGCGCGAGGGCATGTACTTTTTACCCGCTCAAGCCCTAGCCTATGACCGCTACCATTTAGCTCCAACTACACAAGAGAGGACGAGTTCAGACTAATAGCCGAACCGTTCGGCAATGGCCGGGCTACCTAACAAACCTAATTCTACCTCGTAGGGTGTGCCTTTGTGTTCTGGGTGATACTCAAAGCGGGCGCGTTCAAAGTATTGCACGACGTAAAAGTGACCATCAGCCAAATTTGTTTCGCCAAACTCCTCGCTGATGGGGTAGCCAAAGATGGCTAAACCACCGCGTTTCTCCCAGTAAGTTTTGAAAGTTCCAACCAGATTGTGTCCAGTCTCTTTGAAATAGATTCGGTCGGGGGGTGTTGGAATTGGCGTAGGGCCGGGCTTTGTCGGAATCGGGGTGGCTGTTGGCACGAGCGTTTGTGCCCGGTCAAAGGTACGACAGCCTTTTGCCAGCAGTTCATTGCCCAGCAGACCCAGCAAAACTTCGTAATTAGTTCCGGCGTTCTCCGGGTGATACTCAAAGCGTTCGCGCTCGAACCATTGCACCATGTAGATCTTACCGCTACCTGAATCGAGTTCTTTATAAGGTTCGGTTAGCGGCAGGCCAAAGAGATCCGTCCCTCCATATTTAAGCCAGTAGTTTAGGAAGGGACCGCTCAAAGTGTGTCCGGTCTGAGAGAAGTAGTAGGGTGCGGTGGGATTAGTTGCCGACCATTGTATCGCTGGAGCCGCTACCGCCGCTTTGGGCAGGTTGGGTGCAGCCAAAGTTTGATAGCTGAGATAGGCTGGTTTGTAGCGTACAATCTTGCCAAAATAGGGGTTATAATTTAATTTGTCATCGGCGGCCAAATGGACTAGGCCCATTGGAACTAGTTGATTATTTACATAGAAATCTTCAAACTTGAACCAGAAGACGGTGGCAATATCTTGCTGTTTTAAGGCCGCTTGAGTGTAAAAGATTTTTAAATATTGGGCTTGTTCCTCGTCCTCCCGTCCACTGGCTATTCCGCTACCGCAATTGTTGTTGTTTTTAGTGCCAAACAAACCAGTTTCGGTAATCCATAACTTATTGTGGGTATCGCCCATTTGCCGCATCAAATTTTTGGCCTGATCTACCGTATAAAGCGCATCCCAAGCACTAGGGAAATAGGGATGCCAAGCCACGCCGTCAAATGGAAAGGGATTATCTTCAAAATGAGTGCCGCTTTGTTTGAAGGTTTGTACCGCCTTGGATTGGTAAATCCCGCGCAGGTAAAGCACATGATCTAGGCGTGGATCGCCTGTGGCAATGGTGGCCCCTAGAATGAGTTTTATGGTTGGATGGGACGGTTTGGTGTGGGCGTAGCTCAGGGTCATTACTGTGCCTACTTTTTCCGGGTCAGCCTTAAAGCCGTACCAGCTATTTGGCTCATTGAGGATCTCGTAGGCGGCCACTTGGTCGCCATAGTAGTCGGCAATTTCTCTAACTCGGCCTGCAAAGAAGCGAATGTAGGGGTTAGAGCCATCGTAGAGATCGGAGGGGTCATTGAGATGGGTATAGTGTAGATCTTTATCGCCTGCGTTTTGATTGAGTACCAAATCTCCGCCGAGTAGGGCCACAACTTTGAGACCGTAGCGTGGTGCAATCTCTTTGATGAAAGGATCGTACTTACTAAAATCAATGTAACCACCGCGCTTATCGGCCCGGTTTTCGGCGTGGAACTCAATCCGTATCCAACGCGCTCCCATCATACTGATCTCTTGGGCGAAGTGTTCCTCCAGTGCCAAATTAGGGCGACCGGGATTCGTGGGATCACTATTGAAATCATACCAAGGATCACGTCCTACCACCCCAAAGAAATCTGGTGGGGCGATTGCCTTCGGCTCCGAGGTTGGGGTAGCACTCAGATAAAAAGAGGGCGAGGGAGCCGCCTGTACCGCTTGGGTAGAAGTAGAAAGTAGTGTAAGCAGGAAGTTGCTGAGCAAAAAACATAAAGTTAGCACCGCTGTCCGCCGAAACGTAGCATTGTAGTGATAGTACAACACAGCCAATAATCTCCCCCAAGGTTAGTTCTACATTTGACTAAAGATCTTGCGCTAGGAAAAGGTTTCCGTTATTCTAAATAACGTTTGAAGGCGTGGCTTGGTTGCACCTCCTGAAATTTGTATTAGGGCTTGGAAATCCCGAACCCCCTTTATATGACAGACATAAAGTAGCCTATTATCAACCTCTTTTGAGATTAATAACAGGCTACTGGCTTAGTACAATTTGACAGAGAAAGGCAGGAAATTAAAGCATCTACTTTCTATGTCTTATTTATGTGCAATCCCACGCTCTTATTTAGAGCGGTGGGCTTTCCGGCGCATAACCGCTCATTACGATTGTCCGATTGAGGCTCTCCGGTTGTACCGACCAAGTGCGATGTGGCGGCTCGGCCTCTTTTTCGCGGGCGGAGATGTAGGCGGCCAAATCCACGATTCGGCTGGCATAGCCCCACTCATTGTCGTACCAAACTACTATCCGGGCGAGATCCTTATTCAAAGCGGTACTGGCTCCATCCACAATCGCCGAATGGCTATTGCCTCGGAAGTCACTGGAGACCAATTCTAGCTCGGTATAATCTAGCACACCCTTCAAACGACCGATGGAGGCATCTGATAGGGCGTTATTAATCTCCTTGACCGTAGCTTTGCGTTGCAAGTTTACCACCAAATCTACTACCGAAACCGTTAAAGTCGGAACCCGATAGGAGATGCCATGGAAGCGTCCTGCTAAGGCTGGAATAACGATACCGAGGGCTTTGGTAGCTCCGGTTGAGGTAGGGATAATGTTAGCGGCTCCGGCTCTAGCTCGACGTGGGTCGGTATGGCTTCGATCCAAGATTCGCTGATCGTTGGTATAGGAGTGGATGGTGGTCATCATACCGCTCTCTATGCCAAAATTATTTTGCAAAACCGAGGCTACCGGGGCCAACGCATTAGTGGTACAGGAAGCTGCCGAAATAATCTGGTGTTGATCCGGGTGATAATCCGACTCGTTCACACCAGCTACTAGGGTAATTTCGGCTCCTTTGCTAGGAGCGGTAATGAGTACCCGTTCGGCTCCCGCTTGCAAGTGGGCCGCTGCTTTATCGGCGTTGGTAAAAACACCAGTGGACTCAATCACCAGATCCACGCCCCAATCCTTCCAAGGAATTTCAAGGGGGTTGGAGAAGGAACTGATCTCAATGGGTTTCCCATTAGTCAAGATTTTACCATTTGCTACCTCAACCCGGCCTTTAAAGGGTCCATAAGTCGAGTCAAACTGTAGCATGTGGGCGTTGATTTCTGGGCTACCTCGGTCATTGATAGCTACCAAGTCGAGGTCAATACCGCGCTCCAGAGCGGAGCGTATCACCAAACGTCCAATGCGACCAAAACCATTTATGCCGATCCGCATAGTAAAACGAACCTCCTATTTTTAGCTAGAGGTCTTCAAAATAGAGATAAGGCAAAGCGGCCTTTTAGCCTGAAAGCCCTCTAAATTTGAAGACCCCTAGTATCAACGTTAAAATTTAGTTGTGAGTTCCCACTCTGTGACGCGCCCTTAATAAGTGATAGGCAATGAAGAGTTGGGTCAAAGCGAGGGGATGGCTGCGCCCACTCATCTGTCCGGAGGTATAAAGGCCCAATTCCTTTTCAGGGTCATGACCGGTCAGTTTGAGTTCTTCAAGGATATAGTGTTCTAGTTTAAGAGCCTTTTCGGTGGTGATGTTGCCCGCAATTTCCACAAACTCGGCTACTTTCCCACTTTCACGCCCATTGTAAAGGCGTACCCCTTTAGCGCCGTCTGGCTGGGTAACGACCTTGCTAAAATCAGGATGTTGCAGGTTGCCCGTCATGGTCAACTTGACGTTGAGGAACTGATCGGCCTGTGGCGTGGCTTCTTGGTTCTCCGCCGGGTAAAACCGGACAATGGTATCAGCATAAGCCCGTTGTGGGCGGATAAATGCGGCGGAATCGGGTTCACGCACTTCAAGGTCGGCGATGACTTGTTCGGGAGTATAGCCACGCTTGGTGGTATCTCGCACTACTTTCCAACGTCGGCGCAGATCCTCAGAGGGGTCAAGGAAAATACGAATGTCGAAGACTTCGCGCATCTCCTTGGTGGTGTAAGCCAACAGACCGTCAATAATGACATATTCCGCCGGGGTGGTGTAGACCGGAGCATCAAAGTCACCCTTGCTGTGATTATAAACTGGCTTCAGAATGGGCTTGCCTTCAGCAAGCAACTTCAAATGCTGTTCCATAATGTCCATATAATTGGCACTAGGATGTAGCGGGGTAACGTTATGTTCTTTGCGCTGTGTGCGGTTATATTTATGGTAATCATCTATACAGATACTGATGACGCGCTCTGGGCCTAGCAACTGTTCGATACCCTGGGTTAGGGTAGTCTTCCCAGTAGCACTATCGCCCATCACGCCTACCATCACTGGCCTTGAATTGCCCATGTCTCTCTCACCATCTTCCTTATATTTATAGTTGAGCTACCGGGTTTTAAAGCCCGGTAGCTCTTGTCTTATTAACCTGCTAAGCTTCAGCGGCCTCTTCGAGGTAGGACTCGTGCCAGCCCTCTTCTAATTCAAGAGCCGGATACTTATTGAACCAAGGAGTACCGCGATAATTGGCGATAGCGTTCAAGATTCCCAAGCGGCTTAGGCTGGTGGTAACGAGGTAATTCTCGCGTTCTTCGGCGGTGGCGAGGGTCATCGCCTCTTGCCAAATAGCGCGACCTACCATAAAGCCACTGGCTCCTTCTTCACAAGCAATTTCCACTAACCGCTGGAAAGTACCAAAGTTTTCGGCGGCACTCAGAATAACCCATGGCACCGGCGAGATTTCGGTAATCTGACGGCAATGCTCGCGCATTTTGGCTTCGTCTTTTTCAAAATGGGGATCATCCGGGAACTCCGCTTTGAGCAGGTCAATGCCCAGCCCGGAGAGTCGGCGGGCCGATTCGATCACGACTTCTGGCTTTGTCACGGAGAAGGCGGGGTCTTCTTTTTTCTGACCAGCCACAACCGGATAGCAAAGTGGTTCCAACAAGAAAGCAATATCGCTCTGGCGACAATCCTCGGCTATTTTAAGCACCAGTTCCTCTTGCTGACGGGCTACCGGGGAATCTGGGTGGTAGTAAAGGAGTAGCTTTACAGCAATTGCGCCCATAGCCTTGATTTTGGCGACGCTCCAACCTTTGGTAATGGGAGTGATACGGCCTTCATCGTTGCCATCATAACCAGATTCTTCCACTGCAATCAGTAACCCAGCGTTACCAGAAAGGGAGCGGGTAGTAATGGCCTGTCCTGCGCCATAAACCGGATCGAGTAGAATGGCACTGGAGTGGGGGGAGAAAATGCGAGTCATACGCATCTTTTCAACCACCACTTCGTCATAGCCGATTTTCGTATCTGGCATGGCAGTTTGTAAGGACTTCTTGAGCGAACCTCGATGATCTAGGGCCGTTACCGTAATAATACCTTGATCGTTTGACAGCTTTTGCAAACCGAGCAGTTTGCCAACCCCAGTCTTTGGTTTAGCCATAATACATAGCCTCCTTGTTTTTCTTAACAACTATAAATTTAATAGGTTATCAGGAATAGTAAAACTCTACTTTACAGCATTGGCTTGAGCCACGTCCTGAACTGTAAAGCTTTAAAACAAACCTTTGGTTATAAATCGTCTTTTCTATAACCAGACGAGCGTACTGGTCAAATGCAGGCTTTCGATTTAATTGAGGTTTCTTTGATTAGTGTAATAATAAACTAACTTTTGCATAATGTCCAATACATATCGTCTGGCTTATTCATAGGCTTTTCTAAATGAATTGTAATGTCCCGCTCAGCGATAACTTGCCAAAATTGACCGCCCTGACAAAGGTTAAGGTTAACTACCAATAGTATTATAGCTAAATTTAGGATTATTTTCTTCCAATCCGGTTCCTCCTAACCCGGTTCTTTTGTAGAGGACGATACGTCCTCTGTAAGCTAAAAAAGGGCCGTCAGGCAGTTACCGACGGCTTTTTTGCTCGTATTATTTGTGTAGGAGAAATGATATGAGGAGGATTTATAGAGGATTTTAAGGTTAACTCCTTTACCAGCGTTGTTACTCTCAAGGATTACCTTCTGAAAACGCCAATGGCTGTTATTGCTTCTTCAACCACCTGTGGTTTGCGTTCTCATTAATTAATACGTTTGAGCTTTACAAAAGTTACTCTATTTCTATTGCTTCTAACTTTCTTCTAATTTTTACTTCTCTCTCCTCTTAAAGAGAAGATCCAGAAAGGGGTAAGAGGAGAACGCTCTTACTTTTGAGGTGGTGCTAAGAAAACTGGAGAGCGGTGCATTAGGCTCGTTCTAATCCATTTGATCTTAAAATTTCTTTATGTTTAGAATTTAACTGTACGAAAGCTACCTAAGGTGGTGTATAATAGAATCATGGGATCTTGGTACTTTATTTAAAAATTTTAAGAATGGCAGTGAAGCTAGGGAGTGTGCTAGATAGAAAGTGGCTACCTATAAGTGTAGTCTGAGAGGTCTTAGTATATGTGTGAAAATAATGCTAACGTTAATAATGTTTTAGCTGTTGAAGATCAGACCGATGAAGTTTCTGCTTTGTTGTCGCAAGCAAAAGCGTTGAGCGAACAAACCCGCCGCTATTTACATGATCTTGCCCAACCCTTGACTATTATCTCAGCCACCTTTGACTTGATCGAGATTGGCTGTGATGAGCAAGAAGACTTGGAACGCGCCCGTGCCGCCCTAGCCGAGGTCTTTAAGGCGATTAATGATCTTCGTACTTTGCATGTCCAAGCTTCTACGGGTAGTTTAAATTTGCAGAAGTGGACGGAAGAACTTAGCAAAGCAAATTGATTTGGGCAGTCAGGGGCCGGATCTTCTTTCCCCTATCTGATTGTCACCAAACTGGTTGCTTTCGCAGGTTTTGCTTCTTCTAACCTTACCATTTCTCGATAGACGTGCTAAAATAGCTCTAGTGCAAGTTTTACTAACCTGTTATCTAAAATCACAGGTTGCTTTAGGTTTAAGCTGATTGAGAAGAAGAGGTTAATTGTCTATGAGTATAATAGAAACGAATGTGAACCAAGATGTCTCAGTGGAAGGTAATCAAGCTCAATTGTTGGTAGAGATTGAAGCTTTTAACCAGAATATAGATAGCCTGCTGCAACAGTTAGAACATTGCCGTAATACCTTTACCCAGAGTCTCCTCAACCGGATGGAACGGGTGGATCCTGGACGTGCGGCTCATTGCCGCCGGGTGCGTCGCTATGCTGTGATAACAGCCCATGAATTGGGCTTGGATGAGACCCAGCAGCAAACTATTGAACTGGCCTCCCTGCTCCATGACTTTGGTGCCCTCGATGCACCTAGCTCTATTTTGCAAAGGCAAGACGCGCTCACCGCTGAAGAGCGGCAGGTCTTGCGCTCTTATGTCTATGAAGGTGCCAAAACTTTGGGCAAGGTTCATGCTTTCGATCAAGTAGTCGCGCTTATTTGCAGCCACTACGAATGGTTTTCGGGAGAAGGCGGTTTTCCAGGTCATTTACATGGGAATAACATTCCGCTTGGGGCACGGATTATTGCCATTGCTAACGCTTATGATGCCTTAATTACCCGTCGTCCTGGTTATAAGCCTATCTCCTCCCAAGATGCCCTTATGGAAATTTCGGCCCGCACTGGCACTCAGTATGACCCAGACGTAGTTGAAGCTTTTGTCAGGGTGGTTTAAAAAATCGTGCTACCTAAGATCACACGACGCAGAGTAATCGGCTTAGGGTTGGTCACTTTTGCCGGAACTTTGTTACCAACATTCGCGAACGGCACGGCACTAGGGCAACCTGACAAGTTTGGCTTACCCTTTGCCGGACAACCCGGTCTGGCAAATTGGTTTGTAAGGCAGTGGTACGGTAATACACGCTGGGCTTATCGCCAGCGTCGTGCCATTTATGGTGCTGGGCAGGGGCTTCATTTTGGCGTAGATTTTTTTGCACCCTGCGGCTCACCTATTATAGCCATTGGAGACGGTATAGTGGCGGCTGTTGATGGTCCCTATGGCTCCGCTCCCCATAATCTGCTGGTCCGCCATCCTAATGGCTATGTTTCACTCTACGGTCACCTGTCGCAACGCTCCACACTCCGCGTTGGGCAGCAGGTACGTCGCGGTGAAGTGGTGGCTTTCTCAGGAGTACCCAATGGGACGGATTGCGATACCCGCGCCCATCTGCACCTTGAAATTCGTACCTCAAACTTGGGTGGTACGGTTAATCCCATTCCGTTGATGGAGGCCGATTGGCCTAACCTGACGCTTGGATTACCCGATGAGGGGCTAGAATTTGAAATTAACCTAGATAATCCGACGCAGTGGCAGACCATTTACAATCAACCCGCCGTCTACTTTGGTCGAGCTTTGCTCAATGATTTTGCACGACCTTGGCCGGGTTAATCCTAATGAGAAAACAACTAATGCCCTATCTTTTATTAATCTTGTTGTTGCTCTTTGCAGCCTGTGGTGAAACGACTAACACCGCCACCCTCTCTCCTACTATCAGCGAACCGGATTTAACGAGTAGTTTGACTATCGCAGTCTTACCTAGCGTGTCACCTACTAAGACTCCCTTGCAACTTACTAACAGTCCTACACTAGCACCAACCAATGTTAGTAGCACTCCTAATGCCTTACCTTCTGTGACTAGCCCACTCCTAACGCCAACGGCTACCTCTATACCTACCAATGAACCAACTGCTACCTCTATACCTACCAATGAACCAACGGCTACCTCTATACCTACCGTTGGGCCAACGTCTACCCCCTTACCTGCCAGTGGGTCAACCGCTAACGCTCTTCCGGTTCCTTTTCAGCCTGTCCAAAGGCAAATCGCTCCACCGAATTGTTGTCAGGCTTTTGCTTTTGCTCGCGATGGTCGTCTTTACTATTACGATAAATCTGCCACCGCTCTTCTTGATCTTGCCGGGGGTCAAAGCCAGCGTTTAACTACTCGTTGGGGTCTTTTCAGCCCTGATTTAAGTTTGGTAGCTTTTTCAGCACGAGTCGGTGGTCCAACTACTATTGAGCAGGTAAATGATGGTACGCGGAGGGCTACTTTACAGAATCGCTCCAGCCTGACTCTTATTTCCCCCGATAATACCCGGCTGGCTTATCTCCTACGCTCACCTAACCAGGCTCCCGAAGCACCACAGCTTTTTGAACTTTGGACAGGTCATCTCGATGGCTCTAATTTGCGGGCTACTTGGACTTTGCGCGAAGGAGCAAACTTAGCGTGGTTCCCTGATAGCCGTCATCTCTTGCTTACCGCCCGTAATGTCGCCAATAATCGCTTTGGGCTATGGGTGGTAGATAGCCAGGCGACCACAGGCCAAAGCGCAACCTTGATTGTAGAAAGCAAGGGTTTGCTTGCGGCTACACTTTCTAGCGACGGCGAACGGGTGGTTTATGCGATTACTTTACAGGGTGAGGTTAACAGTGGCGTTTGGTTGGCAAACGCTGACGGCAGCAACCGCCGGAAATTCGACTGGGTAGGTGGCTGGCACTGGTCACCCGTCAATGGTACTGAACTCTTCTATAGCCCGATTCGGGCTGCTGGTGAAACTGCCAGTGCCCTATGGAGCTATGATGTTGCCCACCAGCAGGCTACGCGCCTGACCGATCCGGTTACTTTGCCCTTGCGCCTTAGCTTCGACCAATGGCAAATCGCTCCTGATAACAAAAATATGGTCTATCGCAGTACCACCGATAATGCACTCTGGCTCGTGCGTTTTAGGTAAAATCTAAAATGAAACCATTCGAGGTTAACGCCGAGGTCAACGTTTAGGTTTTGACTACTTTGGGGTAGATTGTGATATAATAACCCTTAACAAACCTCAATCGGTTAATGTATGGCTGTGTATAAGGTTATTTATCAGTTTTTTGGCTCCTTAGCCTTGAGGGTGGAGTTAAAAAATTATTATACTGGAATTGTATACTTTATGATTTTTTTACTCAATAGTTTACCCGCAACGTCTGAACCGGATAGAATTACCTACCCGCATCTTGATAATTTCGCGGATGATCCCCTCTACAACACCAAGGCGGCTGTTCATTTAAGCGGTGTACCAGCACCTACCCTGCGAGCTTGGGAACGCCGTTATGGAGTACTATCGCCCGAACGAGCAGGTAATACCTACCGACTCTACAGTGAGCGGGATGTCGCCAAAATTCGCTGGTTGCGCGAGCAAATTGAGCGGGGTATAAGTATTCGTCAGGCAGTGGCACTCTTGGAGCGTTTAGATAATCGGGAACATCAGCAGATAGAAGAAGCTGAGCAGCCTCTTTCTACCGAAAAAGCCGAACAGGTAGTTCCAAGCGCGGCTTTGAATCCTTCGGCTGTCGCCGACTTGTCGCTGAATAACCTTCGCCAAGACTTGTTAAAAGCCTTTTTAAATCTGAATGAGGAAGCGGCGGAAAAAGTTATCGCCGGGGCCTTGGCAATCTACGGGGTGGAAGAGTTTTGTATCTCTCTGCTGGAGCCGACCCTGTTTGAGATCGGCGAAAAATGGGCCAAAGATGAGGTATTGGTAACTATCGAACATTTTGCCAGTGCGATTACTCGTTCTCAACTCAGCAACCTTATACGCACTGCTCCCCGTAATCAAGAAGGATCACTGGTGCTGACAGGTTGTGCGCCCGGCGAGTATCATGAGATCGGTGTGCTTATGATTACCCTCTTTTTGCGGCGACAAGGTATCCATGTAATGTATCTCGGCCAGAATGTGCCAGCCATAGACTTTATCACTACTATTAAGCGTTTACACCCGACCGTAGTTTGTCTTTCGTGTTCGACTATGGATAGCCTAAGTGGTCTGTTGGAAGTCTCCGCTCAAATTGAGGCTTTACCCGAACAAATTCGGCCCACTTTTAGCTTTGGCGGCTATCTCTTTAATTTTCATCCTGACCTGGCTAAAAAATTGTCCGGTCAATACCTAGGAATGGACGCACTAGAGGCTACTCGGCGGATACGTGAGATAACTCGTCGCCCCCGGCCTAACCCGCCAAATTCTTTAAGCGAAAGGCCAGCCTATTAATAACTAATTAGCGGCTTTTTCTTTTCTTAAAAGCCTGAAATATTTTGTAGGCAATACTTGTAATCAAGGGAGCAACCAAGTGAGAATCGTGGTTGGAAGTGACGAACAGACTCCATTAACCGACTTTTTAATCGCAGAATTGGAAAGGCGCGGACATATTCCTGTACCGATTGGACCACTCAACCCAATCGGGAGTGAAGATGAGCGCAAAGAGCAATGGACCGAAGTAGGTCGGAGAGTGGGCGAAATGGTGGCTTCAGGCGCGGTATCGCAGGGCGTGGTCTGTTGTTGGACAGGCACGGGAGTTTCGATTGCCGCTAACAAAGTACCGGGTATTCGAGCGGCCCTGTGTAACGATGCTGAAACCGCCAGAGGTGCGCGAAAATGGAATGATGCCAATGTGTTAGCACTCAGCTTGCGGCTTACCTCTCAACAGATTGCTAAGGAGATTCTGGATGGTTGGCTTGAGACTAGCTTTGACGAGAGCGAGCGGGCTAACGTGGCTTGCCTATTTTGATCTGAGCTACCGCTAGTGCCATAAAGAGCCAGAAGAGAGCGGCCATATGTGAAAATTCGATATTGAAGAAGTAGTGATCTAAAAGACCGACGGCTAATGCTCCAACTATACCACCAGTTAGACCTAGCAGATTGGCTTTTTGTTTCTCATCGGTCAGGCGGACAAAGTTGGCCGAAATATAGAGGAAGAATAGCACCATCACTAGCCCAAAACCTACCAACCCAACGAGACCCATTCGCTCGGCAATAGTCAGGTAGATCATCGAAACTCCTTCTTGTAAATCGGGATCAGGGGAGGTACCGAAGCCAATCCCAAACCAAGGATAGCGTCCTACCATATCGAGGGCGTTTTGATATTCCGAGAGCCGCAGTTTGGTAGATTGGTCTTCCATGGCTAACCCGGCCATCAAATTGCTCCATATGAAAGTGCTTGGCAAGATTGCTGCTCCTACGGTAATAAAGGGCAGTGCGTAGAGCCAGATGCGCCGATACTTTACGGTGGCAATTAGGGCGGCTACTCCTACCGCTCCAAGTTGCGCCCCGCGCCCATAGGTTAATAATAGCGCAGCGGAAGGGCCGAGCAGTGCCAAAATTAGAAACCCACGTCGGAAAAGGGGTTTAGTGGAAAATAGCTGGGTCAGTAGTAGCGCGATAATCAGTACCAACATTCCGCCAAAACTGTTGGGATCCACCGAGGTGCCGGTCGCACGTTGTGGTTGGGAGGCTGGGTCATCTAGGATAAAGCGCAAAATTCGTCCTTCGGTAGGATAGCCGATTCGTCCTAGTGAGACCAGTAATTGTTCCTGTAAGTCGCGGCTCAGCAAGTAGAGTCCTACTCCGATATAGCCCGCTAGTGTCCCGGCTACTATTATCGTTCGCAGTAGTTTATCTATCGCCGCTTGGGTGCGAACCAGATTAATCACCGGGAAAAAGGCTAGGATTGCTAAAATAAGCTTGAAATAGTTGTGAATATCGGTGGTGCTAAGTGTTTGGAAACCCAAAAGTAACGCGAAAAAACTTAAACCGATTAAAAGAAAGATTGACCAGTCAAAAGGACTGCTCACTAGTTTCTCGTCTTCGCGCCATGTTGGTGAACCTAGCCGCAGCAGCCACGCCACAAAAAGGAGTATTAGGCTGGCCTCCAGCAGAGTAAAGGTTAGGCCCACTTGCACCGGAATAACCCCAAAGGGTAGGAGGCAGGTGATTACTATGGCGACATTTAGGGTAAAGCGGGGCCGAGCCAACATTAACCCACCAATTAGCAGACCCGCGATTAGGATAAAGCCTATCAAGGGGTTGGGCAAAGCCACCACCATCAGACCGCCGACTATGCCTAAAGCCACTGCCAGTAAAGTGTAGAGGGCTGGCTTGCGCCACTCTTCTATTTGTATTGGACTAACCCGCCACTCGCGCCTTGGCAAAAGACTCAAATCACTTGGCTCCTTGTAGACTGGTCTTGGCCTAAACTTTAGGGCTGGTTTAGTGACCCTAGTTTAGCCTCCTGATGCTTTCAACTCTTTTACTTACCTCTCCGTAATTATAACAGACCCGGCCTGCTCTATCTAAAACCACTTCAATAGAACCCCTTGGTCAAACTGCACAAATTACCACCTTGATATTTCAGACTTTTTCACAAGCCTTAACCTACTAAAACAGCTTGCAATTTTGGCGGTATAATAATATAGTTGAGCAGATCATACAAAATCACCAAAACCACCTAGCGTAATCAGGATCAGGAGGAATTTTCCAAACATGACCACGACTATAGCAGGATCTGCTGCACGTCTCTGGGCGATAAACGAGGTTAGTAACCGCCAATCACGCAAATTTGACTGGCCGGTGGATGATGAAGGCCACACCTTAAAAGTTGCCGACATCTTTGGCTGTAACACCTTCAACAACAAGACGATGAAGGAAAAACTGCCTAAAAAGGTTTACCATAAACTGCAAGAAACTATCAAGCACGGTAAAAATCTAGATAAATCACTGGCCGAGACGGTGGCTCACGCCGTGAAAGAATGGGCTTTGGAAAAAGGTGCGACCCATTTTTGCCACTGGTTTCAGCCTCAAACTGGCCTGACCGCCGAGAAGCACGATGCTTTTCTAAGTTTCGATGATGACGGACAACCCATTGATCGGTTTAGTGGCTCGCAATTGATCCAGAGTGAGCCGGACGCTTCTAGCTTCCCCTCTGGTGGGATGCGTTCTACTTTTGAAGCTCGCGGCTACACTGCTTGGGATCCTTCCAGTCCTATCTTTATTATGGACGAACCCAACGGCAAGACCCTTTGTGTTCCCTCGGTCTTTATCTCTTACTACGGTCACGCCCTCGATCAGAAGGCACCCTTGCTGCGCTCGATGGAGACCTTGAATGAAAAAGCTTTGGAGGTCTTAAAGCTCTTTGGCAATGAGGGTGTTGTACGAGTAACTCCTACGGTTGGTCCTGAGCAAGAATATTTTTTGATTGACCAAGCTTTCTACGCCTTGCGTCCTGATCTGGTTTCTGCGGGTCGTACCCTAATCGGTGGTAAGCCACCAAAGGGTCAAGAGCTAGAAGATCACTACTTTGGTTCGATTAAGGATCGCGTCCAAGCTTTTATGCAGGAAGCTGAATTTGAGCTTTACAAGCTAGGTGTCCCGATCAAAACCCGTCACAATGAGGTTGCTCCCAGCCAGTTTGAAACCGCGCCGATTTTCGAAGAGGCTAACATTGCTGCCGACCACAATCAGTTGACCATGGAGATTTTCCGTTCGGTGGCCCGGCTACACAACCTTACCCTGCTGCTCCACGAAAAACCTTTCGCTGGGGTGAACGGCAGTGGCAAGCACAATAACTGGTCAATTCAGGATTCGGACGGCAATAACTTGCTGGAACCTGGAAGTACCCCCACCCAGAACCTCCAGTTCCTTGTCTTCCTGACTGCCACGCTTAAAGCGGTACACCAGCGGGCGGGGTTGCTACGGGCTGCCATTGCTAGTGCTGGAAACGACCACCGCTTAGGTGCTAACGAGGCTCCTCCGGCGATTATCTCGGTCTTCTTGGGTGAGCAATTGACTGCCATCCTAGATAATATTGAGGCTAATGGTAAGCCCGCCGAAGATTCTACCGAAGCTCGCATTATTGCCCTAGGTATTTCAAAGCTACCCGATGTACAACGCGATCACACTGACCGCAACCGGACTTCACCTTTTGCCTTTACGGGCAACAAATTTGAGTTCCGGGCGGTGGCTTCTTCAGCCTCCATCTCCTTGCCGATGGCCTTCCTTAATGCGGCGGTAGCCGATGCACTGGAAGAGATTCATGGTAAAATTACAGGGCTGGTCAGCGAGGGAGTCGAGTTTAAGAAGGCCGTAATGGATGTGGTACGGCAAACCGTTATCGAGACCAAGGCGATTCGGTTTGAGGGCAATAACTACGCGGCTGAATGGGTAGAAGAGGCCGAAAAACGGGGTTTACCGAATTTGCGTAAATCACCAGAAGCGTTGGCAGAGTTAGTTAAGCCAGAGGCGATAAAATTCCTTGCTCGCGTGGGTGTTTTTAGCGAAGAGGAAGTTCACGCTCGCTACCACGTTTTGCTGGAGCGTTATGTCAAAGACATCGAGATTGAGGTGGAAGCCCTAAAGGGTATCGCCAGTACTCAAGTCCTTCCAGCAGCTTACCAGCATCAGGAATTGCTGGCCGGTTCCATCGAAAAACTCCAAGATGTCCTTAAACTGAAAGCGGATGTCGAACCAGCTAAGAGCCAGATTGCCAAACTAACCCTTACTGCTACTGCTATTGTAGGGTTGCAGGCGGCGGTAGAGGCATTGGAGAGCAAAGTGGGTGCTTTAGCCGAAGTAGAGGATGTTAAGGTTAAAGCTCGCGGGTTTGCCGATAACGTACTAGCCGCAATGTTAGAGGTGCGCGAGTATGCTGATCGGTTGGAGGATATTGTGGCCGACCAACTTTGGCCGCTACCCAAGTACCGCGAGATGCTCTTCCTGAGTTAGATTACTCTGCGGAGTAGAATAGCAGCGCATCCAAAGAGAATTTACCCTTGGTAGTTTTAAACTACCAAGGGTATTATCTTGTAAATTGGAATAAAAAATTTGGGGAAGGGATTTATTAGATATGCCACAAGAGGCTAACGTAATTACGTCACAACCTGAGCCCGTGCGAACGGCTGAAAGCTTGAAACTTTGGAAAGCTTATTTGCTGGTCTTTATTAGCAGTTCGAGTGGACTAATTATCGAATTGGTCTCAAGCCGGATTATGTCACCCTACGTAGGTAGTTCACTCTATACTTGGACGAGCGTAATCGGCATTACATTGGCCGGAATTAGCTTGGGCAACTGGTTAGGTGGGCGCTTGGCTGACCGACAAGCATCTTTCCAGCTTTTGCGTCGCCTCTATTTCTTGGGTGGCTTTGCCAGCTTGGGAATTATTCCGCTGGTTATACCAGTAATGACCAGTGGCTATATTGTCGGCTTGCCCACCCAAGTGCGCGTGTTGGCCTCCACCTCGCTACTATTCTTTGTGCCAGGTACGCTCTTTGGTACTATTTCCCCTGTAGTCATAAAACTTTCGCTCAACGACCTAGCGACGGCAGGCAAGAAGGTTGGCTCGATTTACGCTGTATCTACGATGGGTAGCATCGCTGGAACTTTCTCGACCGGCTTTTTGCTAATTTCACTCTTTGGCACTACCCTAATTGTCTGGGGTGTCTCCGCTCTGATGATTGCCACCGGGGTAATCTTTTGTGTGCTTTTCAACCGGAAGAATTTACTCCGTAGCAAAGGGCTAATAGAGGCCGCCCTCGTGGTACTCCTCTTTTTGGCACTATCTATTCCACTGGCAGTGAGTGGCACACTGAACGGTACTTGCCTCAAAGAAACCGACTATTTCTGTATCCGTATCTACGATGCGATTACCCAAGACGGGCGACCCGCCAAAGCTTTAGCTCTCGATCACCTAGTACATAATTACATTGTACCTAGCGATACCAAGACGCACGGCTATGGTTATGAGCAGGTTTATGCCGATGTGGCTCAATGGATGAGCGAGAAGCAAGAGAAAATAGATTTGCTGGTAATCGGGGCGGGAGCTTTTAGCTTTCCGCGATATATTCGGGCCAATTATGCCGATAGCACTGTAGATGCGGTGGAGATTGACCTTGGGGTGGTTGAAGTGACTCACCAATATTTAGGGCTAGACCGCAATACCGATATAAAAATTTTTACCGAAGATGCCCGCACTTATATGAACCGTAGCAACCTGAGCGGCAAATATAGTCTGGTGCAAGGTGATGCTTTTATGGACGTGACCGTCCCCTACCACCTGACTACTTTGGAATTTAATCGTCAGGTTAAAGCCAGCTTGCGCCCCAATGGTCTTTATATGGTAACTATGATAGAAAGCGGCACGAACGGTAAATATCTGCGGGCGTACATCCATACCCTGCGAAAAACCTTTAAGAATGTACTACTTTACACCCCCGGCCAGGTTTTAAGTAGTTCCTACCGCTCTACTTTTGTGGTAGTCGCCACAGACCGTGATATAAGCCAGCCTCCCCAAAGTAGCTGGTCGCTTACTCCGGCAGACGAACTAAATAGCTATCTTGCCAAAGAGCCACCCTTAATTCTAACCGATAATTATGCCCCGGTGGATAATTTGTTGCTACCGGTCGTAGACCGCGCCCTCGATGGTACTGGCAATCGTTAGAAAATCTCTTTGGCTTTCGGCGCACAAAGATAGTCTCGACTTTTAGAGCGAGTACTAAGGGTAAAAAAGGTCATCTTTTTTTTAGCCGAATTACTTTTAGAATTGACCCTAGATTGATTGAAGTCTATACTGAATAAACGCGGTCAAAGTGCTTATCTATAGAGGTGAATTAACTAAAAGGATTACTTTATGAGCGGGTCATTGACTATATCTCAAAACTCTATACCCACACTAACCAACGAACAGATGCGTGAAGTTATTCGGATAATGGTGGAAGAATTTGGTCTTAGTCATCAAATTATGATGGAAAACGTCGGACGTAATCTGGCTAATTTAACCCGTCGCTTGTTGGGTGGTGAACTCTTACGTCACCATGTGGCGGTATTAGTTGGTGCAGGTCATTGCGGTGCAGCAGGCTTGGCTGCGGCCCGTTTTCTCCATAATGCCGGGGCCGACTTGACTATTATACTCTCCCGCCCACCCTCCGATATGAGTCATTTGGCCTTGCATCAATATCGCATCCTCTCCCGTATTGGTGTGGCAATGACCGTACAAACTCAATTGCCCCCATTAAAGATACTCACTAGCCTCAGACAGGCCGAAATAACCCTTGATGCTCTTATCGGTGGCGGGTTACGAGGAATTCCTACGGGAACCGAGGCTTTTTTGATTCAAGCGTTACGCCAAGTTGGAAGACCAGTGCTGGCCCTTGATTTACCTAGCGGCTTTCCTGGAGACGGTGGTCGTCCGGTTGGCCCTTTTGTAAGGGCCGAGGCTACACTGGCCCTAGCTTTGCCGCGTTTGGGACACGTTAATGCGGCGGCGGCTCCCTTTTTGGGTGAGCTTTACCTAGCCGACATCGGTGTGCCTCCAATGCTTTACCAGCGGTTAGGGTT
Organism: Candidatus Chloroheliaceae bacterium; assembly: GCA_013390945.1. Lineage (GTDB taxonomy): Bacteria > Chloroflexota > Chloroflexia > Chloroheliales > Chloroheliaceae > L227-5C. The sequence continues at coordinate 23,074 of JACAUC010000022.1, forward strand.
TTCGGTGGGTTCTATTTTTAGTGTGGGCGAGATTATCTATCTGCGGAAAAAAGAAAAATGAGTGGTTCTGAGGAAAAATATGGTTAAAGGTGCTGATACACAATATTATCTAGGTATTGAAGCTACCGGGCGAACGGTGGCATTGTTGTCGGACGCAGAAGGTAATTTGCTTGGCCGGGGTCTTGCGCCGCAACCCTCAATTTATAGTGTAGTTGGTCTAGAACGTTGTTCACAAGCACTCTGGACGGCCATTGTAGCCGCTTTTGAGGTGGCAGGCTTTAATACCCGCGATCTTGCCCTTGCCGACGCAGTACTGCCCGAGGTCACGGTCATTTGCGTGGCAATGAGCGGAGTGGAACGACCTAAAGATGAGGCGGCGGTCAAGCGTATTATTGCCAATTTCAACCTTACTCGGCGCGGCCAGCCAAATATAATTGCTACCAGCGATGCTCGCGGTGTCTTGCTGGCGGGTTCCGCCAGTGGTTTTGGCATCGCGGTCTTAGGTGGTGAAAGTGGGCTGGCCTATGCCCAAGCACCCGATGGACGTAGTGCTAGGGCGGGTGGTTGGAGTTATTTGTTGGGCGACGAAGGCAGCGCCCAATATATCGGCTTGAAGGCGGTACGTGGCGTTTTGCAGGCGGCAGATGGGCGTGGCCCTGAGACCACCCTGACCGACCTGATTGCTCAAGAATGGAAATTACCTCCCAATCGTCCCGATGTTTTGGCTGAATATGTCTATAAATTGGCTACTGCTCCTGGTACAGGAGGTAACAAAGCCCAAGTTGAGGATACTATCGAAAATTACAAGCGGGCGTTAGCCACTCTAGCTCCTCTGGTAGAACGTAGTGCTGCTAAAGGCGATAGGGTAGCTCAGCAAATTTTAGAATTGGTAGCCGAAAACTTGGCCCAAGCGGTACGAGCCGCGATGACTCGCACCGAACTGTGGGAACAATTTCAAGCTCTTTATAGTCATGATGCTACTACCCGAGGCGTTACTACGGGCAATCTGGGTCGCCGTTCGTCCAGCTATGAATTATCGGGCAAGGCCGGGCATAGGGTGGTCGAGAGTATTGCGTTACCGTTGGCTCTTTACGGCGGAGTTATTAATAGTAGTGCTGGTGAGTTGCGCCGCCGTTTGTGCCAGCGCCTTCCCCAGTGCGGTGAACCTATCCTAGTGACCGAGCCTGCTCAGGGTGCGCTCAACCTAGCGAGACAATACCAACCGAAGGCCGAAGAGGAGATCAACTGACGGTAACTAGGTTACACAGTTTGTCACTATCTTCTCAAAAATCTGGGTAGGGGTGTATTGCATACGCCCAATCTGAGGCGGGTTTATTCAATAAACCCCTACTTATTGAGAAGATAAGTTTGTCACCTTCTACGTATTGGAGATAGGGAGCATTGAATATGTTAGCGAGAGTTTTTAGAATTGGTGTTCCACTGTGGATGGTGGTTTTGTTCTTTTTGAGTTTGGCAGAATTACTTTATTCACCGCAGTTAGCTCAGGCCAATACTTTGCTAACTTGGCAAGATACTGGTTTACCTGAATTGCCTAACTACTCCGCTACTTGTTTTGATGCTTTGCAACCCAATGTCCTTTTGGTCTCCGAATCCAGAGGCACCAAAGGAACCTTTGCCTATAATTGGGTGACGGGACAACGCACTCTCTTATATAAAAATGGTTTTGATAACTATTATATTAGTGCTACCTGTAGCGAGAACACGGGTTTGCTCTTTCAGGGCATACAAGGCCAAGATGATGGTGTACGCTATAGTAGTGCCGACCCACAGGGAGTTAAGGTTGCCTATGTTCCTACCCATCTCGCTACCGATGGTACACTTCAAATGTACTCTTTGCGTCAAGATAAGCTGCTTAGCAGCAGCGATGGAGGTTTGACTTGGCTGGAACGAGGTCAACAATTCCATCCCAAAATTGCTGACTTGTTGGTTTCTGACCCTGATGCCCGTGCCATCTATATTATGGTGGTTGACCCCAACTTGGATACCCACCGGGCAGTATACACCGTCTATTTTTCACCTGATGTAGGTGCTACGTGGGAGAAGCGTTATTCGCGGGATGGTTTTTATGGGGGGGATGATTGGAGGATTGGTACCTTTGAATTTAGTTTCTGGACACTAGATGGGCGAGCTACTTCTACCAACACTCTGATGTTGGCTAGTCGTATCCCTGGACGATCTTATGAGAGTGGTTATGAATTATCGCTTTCCAACGATGGGGGACGTACCTTTAATGAGGTGGGTAAAGTCGGGCCGATCTTTGGTAGTCCAACTTTCCAGCTTTTCCAGAATAGTAACAGTTTCTTCCGTATCTTCTATAATGGTGTCAAAGATGCTGCCGCCGCTAACCAGCCAGCTTTTGCCCGGTCGGATGATGGTGGCAAGACTTGGCAAGCTTTGAATCTGCCTGTGAGTTGTCCAATGTTGCTTCAGCCAAAAAATGCGCCCGCCTCTTTTTTTCTGGTCGAATGGGCATATATTTGGTATTCGTCAGATTTGGGCCAAAGCTGGCAGAAGTTAGCCGAAAATCAGGAAATGTCAAGATCTTGGGGAATCTCACTAAGGTTTACGCCTTATGCTCCTGTCAAATTGTTGGGTTTTAAGGATAATCGGACTTATTTGCTTGACCTGCCCGATTTAGGAAAAAGCCAGACTCAGGCGGTTAAAGATAATAACATTCCTAGCGGCAAGTTCTTTGATGCTACCGGACATAATCTCTCAGGTGTTTTCAAAGCCTATTGGGAGCAAAATGGTGGCTTGGCGCAATTCGGCTATCCCAAGACCGAGCCTTTCCGCGAGGTGAATCCTTCGGACGGCAAGGTCTATACGGTGCAATATTTCGAGCGCAACCGTTTTGAGTATCACCCTGAGAATAAGGGAACCAAATATGAGGTCTTACTGGGTCTGCTGGGCAATCAGCTTACCGAAACTCGCCGAGCTAAACAAGAGCAGCCGTTTCAATCTGTAGCTAATCCCGGCTCGACCGCTCAACTCTATTTCCCCGAGACCGGGCATACTCTGAGCCTGAGCTTTAAGAAATATTGGGAGCAAAACGGTGGACTGTCGTTTTATGGCTATCCTATCAGCGAAGAATTTCAGGAAATTAACCCGGATGATGGCTTTACCTACACCGTACAGTACTTTGAGCGGAACCGCTTTGAGTATCACCCTGAGAACAAGGGAACCAAATACGAGGTAATACTGGGCCTGCTGGGTAACACGTTGCTCAAGCAAAAAGACTGGCTCTAACGCTGGTTATAGCCTAGGGTGGTTTGTCTCAGGGAGGGCTACCGGACCGAAGTTACTACCAAATCTTTTACTTCGGCCAGTAGTCGTTCATAGCTGTAGGAACCTTTTTGTAACACTTGAGTTACACTTCCATTCAATAGTTCGCGTTCCTCTGAAGTTAGGTCTTTTGCCGTAGTTACTATTACCGGAATGGAGCGCCAATCCTTATGTTGCCGCAACTCGCGGACAAACTCGAAACCGTCCATTTGTGGCATCATCAAATCTAGCAGGATTAGACCTGGTATTTGCTCACGTATTTGTTGCAAGCCGATTAAACCATTTTCGGCTTCGCGCACCCGCCAACCTTCGCGCTCCAGCATTTTCCGCATCATATCTCGCGTGGCCGGGTCATCTTCTACCAGCAAAACCGAATCATCTCCTTCAGGTCGTTGGTGTTTCTTCAGGACGGCTACAAGATGCTCCCGGTCTACTGGTTTGGTCACATAGTCGGCGGCTCCTAGGGCATAGCCCATCGTCTTTTCATCTACCATCGTGGTCATTACTACAGGAATCTCGGCTAGTTCCGGGTTGGCTTTCAAGGCTGCCAATACCTGCCAGCCATCTCCACCGGGCATTATCACATCGAGGGTAATAACATTGGGTCGCAGTTCTTGGGCCAAACGCAGACCCTCCACCCCATTCTCCGCACAAAAAACTTCAAAACCATTTTCTCTCAGATAACGTTGCAACAATTCACGTGCTTTGGGGTCATCGTCTACTACCAGCACCACGTTTCCAGTGCGTACTCCGGCTACTTTAGTGGTTGACTCCTTTTGGATAGGAGGTGTTACCAGTGGCTCTTTGCTCTTGGGGTCTTTTACTTGGGTCGGGATGTGCATGATAAAAGTAGTTCCTTTCCCTGCTTCGCTCTCCACCGTTACATCACCTCCCATCATCTGACAAAAACGCCGCGTAATAACTAAACCCAACCCTGTACCACCAAACTTGCGCGTAGTTGAAGCGTCGGCTTGCGAAAAAGCCTGAAAGAGCTTACCCATTTGCTCAGGGGTTATCCCAATTCCCGTGTCCGAAACCCGAAACTCTACAAACAATGCCTCCCCTTCTGTAGGAAGCGGTTCTGTCCGGTGAAGCGGCTCTATCCGGTAACTTACCTGTCGTGCTTCCAGCGTAATTGTGCCATGCTCGGTAAATTTGGAGGCATTACTGAGCAGGTTAAAGAGGTTTTGGCGTACCTTCGTCATATCGGCGTGGATTGATCCTAACTGTGGGTCAGTTTGCACTACCAGTTGATTTGCCTTCTTCTCCACTAGTGGTTGGACAGTGCTGACTACCTCTTGGAGTAGGGTCGAAACCTCAAAAGTTTCAAGGTAAAGATCCATCTTCCCGGCCTCAACTTTGGAGAGGTCAAGGACATCATTTATCAGCATTAGCAGGTGTCTACCAGCGGAATGGATTTTTTTCAAATCGGCGGCAAAAGCATCTTGACCCTGATCTTCGGCATCTTCTTGTAGCATCTCGCTATAGCCGATAATAGCATTGAGTGGAGTACGTAGTTCGTGGCTCATATTGGCAAGGAAACTACTCTTGGCATAATTGGCTAATTCTGCCGCTTCCTTGGCTTCCTGTAGTTTCTCCTCGGTTCGTTTGCGGATTGTAATATTGCGGAAGATAGATTGTAAAACTGGCTCCCCCCTATAGGCTACTGGTATAGTGGCGATCTCAAAATCTAAAATCTGCCCTTCATTATCAACTAACCGACTTTCAAACAAGCTCACCTGATCTCCTCTAAAGGTTGGAAAATAATCTGTAGGAAGCGGCTCAGTCCGGTGATCCGTAGGAAGCGGCTCAATCTGGTGATTTGCCCATTGCCCAAACTGCTCTTTTACGGTTTCACGATTAGTGGGATGTATAAATGCTGCCAGTGGTTTTCCCACAAGGTTTTCAAAACTGGTCAAGCCTAGCAGGGCTGTCCCGGCACTATTGATAAAAATAATCAAACCCTCACTATGCACTATAATAACATCCGGTGAAAGTTCTACCAATTGGCGGTAGCGTTCTTGACTCTCTTGCTGCTCTCGTTGCGAGTCTTCTAGTGCTTTTAGCATGGTGTTGATCGTACCACCTAAGTTAGCTAGTTCATCTCTTCCGATTGCTCTTACCCGAATTGAAAGATCATTGTTTGAGCCGATTTTGCCAACATCGCTATTGAGATGAGCTAACCGGGCCAAAAATATTTTTTCTAAAAGCAAGATGGTTACTATACCAAAGACCAGTCCCACCACCACTAGCGAGATTACTAGATATTGCAGGCTAGTCTGACCTTGATGGTAGATTGTTCGGGGCATATCTACTCGCCAGAGCAAGGCGGGTTCTCCATAAATGTCTTTTAGCAGACCATACCCCGCGATAGTTTTTTCGGAAAGAGGCTGTACCAACAAAGGAGCTTTTTCGGAAAGGGGTAGGGCAGTGCGGGCGGTCTGAAAATCTGGGGGCAGTTGGTTATATACAAACGGGTAAGCAGTGATAGAAGTATGTGTTCGGCTGGCTAATTGCTTAATGACACTCTCATTTAGGTAGCGTCCTATAATCATGGTTCCGCGACTAGAACTATTTCCACTACTATTAAGAATGGGCCGGGCTACCACTATCAAAGGATTTTCAGGTAACATTATCAGACCTGCTAGGCTGTTAATTGAACTGGGCTGCTGCAAAAAGAGACCATCCCAATTAAGATATTGGTTTAAGCCTTTAGGTAGAGGTGCTTTCTTTCCGCTATTCAAATCAAAGCCCGTGCCGAAAATCACACGTCCGGTTGAATCGGCTATTAGCACCAAATTGAACTTCAAGCGGCTAAAGGTGCTATCCGCAAAATTGTTAGTTAGGTACTCCTTGTTGCCATCCTCCACAAAGGCATAGGTGTCATCCCATTCCGCCCAATCTATAGCCATAAGGTTTAAATTAACAATATCTTCGGTGAGGGCATCGTTAATTCGGGCTAGGTTATCTTTTACTTCCCGTTCTTCCAAACTGGCAAAACCACCCAGCAAGATATTTGATAAAGTAGCGTAGAGTGCCATAATCAGGGCAATCAGCGTTAGAGAGATAATAAGTAAGGTTTTTTTTCGTAGTGACATCGGATTTATCCTTTAGCTACCTCCAGCAAAGTTTTAACCACACGGTTAAACGCGGAACGGGTAGTTGATAGATTAAGTAATCGGGAATAGTCGGGAACCACTTTTCCCACTAAATAATACCATAAAACTCTGATTCACTGGCGCATATGCTTTAGCTTGTAAATAGGTAGGGGTTTATTGAACAACCAGTTGACCCAGTTTACATAAACCGACCGTAAACTGACCGCAAACTGGTTTCAGAGTGGGCGTATGCAAATACACCCGCCGTAGGCTGGTCTCCTTTTGGGCGTATGCAATACACCCCTACCCCGAATTTGGTACAATCTAAATAAATCAGCGTAACAACAGAGCTATTAAAAAGGAGATTTGTAGTATGCGTAGTCTTTCTATAGGTCAGGTTGAGCGGCGGATTGTTCAGGCTCTTAGGCCGACCAGTGGCTTAGCGGCTGGTCTACTTTTGCTTACGGTTTTCCTTAGCGGGATTAGCCCCTCCTTGGCTGCCGAGGATAGCCGTCATTTTCCCGAAACGGGCAAAACCTTGTCGGGCAAGTTCTTGCAGTATTGGCAGACCAACGGTGGCCTAGCGGTCTACGGCTATCCGATTACCGAGGCCCAGAACGAGGTAGACCCCGAAACGGGTAAAACCTTTCTCACGCAATGGTTTGAGCGCAACCGCTTTGAACTCCACCCCGAAAACGCCGGGACTAAGTACGAGGTTTTACTAGGCTTATTAGGCAAAGATCTACGTCGGGATGCCTTATTCGTTGACCCCGATTTCCAACGGGCCGAGGTTTTGCAGGATACGGCCTTTCCCAAAGAGCAGCAGGTCTTTTTTCCAGAAACAGGCCACAATGTCCGTTTTGGTTTTCTGGATTATTGGCAAAAGAACGGTGGTTTGGAACGCTTTGGCTATCCGATTGCAGAAGAACATTCCGAGGTTGACTCCGAAACGGGCAAGACCTTTGTGATGCAGTGGTTTGAGCGAGCCAGATTTGAATACCATCCTGAAAATAAAGCTCCTTACAACATTTTGCTAGGGTTATTGGGCAACCAACTTAAAGACCCTAAAACCAAGATCTCGTATGTTTGGAAAATTGGCGGAATAAGCCCCTTTAGTCTAAATAAACCCGCTGGTATAGCCCTAGATGGAGAGGGCAATGTCTATGTGGCTGATAGCACAAACTATCGTATCCAGAAATATGATAATCAAGGCCATTTTCTGACCAAATGGGGTAGCTATGGCAGTGGTAATGGAGAGTTCAATTCCCCTAATGGATTGGCAGTGGATCACCAAGGTAATGTCTATGTTATAGACGTAGGAAACCATTGTGTCCAGAAGTTTGACAGTAGTAGCAAATTCCTAACCAAATGGGGTAGTGAGGGTGAAGGCGATGGGCAGTTCACCGCCCCTAATGGAGTGGTAGTGGATCGCCAAGGTAGTGTCTATGTCTCTGACTTTTTGAATGGTCGTATCCAGAAGTTTAGCAATAACGGTAAGTTCCTAACCAAATGGGGTACCCATGGCAAAGGTGAGGGAGAGTTTATTGCCCCTGTTGGGATGGCATTGGATCCACAGGGCAATCTTTATGTCGCTGACATCGGCAGTAGTCGTATTGAGAAGTTTGACAATAGTGGCAAGTTCCTGACCCAATGGGGAAGTGCAGGCAAAGGTGAGGGACAATTCGGGTTCTTAAGCCCTTTTGGAGTAGCAGTGGATGCACAAGGTAATCTCTATGCTACTGACAATGACAATAATCGTATCGAGAAGTTTGATAGTGGTGGCAAATTTCTAGGCCAATGGGGTAGTGTTGGCATTGGTGAGGGACAGTTCCATGCCCCTAATGGATTGGCAGTGGATTTACAGGGCAATCTTTATGTTATTGACTTTGGTAATAATCGTATCGAAAAGTTTGACAATAGCGGCAAATTTCTGACCCAATGGGGTGGTGTGGGCATTGGTGAGGGACAGTTCCGTGCGCCTAATGGATTGGCCTTGGATCTACAGGGCAATCTTTATGTCTCTGATACCTACAATAATCGTATTGAGAAGTTTGATAGTAGCGGCAAGTATCTAACCAAATGGGGAAGTGAAGGCAAAGGTGAGGGACAATTCAGTAGTCCTGTTGGATTGACAGCGGATCTACAGGGCAATCTTTATGTCATTGACTTTGGTAATAGCCGTATCGAAAAGTTTGACAGTAGTGGTAAGTACCTAACCAAATGGGGAAGTGAAGGCAATGGTGATGGAGCGTTTCTTCGCCCTGATGGTGGGTTGGCAGTGGATAGTCAGGGCAATGTGTATGTCGCTGACAGTGGCAATAATCGTATCGAGAAGTTTGATAGTAGTGGCAAATTTTTGACCAAATGGGGCAATTCTGGTAAGGGTGATGGAGAATTTCTTCACCCTGTTGGGTTGGCAGTGGATAGTCAGGGCAATGTGTATGTCGCTGACGAGGGCAATCATCGTGTCCAGAAGTTTGACAGTAGCGGCAAGTTTCTGACCAAAATCGGTAGCAATGGTGTCGGTGATGGGGAGTTAAGTTACCCTAAAGGAGTGGCAGTGGATAGTCAGGGCAATGTTTATGTCGCCGATAGTGGCAATAATCGTATCGAGAAGTTTGACAGTAGTGGCAAATTTTTGATCAAATGGGGCAATTCTGGCAAAGGTGATGGCGAATTCAATTTCCCTCTTGGAGTGGCAGTAGATGTACATAGCAATGTTTTTGTCCTTGAAAGTAGCAATGCTCGTGTCCAAAAATTCTGGCAGCGTTAGCTTTTTCTAACCAATCGCAGGGCGGGTTATCTCAATCCTTGGTAGGAGGAATTTCTAATTCCGAGATGTAGGTTTAATAACAGAGGCTTGTTATTCCAATCCGCCTGTAATAACCTAGCATTAGAGCTATTAAAAAGGAGATTTGTAGTATGCGTAGTCTTTCTATAGGTCAGGTTGAGCGGCGGATTGTTCAGGCTCTTAGGCCGACCAGTGGCTTAGCGGCTGGTCTACTTTTGCTTACGGTTTTCCTTAGCGGGATTAGCCCCTCCTTGGCTGCCGAGGATAGCCGTCATTTTCCCGAAACGGGCAAAACCTTGTCGGGCAAGTTCTTGCAGTATTGGCAGACCAACGGTGGCCTAGCGGTCTACGGCTATCCGATTACCGAGGCCCAGAACGAGGTAGACCCCGAAACGGGTAAAACCTTTCTCACGCAATGGTTTGAGCGCAACCGCTTTGAACTCCACCCCGAAAACGCCGGGACTAAGTACGAGGTTTTACTAGGCTTATTAGGCAAAGATCTGCGTCGGGATGCCTTATTCGTTGACCCTGATTTCCAACGGGCCGAGGTTTTGTATAGTACCAACCTTCCCAAAGAGCAACAGGTCTTTTTTCCAGAAACAGGCCATAACCTACGCTTTGGCTTTCTGGAGTATTGGCAGACCAACGGTGGTCTGGAACGCTTTGGCTATCCGATTGCAGAGGAACATACCGAAATTGACCCTGAAACGGGCCAATCTTACCTAATGCAGTGGTTTGAACGGGCCAGATTTGAGTACCATCCTGAAAATGATCCACCTTACAACATCTTGTTGGGGTTATTAGGCAACCAGCTTAAAGACCCTAAAACCAAAGTAAGTTATGTTTGGAAAATTGGAAGGCGAAGCTACACTGGTCTAAATGCACCCAAGGAGATAGCTATAGATGGCGGGGGCAATCTCTATGTGGTTGATGGCGGCAATAACCGTATCCAGAAGTTTGACAATAGTGGCAAGTATCTGACCGCCTTGGGTGACTTTGGTGGTGCTAGTGGAGTGGCAGTGGATAGTCAGGGTAATCTTTATGTCTCTGACAATGGCAACAATCGTGTCCAGAAATTTGATAGTCGTGGCAAACTCTTGGCTACTTGGGATAATGAAGGCAGTGGTGATGGACAATTTGATGGCCCTGCTGGAGTAGCAGTGGATGGAGGGGGCAATGTTTATGTTATTGATGGCGGTAATGCTCGTATCCAGAAATTTGACAGTAGTGGTAAGTTCCTCACCAAATGGGGTAGTTCCGGTAGTGGTGATGGGCAATTTGATAGCCCTATTGGAATAGCAGTGGATGGAGGGGGCAATCTCTATGTCATTGACGGCGGCAATACTCGTATTGAGAAGTTTGACAGTAGTGGTAAGTTTCTCACCAAATGGGGGTTGAATGAACCCCATGGCGTAGCAGTGGATGGTCAGGGTAATGTCTATGTCTCTGACACTCAGCAGGGAGTTCACGATACCCTTGAGGATCGTATCAAGAAATTTGATAGTAATGGCAAGCTCCTGACCGAATGGGGTACTCACGGCTATGGTAATGGACAGTTCAATTCTTCTTTGGGAGTAGCAGTGGATGGTCAGGGCAATCTCTATGTTGCTGATAGTGGCAATAATCGTATTGAGAAATTTGACAATAGTGGTAAGTTTCTGACCAAGTGGGGCAGTTCTGGCAGCAGTGACGGCGAGTTCGATGCCCCTCGTGGAGTAGCCGTAGATGCACAAGGCAATCTCTATGTTGCAGATACCTATAATCATCGTATCGAGAAATTTGATAATAGTGGTAAATTTCTGACCAAATGGGGTAGTTTGGGCAGTGGCGATGGTGAGTTCGATGCCCCTTCAGGAATAGCATTGGATCTACAAGGCAATGTCTATGTTGCTGGCGATAATCGTATTCAGAAGTTTGATAGTAGTGGTAAGTTCTTGACCAAGTGGGGTAGTTTTGGTGACGGCGATGGGCAGTTTAGTGGTGCTTCAGGAATAGCAGTGGATGGTCAAGGCAATGTCTATGTCTCTGACAGTAGCTATCTCCTTGACCCTAGCCTGAAGGATAATCGTATTCAGAAGTTTGACCGCAATGGTAAGTTCTTGACTAAATGGGGTAGTTTAGGCAATGGCGACGGCGAGTTCGATGCCCCTTCAGGAGTAGCTGTGGATGCACAAGGCAATCTCTATGTTGCTGATACCAACAACAATTGTATTCAGAAGTTTGACAGTAGTGGTAAATTTCTGACCAAATGGAGTAGTTTCGGTGAGAGTGATGCACAATTCGATGCCCCTTCAGGAGTAGCCGTGGATGCACAAGGCAATGTCTATGTTGCTGACAAAGGCAACCATAGTATCGAGAAATTTGACAGTAGCGGTAAATTTCTGACCAAGTGGGGTAGTTCTGGCAGTAGTGAAGGCGATTTCCATTATCCTAATGGAGTGGCGGTGGATATTCAAAGCAATGTCTATGTCGCGGATACCAACAACCACCGTATTCAGAAGTTTCGACAACGTTAGCTTTTGCAATTGTTGAAAAATTTGCAGCTAAACCCCTTGCCAAAACCGAAAAACGGGGTTATAATGTGTTTATGACGCAGTGCGTTATAAAGTTTTAAAGGTTGCTTTTAGCAATTGACGCACTGGTTCTAACGTAAGCCAATCAGCAGTAGATTGAGAAAAAGAAGAGTTAAGAGTAAAGGAGGTTTTTACCAATGGCAGATGATGGTGTAAAGATCAAAGTGAGTGAGCCGGATGCTCTGGACGAACCGATAGAAGAATTTGACAATGTGGGCCGCGTAGCTGGTCGGGCGCTTGGTGGTGTAGGTAATTTACTCGGTCAGGTAGTGCGTTTGCAGTTCGGCTTGGTCTCCTTGCCGTTGAACCTGCTTCCCGCCAAAACTCGTTACCATGCCAAGAATTCCGTTCGCGAGGGTTTCCTAGCCGTTAAGAGCTTGGTAGATGATGTGACTAATGGCATTGACAATGGCCTGAGCCGTTCCTTAGAGCGAGATCGGTTACGCAGCGGTGTGGCGGAATAGTTAAAATCGGATTCTAACGCTAGGGTTTCTTTGCTTAAATGCTACTCCTAGGTGTTACCATCTGTTTGATCCGTTTTAGAAGTTAGAAGAGAGGTTGTTAGCCAGATGGCTAATAACCTCTCTTTTGAATTATCTTATTGAGATTTTAGCTTACCGCGTGTTGAATTCCTACTCCAATCGCACGGGGACCAGTATGCGTTCCTACTACTGGACCAATAAACGAGATATAGATATCTTTAAGTGGAAAGACTCCGGTCAATAAATTAGCCAATTCCGTTGCCCCATCCAAGTCATCTCCATGCAAAATCGCTAGGCGATCTATCTTTCCCTGCTTTTTGACAATTTCGGCCAAGCGTTGTAGGGACTTGTTGCGTGTTCTAATCTGTTCCAGAGGTTGCACTTCGCCATCTTTAACTTGGATCAGCGGCTTGATACTTAGTAACGATCCCATAAAGGCTTTTAGCCCACCTACCCGACCACCTTTCTTCAGATATTCAATGGTATCAAAGGTGGCAAAAATCTGGGTACGTTCCGCAACACTCCTAGCTTCGGCCTCAATCCGGTCAATCTCATAGCCCGCTTGGGTCATCTCTACTGCGGTATAGACCGAAAAAGCCAAGCCCGCCGAGATCTGCTTCGAGTCGATCACCCGCACCTTTCCAGGTGGGAAATTACGGGCAGCTACCATCGCATTTTCATAAGTACCACTTAATTTAGAGGAGAGATGGATTGAGATCACCGAGGAACCGTCGGCGATCAACTCTTCATAAGCCTTTAAGAAGAGGCCCGGTGAAGGCTGCGAAGTAGTGGGTAATTTTTCTAAAGTGGGCAGGCGTTTATAAAACTCCTGTGGTGTAATATCTACTCCGTCACGATAAGTCTTATCCCCTATCAATACCGTTAGTGGTATGCTGGTAATTCCCAGCCTCTTAATCTGTTCGGGTTCAATATCTGAAGTACTATCTGTGACTACCTTCACGCTAGGTTTATTGCTCATGTCTTTAATCCTCTTCTGCTGCTCAACACTAAATATTCGAATCGTGGTTACTCTGACGGTTACTCATTTTCGGTATTATAGCACAGTTATTTGTTAAAACCAGCTTTTTAGCCAGCGTAAACCAGTGCAAAGGTGCTTTATTGAAATTGGTTTAGATAGACTTGCCCAAGCTTGGATCTACGTCTTACGTCTTAGATTGGATGATTCCGGCGAGAGTAGGAGTTCTACGTATAAATTGGCGAATTGGCTCTTTTCAAGTTATAATTAAAACCGTTGGGTTAAAGTAGGTCGCCCGGCAAGTTAAGATAGAAAGAAAGTGACAGGGATAGCATGGATTTTAATCCTTATAAGATTCTGAACGTAGACCAAGGGGCTGAACTGGAGTTTATTACTAACGCCTACCGTTATCTAAGTAAAAAGTATCATCCTGATTTAAATAAAACACCCGAAGCCGCTATTAAAATGCGTGATATTAATCGGGCTTACGATATGCTTAAAGACCCGTCCGAACGTCGCAAGGTAGATGAACAGCTAAGCCGCGAAGCGACTGCAAAAGCCGCTACTAATGCCAACCCTCGTCCTAACTACAGCACTTATACCCGTAGTAGTACGTCGGCTACCGATAATACTACCTATACGCCGCGCTATCCTAATTATCGGCCCTCCTCCGCTACCTCCAGTGGTCCTTTTGATCAATTTCGAGAGTGGACTCAGAAGTGGGGTAAAACTCCATCGGACAATGCCAGCCGTCAGCCTAAAGATGAACCAAAGCCCACTCCACCCTCAGATAAGACGCTCTATCTTTACAAGAAATCATTGGTGGATGATGTCAATAAGAAGGCTCTGCGTATTTCAGTCTATTACGAGTCAGCCCGTGGTACCAAAGTATGTGAGATTTTTAGCAGTGCGCCCGATGCAGGAGGCAGAGTTATCAGTGGGACGGTTTTTTTCCATGCCGAAGAGTTATTTGACTTTGTGACCTTGATCGAGGAGTCTGTTCACGCCTTTGACCAGACCAATTCCCCTATCCAAGTAGAGTCCGACCATGTGGTCTATTGGCGACAAACGGTTCAGGGTATCAGTAAGACTTTCTTGGGTTTGGAAATTATCAAAAAGAATCGGGCCAACGCCAAAGAAGGGTTGTTGTTGCTAGGGGAGAAGGAGGCCGACGGTGGTATTGAGGGTGTAGCTGCTCCTCAAACCGCTAAACAAATTCAGCAACTTGCTCGAATTATGAGCGAGGCGTTGATTGCTATGCGAAATTGAGAGGATTTTAAGAATTGGCAGACAAACCTCGCGGCTTATTGCGCGGAGCTAAATTTAATGGCAAACATACTACGATAATTGCACCAGCCTATCCGATGGTGGAGTTGTTGCGGGATGATAGCCGGGTATCCAAAATTGTGATTGGAATCATCAAGCCCCGCAAGGGAGGTGGAATCAGCCTCAAGGCGGTCACGATTGAGGCTGGTTTACGAATTACAATCTCTGGTCCATCCAGCGTACAGCAATTCTATGCCTACACCGCTGACCCAGAGGGAGTCAAAACGGCACTTGATGGCCTCTTTTCTACCGAATAAGGAATTTGTTTTCAGAAGCACGTAACATCTCAATAGGTAGGGGTTTATTGAATAAACCCGCCTTATTTTGGGCGTATGCAATACGCCCCTACCCCGAAATGTTGAGATGATATGTATTGAATATGTTTATGTTTTAGTTAATCAAACATCTTAAACCGTTATCAACTATTATCCAAACTAGCGAAAATGCACTGATATGTGTGTAATTAATCCTTTATTGTTTGGCTTAGCATCCAGTTTTGTAGGAAAGCCCACTGCTCTTGTGGGATGGCGCTCCGTCGCTTGATCTTCACCTTTCACAGGTTTTGTAGGAAAGCTCGCTGCTCTTGTGGGATGGTGTTCCGTC
>JACAUC010000219.1 GCA_013390945.1 Candidatus Chloroheliaceae bacterium
TGTGGGATGGCGCGCCAACTGGGTCAACTGGTTGTGCCGTCGCTTGATCTTGACCCACCACCCAACTTGTCAGATCGGGACTTTGCAACAGCCCTAGCCCCAAAGTGGCCTTGACGCTTCTGCCTGCCGGATGCTATACTTTCCTCACTTTGAAAAGATTTGTGATATATCTGCCAAAAACAAGATTTATCAAAAGAGGAAGGGTTAGTTTGGCTGACGTAGAAGTGCCTAAAGTTAATGCCCCATCGGTTACAATTGATAGTGCGCCAGTCGCTACCGCCACCAAGAAGAGTATCGGGTCGCGCCTCTATTCTTTGCTAGATAGTCATGCCGGGCGCATCTTGTTTACGATGGTTTGCCTTTATATTTTGGTCTTTAGCGTAGGTTCCTCATTTAAATATGAAACGTACCAAACTGGTTACGATCAGGTCTATTTTGAGCAAGCCCTCTGGAACACTAGCCAGGGCCGCTTTATGCAGCAAAGTGATTTTAACTACTCTACCTCGGCCTTTTCGGTAGATTTTATGCCGGGTTTAGTACTCTTTGTACCGCTCTACTGGCTCCTACCCTCTCCACACACCCTCTTCTTTATAGAAAGCGTAATTCTGGCCTTGGGCGCGTTGCCGATTTTCTGGTTGGCAAAAGCGAAGTTGGGAAGTCGCCCGGTAGCTCTTGGTTTTGTAGCAGCCTATCTGCTCAACCCAACTTTGGAATATTTCAACCTGCTACCTTTTAACATGCGGGCTTTAGGTTTGGTAGCTTTGCTCTACACCTTCTACTTTTTTGAGAAGCAGAAGTTTTGGCCTTTTATCGGTTTTGCACTCTTGGCAATGAGTACCCGAACCGAGGTCTCACTGGTGATAGCCATCTTTGGGCTGTACGGCTTATTACGACGAGTACCTTGGCGCTTCTGGCTACCACCGCTAATAGCGGGGCCACTCTACTTTGTTCTGATCTTTGCTTTTATTCTGCCGCTCTTTATCAAAACAGGCGATATGATTGTACCACCGGGGGTAGAGCCCGTGCAGCTTTCACTAGAACAGGTGGATTTTATCTCTGGTACCAATACTATTATTTCTACTAACTACGGCGACCTTGGCAAAAGCCTACCCGATGTCCTCATTAACACGCTCACCAAACCCGACAAGACTTTCAAGCAGGTGGTCACGGTCAACAAGGCACTCTACCTCCTAGCTTTGTTGCTACCTTTCGCCTTCCTGAGCCTGCTCAGTCCTAGCGTTATGCTTTTCGCCCTGCCACTGGTTGCCATCAATTTGCTCAGTAGCCGACCTATTCAGGCCGACTACCGAAGCCACTACTCAGCCCTGCTACTGTTTCCACTGGCTATCGGGGCAATCTACGGTAGTGCCAATCTGTTGCGCCTGTGGAAAGCTGGAAAGTTGGGCGGTTCATTCAAATTGGGACGCTGGCCGATAGCAAGCCTAGGTAGCATAATGCTGCTACTCTTTCTAGCCCTAATAGCCGCCAGTGTAATCCAGAAAAATCCACTACCCGGCGTATTGCGTAACCGGGAGGTACAGGGTATGGTAGGACCGATGAATAAAGAGATTTTGTCGGTTATACCATCAGATGCCTCGGTCTCCAGCACCTCCTTCTTGGGGTCACACCTATTACCGCGCCAGTATAGTTACGCCTTCCCATTAGCCCTTTACAATCCGCCGCCGGAGGCTATGCAGTACTTCTTAATTGATACTAATGCCATCGCCCTTTACGACCCGGCAAATTCAAAAGCTTTCGGCGGCAAACTACCGATTGACTTTGTACAGAAAGACGGACGCTGGAAACTAGTCAAAGCCATCACCGTCAAGGGACAAAAGGACAAACGAGGCGAACCTCGCCAAATCCAACTCTGGCAAAAAGAGGGGCCAAATGTTCCGCCTTTGCGCGAAATCAAAGATAGGTAGAAAGGGCGATAGCAAGTGGAGGAGATAAACAAGGCACTGGAAGCAGCGATTGACCCATGGTTGGAGCATATGCGCTGGCGGCCCGATTTTGCGAAGTGGCGCGAGGGACGACTCTGGCAGGAAAAGAAGCAGCAACGTACCTTGAATATTCTCAAGCTATTTTTGCGTTTGTCTAGTCCGAGGAGAGATCAACTGGAGTTGAGTGGTTTGAAAATTCTTAATCTGGGCTGCGGAATGGGCGGCTTGAGTACGGCCCTAGCCCTAGCAGGGGCGCAAGTTATTTCGCTGGACTACAACCTAGCCTATTGTGAGATTACCCGGCTACGTGGTCAGCGCTACAACCTGAACCTCAGCCTAGTCAATGGGGCAGGCGAAGACTTGCCTTTTACCTCCAGCACTTTTGATGTAGTCATCTGCCTAGATGTACTGGAACATGTACAGCAACCTGAAAGGCTGTTGGCGGAGGCCAGCAGAGTGCTGAAACAGGGAGGTTTGCTCTACCTCACCGCGATCAACCGCTACGCCTTTAACGATCCACATTACCATGTCTACGGGGTGAACTGGCTACCCCGCCGCTTCGCGCCGCGCTATTTGGACTTGCTAGGTCGGCAAAAGGACAATTCGCGCTTCCATGACCGCCAAACTCTAGCCGAAATGCACTATTACCGCTATGGTGATCTCTTCTCGCTGGCCCAACGCCATAGCTTCACCCAATTAGAAGAGTTGGGAGAACTGGAACTGACCGAGCCTCCACTCAAGGGTTGGAAAAAAGAGGTAAGCCGTCGGCTAAAACAAATCGGCTTGCTTCGTCCGGCTTATCGGCTCTACCGAAATTACTACAAAGGAACTTACCAACTGATGCTCTTAAAGCAGCGAGGTCAAGCGGAAAAATGACTTCGTTTACACCTGAGCATCCTTTCAAAGTAGCCCTCTACAACGTTACCACCACTACCAAGACTGGCGGAGTCGAGTCTTTTGTCTGGGAACTAGCCCGGCAACTTGCCGCTCGCTATCCCAATTGCCGGGTAGATATTATTGGTGGCAAAAGTCCGGTAGGTTTTCACCACCCTGACCCCGGCCCACAGGTACGAATTATTACCCGGCCTTTTATTTCCCGCGAAACGCTACGCCATCTTCCACTACTTTCGCGGCTCTATGGCTTGACCAAGTTGCTAGAGCGACTCTCCTTCGGCGTGGTGGCGTTGCCCTTACTGTGGCGCGAGCGTTATGCTATTATCCATATCCAAAAACCTTATGATCTACCCATAGCCCGGTTAATCCAAAAGGTGCATGGCTCAAAAGTGCTTTTTGGTTGTCACGGCAAAGATTTTTTTCCACTGGATCGCCTCTTCAGCCGGGGAATAGATGGGGCAATCTCATGTAGCCATTACAATGCCGAAACGGTAGAGGAACATTATGGAATATTGCCGATAGTAGTCAACAATGGCATAGATGTAGAACTTTTCACGCCCCGTCCCGTTCGGCCTGACTTGCGTACCCGGCTTGCCCCACAGGGTGAGGGGGTAGTACTCTTCGTTGGGCGATTGGTACGTTGGAAGGGAGCCCAATATCTGATTGAGGCACTCCCCCGACTTAACGCACGAGGTTTACAGGTAAGAGCGGTGCTCGCAGGAGAAGGAACCTACCGGGAAGAGCTAGAGCTACTAGCAACACACTTAGGGGTGGCTGGGCAAGTGCTTTTCTTGGGAAATATCCCAAATCAAGAGTTACCCGACTATTACGCTGCCGCCGATATAGTCGTTGGCACTAGTTTTGCCAACGAGACTTTTGGAATTGCCCTCTGTGAAGCCGCCGCTTGCGAACGGCCTATCGTCGCCAGTGAATTTGGTGGCTTCAAGGAGGTGGTGCGGGATGGTGAAACCGGACTACTCTATCAGCCTCAAGATGTGGCGGAGTTGGCCGAAAAGTTGGAAAGATTGTTATGTAATGTTGTATTGCGCCAACAGATGGGCCAAGCGGGACGGGCCTTTGTTTTGGCTAATTTTACTTGGGAAGGGGTAGCTGAGCGGGTATATCACCAATATTGTAAATTACTAGAAAGAAAATTTTTTAATACTTATTCATAATAATTTAATATTATTCGGGTTAGTTTTAATATGTTCTTAATGGCAAAAATATCGGGAATGTGCTAAACTCATATTAGTAACTTCTTATAAGGAGGGGCTAGTTCTGATCTCGTAGAAGTAAGAAAGCGATCAGAACGGTTCATGTTGTCTAAGTTCCTTAGAACTTGTTTTAAGGATCAAGCTCTAAGTTAACTTACCAAATATACTTATTAACCTTAAATAGTCAGCCAAGAAGGGCTAGTTTTAGAAATGTTATTGCCAACCTCAGGCAGTAGAAGGGTCTCTCACAATGGGCATCGGGATGATCAGTTCACGCTTGAGAATCTCTTTAGACTAATTTAACACAGGTTTTGTGTTTATAAAATTATTAAAAGAAAAGCAGCTAACTGTGGATTGCTAGACTTTTAATTCGATGCCCAGAAGGGACGAGGATACGATTGTGAGTCGCTGTACAGGTTCTAAGAACCTTCCATTCATTATTGATATTATTCACGATCGCCGCTTTGAGGGTATCTTGCTATGCAGCTTCAACAGTGAAGAATTCCTCGAACTTTTCTTCCGAAATGGGGAACCTATCCACGTCTGCGGAAACCAGGCGGGACAACCAGTTGTAGACGCAATGTATGAGCTACTGAATCGGCCTTCCTCCCAAGTAGAATGGAAGCAGATGCAAGTACGAATAGCACAGCCTAATTTGGACGCGGATACCAAAGGAGCCTTCCTATATGCCCTGAAATTACTCATTGGCAATGGTAATTTCTATTCGCTAGAAGAGAGCCAAGCAGACATAGTTAATGATTTCTTTGGGGCTAATTTTTCGATCCAGCCAAAACCACGACTTGCTTTAAACACCGAAGTGAGAGAAATGCAACCCGAGGAACTGGGGGCGGTACAAATAGAGTTGTCCATACCAAGAGTGTTAGCACCGCTTGAACCGCAGACAAAAGCAGTGGAAAGCGTAACCCAAACCAACAGTTCGAAGTATGCGATTGAAACCAATTTGTTACTACCACCGGGTAGCCATCAAACCCAACTTGAAGAATTGTTACTAGAGGTCAGCCGCAAAGAGCAGCTAGAAGCCCTAAGTCATATTCACTTTACGGGCTATGTTTATTACCGCCCTAAAGCCAACAATAACCCAGAAGGAAGCTATGGGTTGGTCTTGTTCAATGATGGTAATATTAGTGATATAATCTATACTAGCGGAACCAGCGGGGCCAAACAGACCGGAACGGAAGCTTACAATATTCTAGCCGCTCAAACGTTAACACCGGAGATCTACAAAGTAGAGCTTCCTATTCTCAAGGCTTACCGGGCCATAGTCTCCAGCGAAAAACCACAACGTTTTCCGGCCACCAGAGAGAATTTTGCCCGCATTATGACCGCCTTTAAACAATCGGCCCGCGATGGAGTAGTGCTATTCTACGTAGATAAACTCAAGCTCCATTACTTCTTCTTGTTTGAAAGCGGGGTACAGGTAGGAGTCTTTGGCACTGACTCGAAATCTGGTCGCCTTCAGCCACTAGCGGCTCCTTTAGCCCTACCTACAGTGGACGCAGGTGCTTCGATAATGGTAATGCTGGCACATCGGATCAACAATCAAGATAATATTCAGATTATACCTGCTACCCAACCAGCTAAGTCGGAGGAAGTAGCCACAAGCAATTTCTACGATTCAAGCATCTCTGCACCAGAGGCGGTTAAGTGGAATATCACTTTATCCAATCCTCTACTCAAGCAGAACCCGACTGAAGCAACAACTCAAACACCCAAGAAAGATAACTCTAACCCCTTTATCTTTTAAGGAATAATTTCAGCGTAGAAACAGCGTAGAAAGTGGCAGAAGTTTTGAACCATCAAACCCCTGCCATTTTAACTTTTTAGCACTAAAGATAACCTCACTTGAGATAGGTAAAGAATTAAGTTCATTCTCTATAACACTTCAATTGCAAGTTAATTCTTCACCATTATAATAAATAGACCAACTGGTGTAAAAATGATGGCACAAAATACACATTCCTCACTTACTCCCCTTACTACAACTCAACCACCTTCCAAAGCTATCACCGTCCTGATTGTAGATGATAGCACTCTGATTCGGGAAGGTGTACGTATAATCCTAAGCAGAGATCCTGAAATCGAGGTAGTAGGCGAAGCAAAAGACGGAGTCGAAGCCCTTGAGCAAACACTCCAGTTAAAGCCAGACGTAGTACTGATGGACATTGAGATGCCCAAGATGAACGGCATAGATGCTACCAGACACCTTAAAGCTCAACTTCCGCTAACTCAAGTAGTTATGCTAACTTTGCACTCGTCGGATGACTGTGTAATAGGAGCAATTCGAGCAGGGGCCGTTGGTTACGTCCTCAAAGATGCCTCTAAAGATTTGATCTGCGAAACAGTCAAACACGCAAAGGCCGGACATGTGCTGATTAAAGGCGAAATGCTACGCCACGCCCTCTCCGGTCTAGTTAACCTAGAAGCCTACACTCGCACCTCCTCACGGGTAGTACAGGAACTAAGTAATCGCGAGATTGAAGTATTAAAGCTGGTGGCAGAAGGAGAAACTAATCGGCAGATTGGAAACAAACTCTTTATTGCCGAGGTTACGGTTAAAAAACACCTTCAAAGTATTATCAGTAAGTTGGGTGCCTTGGATCGTACCCACGCCGCCGTTAAAGCAGTGCGAGCTGGTCTAGTCAATTAGAAATTAATATAATTTTCTCTTCTTATACTTTTGGCTACTATTCACAGGGATGATAGAATATAGCCAATTGTGTAGTAGCCTTAGCCCAATTCCTGACGCATAATTTAAGTGGTCAGAAGTTGGGCCTTTTTAGATTTCTGCACCAACCCACCAACCTTTTTAATATACTATAAGGAAAGGAGCAACTTCTTTGATAGACAAGAAAAATCCTGACTCTCCCTCTAGGGTGACAACACGCCAAAATCAGTTTCACAAACCGTTGACAGATCAAGCTAAATACATTCATACACAACTGACTGAAGACAAAACCAAGCGAGTCGAGGAAGTACATAGTATGCTAAATCAAGTAAAAGCAGAGCAAAGTACCAGCCGCCATCAATTGCACAAAGAGCTAGAGCTAAATCACTCCGACCGGACGCTAGAAGTGTCCACTTTACTTCAATCTTACAGAACCTCCACTCGCGAGAGCCAAGCTGAGCAAGCGGCTAGACTACGCGCTGAGACCGCCCAACGTCGTGCTACAGTACAAGCGCAACTAGCTCAGCTACGCTATGAGCGACGATTTGGCACAGCCCCAAAATCACCCACTGTACAGACCGCTACACCTACTACTCAACAGAGCCAAACTAGTGCCACTATAACTACTGAAGAGCCTACACAACTTGCCGCAGAAAAGCTGACCGCAGAAAAGCTGGCCGCAGATAAACTAGCCGCAGATAAACTAGCCGCAGATAAACTGGCCGCAGAGCAACTGGCCGCAGATAAACTGGCCGCAGAAAAGCTGGTCGCCGATAAACTGGCCGCAGAAAAGCTGGTCGCCGAGCAACTTGCCGCAGAAAAGCTGGTCGCCGAGCAACTTGCCGCAGAAAAGCTGGTCGCCGAGCAACTTGCCGCAGAAAAGCTGGTCGCCGATAAACTGGCCGCAGAAAAGCTGGTCGCAGATAAACTGGCCGCAGAAAAGCTGGTCGCCGAGCAACTTGCCGCCACACAACTGGCCGCCGATAAGGAGCCTGCAACGCAGAGCCAACCTGTTGCTACTACACCTGATGCCCAACAGGGTCAGACCGCTACTCCTAAGCCTGTTAGTAAAAACCGATCCACTACTTCTAAAGCCAAGCGTCCAGTTTCAAAACCTGCTTCCGTTGTGGCAAGCCCTGAAGTACAGCCACCCACCTCAACCCAACCTGAATTTAGACTAGATGAGCTATTTTTATATATGGCAAATTTCCTCGGAGAGCTTGACCTAGAAGAATTGGAGAACTATTTTGGAGCCGAGCGCCTTTATGCCAACTGGGAGGGTCTTACCAACTTCTTTGAAGAGGTTCGCCCCGATTCTAAAGCCAAGTTGGAACTTTTAAAAGCCCAAAAATCGGCCAAAACGACTAATGCCGAAAAAGAACAGCCAGATTCGACCAAAATCTTTTCCTACCTCACCTTACAAGCCGATGGAGTCACCATCGAGGAACTAGAGCAGCAATTTAGCTTAAAACGTAGTCAACTCAATAGTCTGCTTAAAAAGTTGGTGGAGACCGGAAAAGTTCGCAAAAATGGCAAATCGTATACAGCAATTTAGATATTGGATATCGGGTGTCTGTTAAGAAAATCACCTGACGACTGACCTGGTACAAGGACATAAGTAGGGGTTTATTGAATAAACCCGCCTCACATGGGCGTATGCAATACTACCCTACTTGCCCCGCCAATTGATTGATTTACTACCCTACTTTGTGGGATACTGCGCCAACTGATTGCCGTCAGTTGATCTTTCTCTGAAACGGTTGAGCAAAAGCGAGTTTGAGACTACCGAAACAGAACTAAAGGCCATGGCACCCGCCGCAAAAACCGGGTTGATAATACCGAAAATAGCCGAAGGAATCAACAGCACATTGTAGAAGAAAGCCCAGAAGAGGTTCTGTTTAATCTTTCGCAACGTCGCTTTTGAGAGCGCAATAGCGGTAGCTACCGCCCGAACATCGCCGTGCATTAGGGTTAGGTCGGCGGCTTCGATTGCCACATCTGTACCCGTACCAATCGCCATCCCCACATCGGCCTGAGCCAAGGCCGGAGCATCGTTGATACCATCGCCCACCATCGCCACCACAAGAGATTATTCAGATCGGTTCTTAGCTCACTGATCTGGTTTAAGTTCTCGATAATGCTAAAGAGGTGCGTATCGCTTTTGCACTGTAGTGCCTTTATCATAGCTTAATCTACCTTTATCAGCCTACTTGCCCAAGTTTACCCCTCCTACCGCCCGTAGATGTCATAAGGATAGTTTATCAGCCTTGTCAAATGAGGATGGCTGAATAGTGTTGTGATTTTTGCAATAACGTAGACTGGTCTGTGCTAAAATAGCAGTGGGAACAGAGGTCAATCACCAGTAGGAAAGAAGGCGAACTATGTCAATTAGGCCCATTCAACCACTTGAAACACTTGAAGAGGAAATTGTCTATCCTGAAAGCGATGGTAAACCAATGGCCGATAATACCAAACAATATCGCTGGATTGTGACTATCGAAGGCGGCTTAGAAGAACTCTTTGAAGATGACCCGAATGTCTTTGTGGCCGGGAACTTATTCTGGTATCCGGTGAAAGGGGATCCTCATACCAACGCCGCGCCTGATGCGTTGGTGGTCTTGGGGCGACCTAAAGGCGACCGACGTTCTTATCGTCAGTGGGTAGAGGAGAATATCCCCCCACAGGTAGTTTTTGAAATCTTATCACCGAGCAATGATGAAGATGAAATGAAGAGGAAACTGGTATTTTATGAAACGCACGGGGTGGAGGAGTATTATCTTTATGACCCTGATTCCTTCCGACTTAGCGGCTGGATTCGCACGGGCTTGAAATTAACCCAAATCGTCTCGATGAGGGGTTGGGTCAGCCCACTTTTAGGTATTCGGTTTGAACTAGATGGCTTCGGTGGGGAATTAGGGATTTATCGTCCTGATGGTAGACGTTTCACCACTTATCTTGGAGTAGTGGCGCAACGTCGCCAACAGCAACATCGGGCGGAAGAGGCCGAACAACAAGCTGAGCAGGAGCGACTTTGGGCCGAACAAGAACGCTTTCGGGCCGAACAAGCTGAGCAGCAAGTTGAGCAGGAGCGACAACGGGCTGAGCAGGCCGAGCAGCAAGTTGAACAAGAGCGACAACAGACCGCGCAGGAGCGACAACGGGCTGAGCAGGCCGAGCAACAAATTGAACAAGAGCGACAACAGACCACGCAGGAGCGACAAAATATGGTGAACTTACTAGCCCGCTTGAGGGCCAAAGGTAT
>JACAUC010000220.1 GCA_013390945.1 Candidatus Chloroheliaceae bacterium
TATTTTAGCCGCTTAGACCGGAAATTTATTTCCGGGTCGGGTTAACACCGACAAAACAATTTGGGTCTTTGGGATGGGATAAACTCAATACATTTTGACGTATTTTAGCCGCTTAGACCGGAAATTGATGTAGGCTGGCCTTCCGGTTGAGCTAAACCAAAGAGGAATGTCCTATGGCTTTGTGGCGTGTATACTATCATGTGATATGGGCAACCAAAGAACGCCAACCCTTTATCACGGCTGAGTTAGAGCCAGAACTCTACGGCTATATCACAGGTAAAGCTCAAGCATTAGGCTGTATTCTACATGCGATTGGTGGCATAGAAAATCACATTCATCTGGCGGTTTCTATTCCACCCAAATTATCTATTGCTGAATTTGTCAAAAACATTAAAGGTAGTAGCACTTATCATCTTAATCATAATCTGGCGCATCCCATTGGAACCTTTGGTTGGCAGTATGGTTATGGCGTTTTCTCTCTTGGCGGTAAACAACTCGATCATGCTGTCGCTTATGTAAAAAATCAAAAAACGCACCACCAAGAAGGTAGTATTATCTCAATGTTGGAACAGGATTGTAACGAAAAAGATTCTTAAGCTCAAAAGCCCGGCCCGAAATAGAAAATCCGGGTTAGGGAAGCCCGGCCCGAAATAAATTTCGGCCCTAGTAGCTAAAATTGGTTAAAACCAATTAAATCAAATACGGCCTTACAATGGGACAAATTCAATACGTTTTAACGTATTTTAGCCGCTTAGACCGGAAATTTATTTCCGGTTTAACTTAAGTGATAGGAGCCATTAAAATGTTTGACTTGAGTATGTTTACCCGCTTCATTCCGAAAAAGGTTATGGATGAAGTCAAAGACCGGGTGGTAGACATTTTGATTGAAGTTTCGCCAGATGATAAATGGCGGAAACTAGTACGCTCCTTTCGTTCGGATGGGGCATTTCAAAATGCGTTTGTAGAGGCTCTGAAACGGGCGGTTGAACGGTTTGCAGAAGAATACGAGGATAAAGACCTCGTAGAAGCTATTACCCAGAGTATCACCTTTTGGGATTTGCCCAGTGTGCAAAAGGCTTTGAGGACAGTTATCACCCGGCCTTCCTCCTATCTTGAGCCGGAGCGTAAAATTTTATACCAGTCTTTTGCAGAGGTAATGCCAACTATTCCGGTGGAAAGGGTAGAGCCAGCCGTCCAATATTTTATGCGTTGCCTTGCGGAAGAAGTGATTAACATCCCGCAGCTTTTCCCGCTCTATCAGGTTCAGTTACAGAAAGCTACGCTAGAGCAGGCCCGTGAAATGGTGTTGGCCCTACACGATTTGCAGCTTGAACAGCGTCAGTCCATGATCGCTCTACTTCAAACTATCCCCCAGAATAATTTACTGTTGGCTGCGCCGGGTGGCTCAAGTAATGTGCCAGAAGCCCAGAAAATTTACCACAGCTTACCCCGTCCCGACTATGGCACGTTTGTGGGCCGGGAAGATGAACTTAACAAGCTGCGGGACAAGGTGCTGGCTTCCAAATCCAAGCATTATGCCGCCAGTATTGATGGCGTGGGTGGAGTAGGCAAATCTACTTTAGCCTTAGAAATCGCCTATCGCTACCTGTACGATAAAGACCCCCGCTATGCCGATGACCCATTCTCCGCTATTATTTGGGTTTCGGCCAAGCAAACCGTCCTCAAATCAAAGGGAGTGGTAATCCAAAAAAGAGCGGTAGCAACGCTGGACGACATTATCCGAGAGATCGCGCTTACGCTTAACCGAGAAGATATTTTGCAGGCCAGCGATGCGGAAAAGCAGCACGAATTGGTAATGGAAGCTCTGGAAAACCAGACGCGCCCCCTTTTAATAATTGATAATTTAGAGACAGTAGACGAGGCGGAAAGAGTAACCGAATTTATACACGATCTGCCCAATCAGGTCAAGGTTATCGTCACCACGCGAGAACGAATTGATACGGCTGTCGCAATCCGCCTCACCGGGTTGCCTGGGATGGATGCCCTCACCCTCCTACATCAGGAGAGTGAGAAAAAGCAGGTGGAGCTATTGTACGAAGATGCACTTGAGCTATTCAAACGAACGGGCGGCATTCCACTGGCTTTAGTCTGGAGCATCGGCTTACTTGGTCTGGGTCATAGCATTGAGCATGTAATAGCCAAGCTAGGAAGTGCCAAAGGTGATTTGGCCCGTTTCTGTTTCCGGGCTTCTCTGGAAAAAATCTCCGGTCGCCCTTCGCACCTTTTATTAAATGCCCTGGCTCTCTTCCCCCACGATGCCAGCCGAGCCGCTTTAATGCAGATAGCGAAGTTTGGTGAGGATGTATTCACCTTTGAAGAGGCCAAAGCGGAGCTAGTAACCCTATCCCTCATCAACGAAAAAAGTGGGCGTTACAGTCTGCTACCACTTACCCGTGCCTACACTTTAGATGAGTTGAAGCAAGAACCAGAGGAGTATAACAGCTATTATGATCGCTTTGTAACTTTCATAAGGGCTATGCTTTCGACTGTATCAGAAGAATATGGCTATTGGTTTGATACTGCGGTACTGATGAAGGAAGGCGAGAACATACGGGGGTTAGCCCAAGAAGCCTTGGTTCAGAATGAATACGAACTATTCTTTGATTTGCTTACTTCTCTGTGCCATTACTTGGATGTACTTGGTGCTTGGAACGAAATGATAGACTATGCCCGTAAAGGTGTGGCGTTGGAAACCTTTGCACCTCGGCGAACAGTTTTAGAGTTCCTTTATATATATCCTCTAGGCTGGGCATTGGCCCAGCAAGGAAAGATTGATGAGGCAAAACAGTATTTGCAACGCGCCTTACAGCTTGCTAAACGTAGTGGTGATAAACGCTGGGAATGTAGAACCCAAATGTGTCTAGGTCAGGCTTATCGTAAAGAAGGTGATCTAGACAAAGCTGCTAAAGCCTATCAAATAGCTTTGTCTTTGGCAGAAAGTAAAAGTGAGGTAATGGACATCACGAGTGAACTAGGTAAATTATCACGTGACCAAGGCAAATATGAAGAAGCTCTGACGCAGTTTGATGCAGCCTTGAAAACTTTGGAAGGTGAGTTTGAACACCGAGTAGTGGATTCCAGATTGCATTATGGTATTTTAGCAAATTTAGGTTTTGTAACTTTCAAGTTAGGAAATATAGAAGATGCCCGCGCATATCTAACTCAAAGCTGGAACTTCTTCAATGAACGGGGAGGAAAAGGGCCGGGTGGAACTGCATTATATCGTTTGGCTTTGGTAGAAGAACAGGCAGGTAATAAGGAATTGGCACTCCACTACGCAACTAAAGCCCTAGAATTGTTGAAAATATTGGGTATGGAACCCGAAATACCAGATGCAGAGGCTTTAATCAGGCGATTAACCAATTATTGAAACCTTTGCGAAACGAAGATTAATTCATGACACAAACTCTACAAAAGCGAATCCAAACACTGGTGAAGCAGGTACTTGAAATTGAGCCGGGCGCGTGGCTGGTCTGGTGCGATCCAAAGGGAGATTGGGCCGAACTGCTCAAAAAAGCCGCTACCGATTTCAAGCTGCTTTCGGTGGAAGAGACTACCGCAGGCGAGAGCGGTAGCCCCAAAAGCCGCCGCGAGATTCAGGCATTGTTGGAAGCCGGGCAAAGTTTTGTACTGCACGTTCCAGCCAGCCCTGATAAGCTGGGCTGGGTTTGGGCGCAGGCGCTGCTGGCCGAAAAAATCTATGCTACCAGTCTGAGGGAACAATTGCGCGAATGGGGTTGGCGACCAGCAAATTTGGCGATTACAGATCAGGAAATAGCGGTGCAAGCCCGGCAGCGCATAGGGGAAGACCCGGCGCAGTGGGGTACGGGCGG
This sequence comes from Candidatus Chloroheliaceae bacterium, assembly GCA_013390945.1. Taxonomy (GTDB): domain Bacteria; phylum Chloroflexota; class Chloroflexia; order Chloroheliales; family Chloroheliaceae; genus L227-5C. The sequence continues at coordinate 3,855 of JACAUC010000220.1, forward strand.
TTTGCAGCCAAGCATGGATTTGCTTCAGGAATTGATCGGGCGCGGTACTCTACCCAAGCAGGATTATCGCTTGATCTTAGATTTTACGATAGAGCAAGCCGGGCTACCAGCCCTTGATGAGAAAAATCTGGAGTTGTGGCGCAATCGGGCGATGGCTCGTCTCTTGGTGACACAAGCTTATGAGGTAGCCACGGATCTGGTAGGTTCAAATAATGAGTGGTTGGTAGCTCCGGCTAACCGAAAATTCGTGCTGGAAGTGCTGAGTGACTGGCAAGATCGAATCAGCCGCCGGGACGATCTGCTAAAAATTATCCCGGAAGCCGACCCCTTAGCCGGATTGAGGAGTCTCTCCGGCAAGACCGAACCTCGATACGGGCCATTTTTGTCGCAAGCGGCAGAGAGCGCGGTTTTTGCCAATAGTTGTCTGGCCCTATCTCAGAAAAGCGGACGGGAATTGCTGGAAAGTTTTGCCGCAACCCGCCAAGATTTTGAGCGGCACGCAGAGGGCTTTTGGGGCCGAAAGTCTCCCCGATCAGAGGCGGCTTTACCCTGGGGAGAATTGGTGCGCCTGTCAGAAGCGGCCCAAGTACTACTCAATACCGCTCCGGTGGGCGGTTGGTCTACCCCGACCCATGCCCTGAAATGGTATACCGAAACCGGGTGGGAAGTAGACCGGGCAGGCGAAGAGATTTTGCGTAACCTCGAAAAAACTACCCCGGAATTATTAGCCTTGATTACTCCGCTCCGGGCCGCTTATCGGGCGCGGTGGGAAGGCTATTTGATGGACTGGTCAGAGATTTGGACGGCAGCAGGCTGTCCGATACCGACTTATAACACGGCGGGTAAGTGGCTGAAAGAACTGCTCAAGGATAAGCGAGCCACCGCGATTATTGTAGCTGATGCAATGCGCTACGCCGTGGGAGCCAGCCTAGTCGAACGGATTAACCAGCAAGAAGGCGTAGAACGAGCCAAAATAAAACCAGCGCGTACTGCCCTACCAACCATGACCGCTCTGGGGATGGGGATGGCTCTCCCAATAGAGGAAGAAGAACTGGTAGCCGATCTGATAAACGGCAAGTGGCAACTGCATCTGAAAGATAAAGCACTTAATTTGAGCTTGGCGGAACAGCGTCGGGAATGGTGGCGTACACACGGCAAAGTTGCGCCGGAAGCCCTGCTGAATATAGGGGCAGTGTTGAGCGGTCAGATCCCCAAACCGCAAGGTTCGCGTACCCGTTTAGTGATTTTTGATGATTTAATAGATAAGCTGGGTCACGACGAAGAGTTGGAAGGTCTGGGTAGTGAAATGGTGTTAAAACGCTACAGTCAGGCGATCCAACGCTTACGCGATCAACAGTGGTTACGCATACTGGTGATGACCGATCATGGTTTTATCCAGTGGTCGGGCAGCGAAGAGAAAAATGTAGCCCCGCCCTTGCCCAATGCCGCTTACAGTTCACGACGTGCTATGGCCTATCCTGCCAATACTAAACTGGAAGGGCCACAGGGAGTTGCTCCCGGCGGCAAATGGAAAATGGCGTTTACGTCAGGAGCCGCCAGTTTTCGGGCTTATGGCGGTTTAGGCTTTTTTCATGGTGGCGCTTCGCTGCAAGAATGGATTATTCCGTGTGTCCTGATAGAATGGCCGCAAAAAGCCGAGCCAGTGAAAGTAGAGATTGTGCCAATACCCCAAATTCTAGGGGCTAGGGTAAAAATCACCCTCAAAATAGTGCGCCAAAATCTCTTCGGAGAAGAAGCTTTATCACGAGAAGTGGCCTTGGTTATCCGTGACGCTCAGAGCAGAATCAGACTTTTCGAGTCCGAGCGGCAGACCATTACCCCTATTCAGGAAGAGGTTACTTTTACGCTGAAGGCACTGGATGAGGCTAAGGCCGAGCGGGGTACGCCTCTTTTAATCGAGGTTTATGATACACGGAGCGAAGAAGTTATTGATACAGCCACGAGTATTCTTATGAAATCGCTGGAGGGTTGGTAGGGTAGTTGATTGGGGTAGAGTATAGGAGAGAGGAAGACATGACCACTGGAAAAACACCCTTCGCATCGGACGAGCTAGATCATCTGCTCTTTGAGGCTTTTCCCGGCCTAGTTATCCGCAAGGATTTAACCCAGGTAATCCGGGGTACAAGCAAAGCACCGTCTTATGTGATCGAATTTATGTTAGGTAAATACTGCTCTAACCTTTTCGATGATAACGACATTCGAGAGGGCTTGCAGTTGGTGCAGGAGGATGTAGCCGCTTATATCCCACGTGGGGATGAGACGGAGCTTATTAAATCGGACATAAGGGAGCGCCCGCCTCGCCGGTTAATTGATATGGTAAAGGTGGAACTGGACGAACGGTTGGAAGAAGGGGTCTATTGGGCCAGTTTGATGACGGCCAACCTGAAAAACGTCAATATCCGACCGGAATTAGTGGAGAAATACCAGCGATTACTTCTGGCCGGAGTCTGGTGTAATATGCTGCTGGACTATGACGATAGTATTGTTTACCGGAAAAAAACTTACCCTTTTGTAATTAAAAGGTTGGAGCCGGTGCAGGTTGGCCGGGTAGATTTTACCGAATATTGTCAGGGCCGGGAAAAGTTCACCCGCGATCAGTGGATTGATGTCTTGATTCGGACGATGGGTTATGAGCCGAAACATCCTCTAATTACCGAACGAATAAAACTGCTCTATCTGGTACGAATGATACCGCTCGTCGAAGCTAATTATCATTTGATCGAGCTAGGGCCGCGCCAAACAGGTAAATCTTATTGCTTCACTGAGTTTAGCCCTTACGGTACATTACTGGCCGGTGGCTCTGTTACCGTGCCAAAGCTATTTGTAAGCAACACCGTTCCGCCACGACCGGGTTTAATCGCCCAACGGGATGTAGTAGGCTTTGATGAGATCGCGGGTAGTGGCTTTAATGCAGAAGAAGACAAAAATCTGTACAAGAGCTATATGGAAAGCGGACAAATTAACCGGGGTACTGTAACAGTGACCGGGGATGCGGGGTTTGTCTTCAATGGCAACATTGAATTTAACCCTAGAGACGGAATGTTACTAGACCACCTCTTTAAACCGCTACCGCCCACCGTTAGCGATGATGCCGCCTTCCATGATCGTTGGGTTGCCTATCTGCCGGGCTGGGAATTGCCCAAACTGACCCCTGAGCTATTTACGGCCCACGCTGGCTTTATCTTGGATTACACCAGTGAATTGTTCCATCGGGAACTTCGGCGCATCGGTAGTTATGGGATGTTGTGGGAACGCTGGTTTGAAGCTCTGCCCGATCAATGGAGCGCCCGCGACCGCCGAAGTATCAATAAAACCTTTTCAGGTTTGACTAAATTAATCTTTCCTTCGGGAGTGATGCAAAAAGATGATGCTAGGCTTTTGCTAAAATTAGCCCTTGAACTTAGACTACGGGTAAGAGTACAATTGCATCGCATAAGCGGGCAAGAATTTCCCCTCACGGAATTTACCTACCGTGACCGCGAGACCGGAGAAATTGAGGTAGTAAAAGTAGAAGCCTGAGACCTTCAAAACTGGATAATAAAACAAAAACCCAAACAGGTTATTATTGTTGGGGTTGGTAATATCTATAATCAAAAGATTTTCTAATTGAGAACTTGTTGTCTTGTTATTTTAGCAAGAATTGGCCTGATAAGCAATCTTGTACAAAATGCTGAAACGCTGGCATTACTGGATAGATTAGAGTAGAAAGGTTCTCGCCAGATGAACGCACAACGCCGTAAAGAACTTGAAGAGTTGTTATCCGAAGCCTATAGCTTGAAAGGGAATATAGAAAGAAAGCTCTTAACAACTACTAGCCCAACCGAAGGGTTAGGTTTGAAGCTTGAACTGGAAAAGTGCGATGAGAATATTAAGCGATATAAGGGAGAACTCGAAGTAATTCCCGATTCGCCAGTGGGAACCAAAAAATAAAAAATCCTTCTCTTTAGAAGAGACGTTACAAGGTAATTTCCTGAAGAAGCAGGAGCTAATCACACTACTGCTGTCGTGTCCGAGTATTGTAAATCGTGCCAGTCGTGATAACCTGCTTAGAGGAGTACATAACGGGAGACTTATAGCAAAATTTACTCGAAATGACGCTAATAAAATTGATGTGGAGAATATCGTTAACACTCTGGTGGAATATTCTGGTGCTTTAGAAGAGCTTATATCTTTTATACGGCTGGAGGATTCCGGCACTCAAGCCTTGCAAGCTTTAGAAACCTTTCAGCGTGTGCTATTGGTGGATTCTTTTCCTTCCGCTTCCCTTAAAGAGATAGAGGCGGTATCTTCCATACCTGGTGACTGGCCGCCGAATCCTTTTACCGATACTTTACGAGTCTCCAATGAACGTTTTATAGGGCGGGAAGCCGTTTTGCGGCGATTGCGTTCGGCTTTAGAAAGCAGTTCCTTTCACTTACAAGGAGAACCTAAGATCGGTAAGTCCTCGCTGCTCTGGCTCCTCTACCAAAATCAAGTTAAAGCTGGAGCGATGGCCGTTTTTGGAGATTTTCAGCATCAGGAGATGCTGGAAATAGTAGAGGAAGTGGCCGAAAAAGTAGGTTTGTCACCGGATGTAGGTTGGCCTACCTTACGAAGAGCCTTAGCTGCACAACCCTTCTATCTTTTCTTGGATGAGTTTGATCTAGCTCCGCAGATGGGCTTTACTCTGGAATGGGGCCGACGCTTACGTGGGTTAGCTGCCGGGAACTTCCGCCTACTTATCGGAGCGCGACATACACTAAAGGAGATTTTGCCTCATATTGGTGGTGATTCGCCTTGGTACAATTACGTAACGCCCGAAACACTAGGTTCTCTAGCACAGGTTGAGGCTGAACAGTTATTCACCAAACGCTTGCCTGTTTCGCTGGCCCAGCAACTCTTTACCCCTCCTGTGCGCCAATATTTATTTGAGATAAGCGGATGCCACCCATTCAAACTGACGCGAGCAGCCTATCGCTATTATGACCAACAAACTAATGAACCCGAGGCAGACTGGCAAATCCGTTATTATGCAGATTTGAAGCATTTCGGATTGATGGAGTAAGGAATTATGGCTAACCACGAACCTGACCAAACTAAAACCTCAGATGAGCCAGAATTTTATCTTGGGCCAAATTTGACGCGCCCTCTACAACTTTGGAACCCACTGGACTACCTGCGTCTGCTCTATTGGTGCTTCTTCTTTCCTCAAACCCTCCGTGAATACCACAAAAAGTACTCATCAAACAAAGGTTATAGATTTGATTCTAGAAAATTTTTCCGAATGCTACGTACCGATTCTATTTTAGCACTACTTTTTTGGCAGGGATGGATATTGGTATTTTAGCACCTTTATTAGTTAATTTAGGGTTATTATTAATAGGAATTCCTATTAATTGGCAACTTGTATTTCTCGAAATATTAGGAGGTATATTTTTTGGAATACTTGGTGTAGTTGTTTATATAGCTGGTGAGGTGGTTGGTGTTGTACCTGTGGGTGGTACTAGTCTAGCTTTTGGTGCTATAGGTGGCATAGTTGGTGAGGTGGTTGGTGGTGTAGCAGCGGGTGTAGGTATTAGTATAGCTTTTAGTGCCATAGGTGGCTTAGTCGGTCTTTTGATTGTTATCATAGGTTTTGGAATAGGTATTAGTGCAGCCTATGGAATAAGCGGTGCTATAGTGAATACAACATTAGGTATAGCCTATGGCCTACCTGGTGGTACATTACTAAGTATGGTTCTTGGTATTATTGTTAGTTTATACTTGGGCATAGTTAATAATTGGATGGATGCTATAAAAATCGGTTTATTTGGAGGTTTAATAGCAGCTCTAGCGAATAGCCGTATTCCTGATTACTTAATAAGTGTTATTCCTAGTTATATAGCTTCCATCAGATTAAAAAAAGCTGCTAAAAACTCGAATGAATTAAATAATATCAATTATTTTCGCAGTATTACCCGCACAAGCTGGTTACCTTTAATAGGATTACAGTCAGCACTTGAGAAGTGGCTGGATGTAGACTTTACTCGTGGTGTGCTTATTCTAAACCAATTTGTGTTTTACACCGCCCAATTTATCCCTTCTT
>JACAUC010000221.1 GCA_013390945.1 Candidatus Chloroheliaceae bacterium
GGAGGGATTTCTAATCCCGAAAACCTAGATGTAGGAGGGATTTCTAATCCCGAAAACCTAGATGTAGGAGGGATTTCTAATCCCGAAAGCAAAAAAAATCCCGATTCGAGCCAATCGGGATTACAGGGTTTGAATGTTATTTGGAGATTAAGGGATTGAAGGGGCCGTTTTGTTACGGTTCTTCAACTCCTTTAAGTCGCGGTAACGTTGTTCTGCTTCCTCAATTATCTCCCAAGCACGGGTTTCATCCTCCCAGCCTACCAATTCAGTCCACTTATCTTCCAAAGCTTTGTAAGTGGCAAAGAAATTCTCAATCTCGCGTAACCAGTGAGGACCAATATCTTCAAGCTTGTTGATGTGGCGATAGCGCGGATCATGGGTGGGCACCATCAGAATTTTTTCATCGTGGCCCTGTTCGTCTGTCATATCCAATACGCCGATAGGTCGTCCGTCTACCACACAACCGGAAAAAGTGGGGTTATCCACGATCACCAGCGCGTCTAGTGGATCACCATCGAGGCTGAGACTATCGGGAATAAAGCCGTAATCGGTGGGATAATGTACGGAGCTATAAAGCACCCTGTCTAATTTAAAGATTTGGCGCTCCTTGTCATATTCGTATTTGTTGCGCGAGCCGCGTGGTATCTCAATAAAAACTTCAATGTTTGTACGTTTTACCGTCATTTTCAACTGACCTCCTCGGTCATTCCTAAGCTTACGTTGGGTGGTAATAATTCAGGTTTTTTAGCCTTTATAGTTATAACCCATTTTACCTTATCCTGCAATCCGAAAACCCGACCTAATCATTTAGATTTTGTATTAAGATAAGTGGCGTGATCTATGGCTAGACTTTGCGTTGTAGGAAACGGCTCTGCCCGTTGACCGATTAGACTTATCTCTTGAGCAAACCTACGGCTAACATTTGGGTGACGGTCTTTGCCAGTCGCGTCGGCGAATCTTCTACCTCTTCCTTGCCCTGTATTAACCCGGTTACTTTTATTAGAGAGCCATCGAGTAGCAAACTAGCCAACCCATGTACGGTGGCCCAAGCGGTGAGAGCCAACGGTGCCGGGTCTCCCAACATAATTAAATCGGCTTGTTGGCACTCTACAATTCTTTCCAGCAATACGTGGTAGACTGTCTCGCCTACCTGACTAACCGCCGACGATTCGTAAAGGTCGGCTTCCGGGCTGGAAGCTTGACGCATCTCCGGGCGGAAAATAAACCGGAACTGGGCCGGATGTCTCAAGGCAAAGTTAACATAACCTATTCCCATTCCATTCAGCTTGTCGAAAGCATTGCCCTCGGTCTCCTCCTCGGCGGTACGCAAAGCCCTACCTAAAGCCTCAAAACTTTCCACCGCCAAGGCTTCAATCAGGGCCGACTTATCGGCAAAGTGATGGTAGGGGGCGGCATGGCTCACCCCGGCCTGACGTGCTACCTCCCGCAAAGTAAAACCATTTATACCACGTTCAAAAGCTAGTTGAAAGGCTGCATCTAAGAGCGTTCGCCGGAGATGCCCATGATGATATGGTTTTTGGTCTACGTTCACCACCAATAATTCCTCTTTTTAAAAAGCTATGACTTACCATCTTGACAACGTAAAGATTATACCATATACTGAAGCTACTTCAATCTTGCCACTGTAAAGATTGGAGCGGAGCGTAGACCTAAAAGCTACTTGAATTAAGATAAGAGAGGATTATCAAAAGATGACCGAGCAGCCCTATGATGTGATTGTGATTGGTTCCGGTATTGGTGGCCTGACCTTTGCCAGCCTGATGGCGCAATTGGCCCATAAGCGGGTTCTTGTACTCGAACGCCATTTCAAATTGGGAGGCTTTACCCATACCTTTGAACGAAAAGGCTATACTTGGGATGTTGGCTTACATTATGTGGGTGAGCTAGACAAAGGTAGTACCGTTCGCGCCCTTTTTGATTTCATCACTCGTTCACAAGTCAAGTGGCACAAAATGCCGCACTTCTTTGAGCGGTTTGTTTACCCCGACTTTACCTTTAACGTTTCGGATGTCAGTAGCCAATACTTACAAGATTTGATTCAACAATTCCCCACCGAGAAAGCGGCCCTACAGCGTTACTTCCGCGATTTGAAGCGCGGGGCAAAATGGTATACGCTAGAGACTTGGCGACGCAGTGTTCCCTCATGGCTAGGCTGGCCGGTTTCGCTCCTTAATCTTAGGTCGCGCCGAATGGCACTCTCCACCACCAAAGAATATTTGGATCGCTCCTTTAAGGACCTCAAGCTTAAAGCACTCTTAGCCTCCCAATGGGGTGACTACGGTTTAACACCTTCTCAAAGTGCTTTTGCGTTACACGCTCTAGTAGTGGGCAACTATCTCAAGGGAGGTTGGTATCCTGAAGGCAGTGCCGAAACTATCGCGGAGAGCATTGTGCCGATCATTAAAGAGGCGGGCGGCGATTGTCGGGTTAACCATGAGGTAGCCGAAATTTTGGTGGAAAACGGAGTGGCTAAAGGGGTACGGGTTCACGTCAAACATGGTAAGAAGATCGAAGAGAAGCTTTTCCTAGCCCCGCTGATAGTTTCGGATGCTGGTATCTACAATACCTTTACCAAATTGGTGCCGGAAAGTGTTCCACTACCCCAGCGTGAGGAAATTAAGCGTTTCAAGCCGGGAGCCACAATGGTGACACTTTATCTGGGCCTCAAGGAAAATCCTCAAAAGCTGGGTTTCAAAGGGGAAAACCACTGGCTCTTCTCTGGCTATGACCATGACATGCCACAAAATCAGAAGATGCTGGAGGGCGAAGTCAACAGTGCCTATCTTTCGTTTCCTTCGCTCAAAGACCCTGCCGCCAAACAACCTACCGCCGAGATTATCGCCAAAATTGATTATGGAGTCTTTGCGGCTTGGCAAAATACGAACTGGAAGCAGCGTGGTCAGAACTACGAAGACCTGAAGGCGAGAATTAGTGAAGTGCTACTGGAGACAGTCGAACGACATTACCCTGGTTTTCGAGAATTAGTGGCTTATCAAGAACTCTCCACCCCTGTCACCATCGAGAGTTTTACCAACCACTTCCAAGGTGCTATTTATAGTCTCCCCGGCACCCCTGAAAAGCTTCAGCGGTTTTGGAATGGGCCAAGCACTCCTATCAAAGGATTGCTACTGACTGGTACGGACGTGTGCGCGTTGGGTATTGTGGGGGCAATGATGGGTGGCACCTTTGCGGCAGGTTATGTGTTGGGGCCACTTGGCTTTCCCAAGGTGATGAGTGCGGCCCAAACTTATGCCCATCTTGCTTCGCGTAATCCTTCCAAAGCGACCATACTTTCTAATCAGGTAGGAGACTGAAAACCAAAATTCTAGCGCAAACTCGTCCAAAATTGGTGTAAAAAAGGTATTGACAAACTTTCGGAGATATTGTATAGTATAACCAGCTAAGGAAGAAACACAAAAACCTTAGTCACCAAGTGGAGCAACCTCCAACCAGAGCGGTGATTATCGCTTGACGGAGTAGCCTCCAACGAGTTTTTGAAAAATCCCCTTTATTGCACCGGGAGTGTGACCTATGACGTTACTACAGCTTAATACTGGCGATCCTAAAGCGACTCTCCGCTTAGAAGATCGAAAAGCAGAGCTAGGGCGGCTAGGCACACAGCGTTCCCCTAGTCTCCAGTGCCTTAATTCAGCTAAAGCTAACTTTCTGACTCAACCTAGCGGTAGAGTCGGGCGGTGGCAATTTAAGAGCCGCTCGCTCGAAATGAGTCGGTGCTAAGTGCTGAATTAATCGGCAGATCGAAAATTCTGTCTCGTACTCTGATCTAAAGAGCTTACAAACTGGTAGCCTTTCTCAAAAAAAGGCCATTTGGTTCAAATCCAAGCACCTCTACCACGTAGGGGTAATGCCCGCAAGGGTAGCTCTTTTAACTTGCACGAGACAGCTATTATCTCAATTATTCAATTTAATCTTACTGGAAATTTTGGTTCCGTACTCTAACCGCGAGAGCTTACATACTTCTAACTGAGAGTTGAAGGTTCGAATCCTTTCATCAGCGTAAGCTGATGTAGCTCAATGGTAGAGCATCAGCATGTATGCCCGCAAGGGCAGGCTCTTTCAACTCGCACGGAACCTCTAAATAAACTTTGGGCAAGTGGCCGATAGGGAAGGCAGCACGTTTGCACCGTGTCCAATGAGAGTTCAAATCTCTTCTTGTCCATAAAAAAGTGGGGTGTCGCTTAGTTTGGCAGAGTCTTTGGCTCTGGTCAGAAATTCAAATCATCTTGCCTCAACTATAGACCTGTAGCTCAATTGGCGGAGCAAGATGCTTACACCATCAAGGTTGAAAGTTCGAGCCTTTCCAGGTCTATCAATTGATAGGGGTTTACGACGTAAACCTCTAAATATAGGGGTGTAGCTCAACGGTAGAGCCGTCGTCTCCAAAACGATTGGTTGGGGGTTCAAATCCCTCCGCTCCTGTCAAAGGGTCAAGCCCTTTCCCACAAAATTAAAGGTAGATGGATGGTATCCGGTTGGATGAGGAAGCTGTTTGCTAAACAGTTGGCCCTAAAAGGCTTGTGAGTTCGAATCTCGCACCATCCTTGCTTTAGGGCAAAATTTGAGCTTCGTCTAATGAGTAGGACGGCAATCTCTGAAATTGCAGATTGGGGTGCAAATCCCTGAGTTCAAGCCTTAAAAATGGCGCAGTCGTCTAATGGTCAGGACACCTTTCTCTCAAAAAGAAAACAGGGGTTCAATTCCCCTCTGTGTCACTTTGGAGCTAGTAGATTAATAAATATTGGGGTGTCGTCTAATCCGGTAGGACGCGACTCTTTGAAAGTCTCAATTCTGGTTCAACTCCAGACACCCCAGCCTAAAAGGTCGGTGTAGTTTAGTGGCAGAACGCTACGCTTCCAACGTAGCTGCAAGGGTTCGATTCCCTTCTCCGGCTTGTTTCGGGCAGTCATTCAGTGGTTAGGATGCTTCTCTGATACAGAAGTTGCCGCTAGTTCGATTCTAGCCTGCCCGACTTAAAGGGGTGCGTAGCTCAAATGGCTGAGCAACTGACTTTTAATCAGTATGGTGAAGGTTCGAGTCCTTCCGTACCTATGTTACAAAATATGGCGCATTCTTCTACAGGTTAGGATAGATCTCCTTCAAAGATCGGAAACGAGTTCGAGTCTCGTATGCGCTACTGGTAAGTAAATAGCCCTGATGTTCCAGCGGTAAAGATGCCTCCCTGTCAAGGAAGCGAGCGGAGTTCAACTCTCCGTCAGGGCGTAAAATGTGCCGAATTAGCTCAGCGGTAGAGCAGTCGCCTTGTAAGCGAAAGGTCGGAGGTTCAAATCCTCCATCCGGCTTTGATTGGGAAGTTGGCAGAGCGGATTAATGCAGCCGCTTGGAAAGCGGCGAAGGTTTTCAAACCTTCACAGGTTCAAATCCTGTACTTCCCGCCAGTCTTTATTATAGAAAAATGGGAAGTTGGCGGAGTCCGGCTGAACGCGGTCGTTTTGAAAACGGCAGGAGTGAAAACACTCCCGCGAGTTCAAATCTCGCACTTCCCTCTGGAACAAATTGGCAGTGAAATTGTGGGAGATGGCTCAGTCCGGCGACAATCGTGGGCGTGTGGCGGAACGGCAGACGCAGTTGACTTAGGATCAAAAAGATGCAGGTTCGAATCCTGCCATGCCTACCAAAAACTTTATTAGGCTAAAAACTGAGTGTGGGCTATTGGGAGGCCACCTGCCTTGGGAGCAGGCGTATGCAGGTTCAATTCCTGTCGCTCAGATTGACATAGCGCAGTCGCCAAGTGGTTTAAGGCTCCTCCCTCATAAGGAGGTGATCGCTGGTTCAAATCCAGCCTGCGCTACCATAGAATTTTGAGTGATGCAATATCGGGATTGGAAATCCCTCCTACAGGTCTGTGGGTTTATGGGGGCGATTAGCTCAGTTGGATAGAGTGGCTGGTTTCGACCCAGAAGGTTCGGGGGTTCGAGTCCCTCATCGCCCGTTAGGACAAGGACAAAATAGGCCGATAGCCGAGCGGTCTCAGGCGGCAATCTGCAAAATTGCTTACATGGGTTCAAATCCCATTCGGCCTTTGTGAGTAAAAGGGTGCGTAGCTCAGTTGGAAAAGAGTGCCAGCCTGCGAAGCTGGAGGTCGCAAGTTCAAGCCTTGCCGCGCTTGTCTGAATAGGGGTCTGTAGTTCAGTGGAAGAGAACAGCCGTCTTCTAAGCGGCGTGGCGCGGGTTCGAGTCCTGCCAGACCCTTACATAATCTAAGAATTTGCCTGAGTAGCTGAGTTGGTTCAAGCGCTGCTCTGAAAAGGCGGAGACGGTGGTTCGATACCGCCCTCAGGCATGTAGGGGTTTACTGCGTAAACCCAAGCGAGGTGTAGAGGTTTTATGCAATAAACCCCTACGGGTAGGAGGTAGAGGTTTTATGCAATAAACCCCTACGGGTAGAAGGTGTAGACAACGTGGGGCTGTAGCTCAGGGGGAGAGCGCGATTGTGGCAGCATCGAGGGCGAGGGTTCAATTCCCTCTGGTTCCATCTTTGATTAAAAAAGTGTGGTAGTGGTCTAAAGGCAAGATAGATGCTCGCCAAGCATTTGATGAGGGTTCAATTCCCTCCTACCGCTTTACGGGGGCGTATAGCTTAACGGCAAAGTAGCTGGCTCTTACCCAGTAGCATCCGGGTTCAAATCCTGGTGCGCCCGTTCTTTTCTATGGCAAGGGGTTGTGGCGGAAGTGGGCATACGCACAGCACTTAAAATGCTGGAGGTGCAAAACCTATGAGAGTTCGAGGCTCTCCAACTCCATTAACCGGGCAGTAGCACGGCTGGCAGTGCCACATTCTTATAAAATGTCGGTCGTGGGTTCAAATCCCACCTGCCCGATCTAAGCCGAAAAATGGGCCAGTGGCGCAACGGCAGACGCAACAAGCTCAAACCTTGTTAGTTGCAGGTTCAAATCCTGTCTGACCCACCATTTTTATTACCATAGGCGTGTAGCTCAGCAGGTAGAGCAGCTGTCTGTTAAACAGCCCGTCGAAGGTTCAAGTCCTTCCACGCCTGTATTTTTATCCTTCTAATCTTCCTCTAATCTTCCTAACTAGACAAAGCTTAAATCTAGCAATATAATGAATTATTATTGTATTGGTTTAAGTGGAAAGGAATAAGCGATGCCGTCACCAAGATATTCCTCGCGAACTAAATCAAAGCTTGCGCCTAGAGCTAAAGAAGAAGAGCAATCTCACAAGATCAACAACTACTCCGAAACGGAGGATCAGGAGAACGAGAACCACGACGCTGATAGTCCACCTCAAGAACTATCAGCCAACGCCTTGATCTCTGGTATGATTAACCCGCGAGGAGTCTCACCTCAGAGTATCTTGGCAATGCAGTCCACTTTTGGCAACCGAGCGGTACAACGTGCCATCCTCCAGAGCAAAACCTCATCATCTGGGGAAGTCCAACGTGTTTTGGGTGTCGCTCAACCTACACCCAAAAGAGCGCACTCTAATGCGATTATAAAGAAACTACCTGAAACTTTTCAAGAAGTCTTGAACAATCCAAATTTGTATAAGTATTTTTATGCTTTTGCTGTTTCGGAATTTACAACTGAGAATTTAGACTTTATTGAAGTGGTAAAGAACTATAGAAATTCTTTACGCACTGTGGGCCAAGCTAAGGCAATCTACAACAAATTTGTAAAACCAAAGAGCCCTAGCGAGCTTAATCTAACTAGTCCTGTTGCTCTTGGAATTAGTGAAGCTTTCAAAAAGGTTAAGTCTTGGCAAATTTTGAAAAGGATGCCTGTTGAACTTTTTGATGAAGCCGAGAAGGAGGCTATAAGAAATAATAGCGATACTTTTGCTAGGTTCCGTTTAAAAGATAATCGTTATTTTCGGGCTTGGCAACTAGATGCTCCGATTCCCTAATAAGAGTAGTTGCATCTTCACCTAATCAAGGTATCATCTCAATAATGCGAGGTAGCGGTGTATGGCATACGTCCAATGTGAGCAATCCACCTAGGTTACGGTCAACTGGTTGTGACCAAGTCTAAGGCGGGTTTATGCCATAGGCCAGACTCCAACCCTTACCAATTGAAAATATACAAAACCTATCTATTTCTTTCTTCACGCCAAGTTCGTTATTCTACGTCTTTGGGAACCACTACTTGAATTGGAGCGCGTTTTCCTTTATTATCCACTAGAAGATTTTTCTTTTCTAGTGCTAGAAGGTACCGAGCTAGGTAGGCAGTGGTCAAACCGAGTAATGTATTATGACTGAGATGAACAGAAGCACAAACCCCTTATTTTTCCTATTTTACTTTTTGGTACATCTGATATTCTGCACTAGTTATACCGGGTTGCTAGTGCTATATGGCGGACAAGTGGGGCTAATGGTCTTACTTGGGGTAGTGCTAGTAAGTAGTGGTTGGGCCGCCAGAAGGATTTGGCAATTCCGCCAGCATAAAACCGGGGGTATCCCTGTACCGTCGCCACTAGTGGTTTTGCTCTTCTGTTTGGCAGGTTGGTTTGTTACCTTCCCTATCTACCTTACATATCGCCAATGGCTCAGGAGACGCATTGGTCTTAAAACGAGCCATTTCTCCAAACATTCCTAAAATTGAAAGAGTTTAAGGTTTAGTCTTCCGTCTCCTGAGAGCCAGCAAGATAATACCGCCAGTCATTGCCAAGAAAAAGAGGATTAAGAACCAAACTAGGAAGAGATTATCTCTGTTTGACGCATCGCCTCTGGTGCTAGTTGAAGGTGAGACGGAGAGAGTAGGAATAGCGCTGGAGGTGGTCGTAGCAATAGCCACATTCGTCTCAGTTACCACTGCACTTGTAGTTATGGCTGATGCGGTAATTGTAGCCGCCAGCGAAGTGGGCGGCGCAATCGTAGTGGGGGGAAGAGTGGCAAGGGAAGTAGTCGCAGATGCGGTAACCTTAGTCACCGTAGGAGTAGTGGTGGCAGTAATAGTAGGAGTAGCCGTAACAGAGGTGGTAATTGTAGCCAGAGTAGTAGTGGCAGTAAGGGTGGTGGTAGCTGTAACTTGGTCTGTTACAGCCAAGTTATTTTCTACCCCGGTAGGGTAAGCAATCAAAGTTTGGAAATTAGCATCCTTAGTGTTGAAAAGAGTGCCTGGGGCAACATTTAGATTTAGGGTGCTGGTGCTATTGTTCTTTACTTCCAAATTTCCTGTACCATAATAGCCACCTTGCTTCAAAGCTTGGATGCTATTAGAGGTCATCACTACCTGCCCATTATTAACCGCCTCTGTCAGAGCCATCCCACTACCTGCCGGAATAGAAGGTGCTTTGCGGGCATTATTGACTATCTCCTGCGCGATGGTTTTGTTTTCACTCGGGTTGGTATGGAAAGTATTATCCCGCAAGTACCATAGGGCTAATTGTACTTGGTACGGGTCGCTTTGGTCATAACCTTTGTCAATCGCATAAGAGAGTATACTTCGCAAATTGGCCTCGGCTAATCCGTTAGGCTGGATAATTTGATTGGTTGGAAAGTCTTTCCCAAAATTTAGAGAAAAAAGATTAATCCTGACAGTAGCACTCTGTCCGGCAGAAAGCGTGAAATTGGCTGGCGAGGGTGGTGCTGCCCAGAGTGATAGCCCTCCAAGCAGGATAACGCTTGAAAGGAGTGAAGCAATCACCCCTAGCAGGATCATCCTCCGCAATTGCTTCACTAAAAAATCCTTTCAACCTTTCAAATAAGGGCGGAATTGTAGTAATCGGGATTAGAAATCCCTCCTGCTGTCTGAAATCGGGATTAGAAATCCCTCCTACCGTCTGAAATCGGGATTAGAAATC